>VXRG01000016.1 GCA_009838625.1 Caldilineaceae bacterium SB0664_bin_27
CCCCTAGCCCCTAACCCCTATCTTTCCGCCCCGCCGCTACCACCGCGTCCAGAATCTTCCGATACCCCGTGCAACGGCACAGGTTGCCCGTCAGCGCCTCCTGCGCCTCCAGGCGGTCGGGGTTGGTACGCTCATCCAGCAGCGCCGCCGCCGACATCACAATCCCCGGCGTACAGAATCCGCACTGCACGCCGCCGCTCTCGATCAGCGCCTGCTGCACCCTGTGCAGCAGCTCCGAGGACTCCGCCGACGAACCGGTCAATCCCTCGACCGTCACGACCTCGCTGCCCGCCGCCCGCTCCGCCGGCACAAGGCACGCCATGACCGCCATGCCGTCCAGATAGACCGTGCAGGCCCCGCATTCACCCTCAGCGCAGCCCTCCTTCACGCCAACAAAACCCGCTGCCCGCAGGCTGTCCAGCAGCGTCATGCCGCCTTCAAGCTCGACCGCGCCGCCGTTGACCGTTGCCGCGGTTTCCAGCCCCGTCGAGACCGGCCAGCGTCCATCAGTATCGCCCCACAGCGTCACCGGCGTCTCCAGCCATCCTTCGCGCTCGCGCCCTTCCCGCAGCTGGCGCAACAGGCGGGCGACCAGCGTCTCCACCATGGCTTTTCGGTAATCCGCGCTGCCGCGCAGATCGTCTATAGGACGCGCCTGCGTTGCCGCCAGCCGCGCCGCCTCCTCGATCGTCTGCTCGGTCAGTGTCTTGCCGATCAGATAGGCTTCGGCCTCCGTCGCCCGCACCACCGTCGGCGCAACCGCGCCCAGCGCGACTGCCGCATGCGTAACCGCCGCCGACGCCCAGTCCGCCCCGCCGTCGCAGGCAACTGAACCGGCCGCGCTCAAAATGCTGATCGCCTGCGCCCGCCGCAGCCCCAACTTGATAAAGTTGCCCCGCCGCGCCGAGCCCGGCAGCGGAATGGAGATACGCGTCAGCATCTCGTCGTCCGCCAGGTCCACCTGACGCACGCCGCGGAAAAAGCGCGCCAGCGGCAGTGTGCGGCTGCCTCGCGCTGCGCTCTCGAGGCGCACGCTCGCATCCAGCGCCATCAGCGGCACGATCGAGTCGTTGGCCGGGCTGGCCGTGACGAGATTGCCGGCGACCGTCGCCCGGTTCCGGATCTGCGGCGCGCCCACCTCCCAGCACGCCCGCGCCAGCGGGAACGCCTTCTCCACGACCGACCGGCTACGCACGCACTGATTATGCGTCACCAGCGGACCCAGATGGAGCGCGCCCTCCTCCTCCCAGATGTCGGCCAGGCCCGGGATACGCGTCAGATCGATCAGCCCCATCTCGGCGCCGTCCGCACTACCGTCGCGAGCCAGATCGATGAGGAGGTCGGTGCCGCCGGCGATGAAACGGGCGGCCGCGCCGTGCTCCGCCTTCAACTTCAAAGCATCTGTCAATGTCAGGGGGGATGTGCAGAAGCGGTACATATTCAGCCCACAGAGAACAACTAAAACCCACCCGCGAACGTATCGATCATCAGTCTTACATCGCCCAGAGGATAAAGAATTGGGCAGGTGGCGCCGTTGTCCATATACTCGCGCACCTTCTTCTTCACCTCCTCCGGCGTACCGCTCGCGGTGATGCGCGTGACCAGTTCGTCCGGCACCAACGGCATCGCCTTGCGCACCTGTTCCCGCGTCGCCGGCCAGCCCAGAATCGACTGAATCTGCTCGACAACCTCCGGCTTGACACCGCTCGCCTGCGCGATATGCGGCTGCTGCCCCAGGTACTGGGTGAGCAGCTCACGCGCGCCGTCCAGCGCCGTCTGCTGGTCCTCGTGCACCGAGCAGACGATCAGCTGCGGGCGGTCGACATCATCCAGGCTGCGCCCCGCCCGTTTCGCGCCCGCCTCCAGCCGCTCCAGCGCCATATGGTTATAGTCCGGTGGCACACAGTAGTTCAACACCGCGCCGTCCGCGATCTCCCCGGTCAGCTCCATCATCTTCGGCCCCGTCGCCCCGATCATGATGGGAACGTTGCGCGGCGCCTGGCGCCCATGGACCACATCCAGCTCGATGCCGTTCACCTGGTGAAACTCGCCCTCGAATGTCACGTTCTCCATCGCCAGCAGCCGCCGCGTGACCTCCACCGTCTCCCGCATCGCCTTCAACGGCCTGCGCCGGCTGATGCCGACATTCCTGGCCAGCGGGTCCCACCAAGCGCCGACGCCGCAGATCACACGGTCCGGCGCCAGGTCATCCAGTGTCAGAAAAGTGGCCGCCAGCAGCCCGATGTTGCGCGTCCAGTTGTTGATCACGCCCGACCCAATCTGGATGCGCTCCGTGACCGCGGCGAAAGCGGCCATCGGCACGATCGCATCTCGCACCAGTCGGCTTTCCGCCTGCCAGACCGCCTCAAACCCCTTCTCTTCCGCATAGCGCACATACTCCATCCCCTCACGGATCGAGTGTTTATCCTGCAGATAGAGTGCTACGCGGCTGTACTTGGGCGCGGTCATCGAAACTCCTGAACTCTTACGGTATACGCCCGGCGCGGCAGCCATCCTCGTAACCTGCGCGCGGCGATTTCCGATAATGGGAATGTCTTCCCCATACCGTTTGCATTGTACACATGTTGCATTGTACACGTGTCAGAACAGAGCGTCAAAGATGTTGGAAATCCGGGTGCATCCCGGATTCGGGGCGGGAACAGAGGCGAGGCGTGAGGAGCGAGGAACCGGAACTGCCGGCGCCTCTGCAGGAGATCGGGTTGCGGGCCGGCCGCGGTGTTGTTATTGATTGAGATATATGAAAGTTCGTCACTATTTGGGATGCGTTCATATGTGCATGTTGGCTTGCGTGGGCGGGGGGAATG
>VXRG01000077.1 GCA_009838625.1 Caldilineaceae bacterium SB0664_bin_27
CCAATGAATAGAGAGTGGCCTGCTCTGGCCACTGTAAAAAGGAGGAAAGGAGGGCAAGAATGAAGAGACTCACGCAAGCGGCATTTCAACGAGCACGGGCCTTCGTAGTGGACCAAGGGAGGGAGTTGGACCGCAGGCGTTTTGAATTTCACTTTGAAGCCGGATCTGCCGATGCCGTTGTGGCCGCGCTGGCCTCTTACCAAAACGACGACGGCGGTTTCGGCCATGGCCTAGAACCCGATCTCAGGACGCCGACTTCGTCTGCGATTGCCACCACGGTAGCTTTCCAGATTTTCAGAGAAATTCGGGCACCTTTCCCGATTTTCAGAGAAATTCGGGCACCTGCGGACCACGCGCTGGTACGGAAGGGAATCGAGTACTTGCTCGCCACATACGACGAGTCCCGGCAAGTGTGGCCAATCGTTCCACCCGAAGTGAATGAGGCTCCCCACGCTCCCTGGTGGAATTATGAGAAAAGCGCGGAGACCTTCGGGCAGTTTCTGGTCAATCCGCGCGCTGAGATTCTCGGATACTTGCACGACTTTAGCGATGGGGTGCCGATGAGATTGCTGAAGATATTAACCGAAGCCGTTCTGGAGCATCTGGACTCCCTGCCCGACGAAATGAAGATGGAAGACATCCTTCCTTTCATCCGGCTCGCGGAGACTAAAGCTCTGCCAAATAGGGATCGAGTCTGGGAGAAGCTGGTCCGAGCGGCGGCCCATAGTGTTGTCCGGGATCCAGAACAGTGGGAGAGCTATGCCCTCAAGCCCCTGTGGCTAGTTTCCTCTCCGGAATCACCTCTGGCCCCTGGACTCGCGCATGAAGTGGAGATGAACCTGGACTTTGAGGTTGAACAGCAGGGCGAGGATGGCTCTTGGTCGCCTACTTGGACCTGGTATGGCCAGTATCCAGAAGCCTGGGAGCAAGCCAAGAGGGAATGGCAGGCCAGAATCACGGTCGATACCTTGAAAGCATTGAGAGATTTTGGTCGCTTACCAAAGGAGGTTTTCCTTGAAGAAACTGAGTCTTCTCGCCTTGGTCGCGGTGATGGCTGATTCGGCGGCTTTCGCAGAACAGGTAGAACACCTCTTCGTCGAGTCGTACGACGGCGCGCATTTTAAATGCGAACTTCGTCTACCTGTCGGCGAGGGTCCGCATCCAGCACTTATGTATATCCACGGCGGTCGGGGTGGGCAGCCCCCCGGGCCGAATTACGCCCGATACGTGCGGTCCTATATGCTGGCGGACGGCTATGCCTACTTCGATATTGACTATCGCCGCTACAGTATAGGCACCGGGGATCTAGAGGATGTGGTCGCCTGTTACCGCTACTTGCAAAGTCGGCCGGAGATTGACCCCAATAGAATCGGCATAATCGCCGACAGCTACGGCGGATATCTGGCTCTATTGCTCGCCAGCAAGGAGCGGCCGGCGGCGGTCGTGGCCTGCGCCGGTCTGGTCGACTTGATCGGCCTGTGGTACGATCCCGCGCGGAAGCTGGCACCGCGAATCTACCGAAACTGGGACTGGTTTGAAAAATTGCTGCACGGCGGCATGACTATCCGCGAAGAGTCCGATCTATTAGCAACGGGCCAGTCGGTGGAAACGGAGGAGCAAAGGCTGGCGGACGAGTGCCCGCAAGGCCTAGCCTTCCAATGGGGTGCAGAACTGGCGCATTACGAAAAGATCGCCCCGCTTGAGCAGTACGAGCACATCGAAAGCCCGCTGCTCTATATCGTAGGGAGCGAGGACGGGTTCAAAGACGCGGGTAAAGAGTTGATCAGGAAACTGCAGGCGATAGGCCGCGTGGCGGAATATTCAGAGCATCCCGGCGTTGGCCACTCGTTCGCTTTCGGCCTTGAGCGGGACGGGCAAGGGGACATCCATGAGGAATTCTACCGCGCCCTCCAACTGATGACCGGATTTTTCAGGCGCTGGGTCAAAAGCCCCGCACCCTAGAGAAATGAAAGAAATTTGAGTATGGGCAACATCGAATACCGTATTGGCACGTTGGCCGAATTGGCCACAGTCGTATCCTTTAAGATCAGGATGTTTCAAGAAGTCGGTGCCGATGCACTTTTGGCTGACGACGCTAGTAGCACCATCGGCCAAGAGTACCAGCGTCTCTTCCAGAAGGGGGACCTCCAGCACTTCGTAGCTTTTGAGGAGGAGGAGATCGTTGCTTGCGCGGTTGGCCTGATCAAGCGAGATACACCGTTCTGTTTCTTTAGGACACCGTTCTACGGATTTGTCGCGGATGTGTATACGGTTCCAGAAAGCAGAAGGCTCGGTCACGCCAGACAGTTGACCCATGAGGTGTTATCTTGGCTGGAGCGAAAAGGCGTTCGAACAGTCAGGCTGCAGCCCTCCGCTCAGGCCAAATCATTGTATAAGGAGCTTGGATTTCAGGAGTCTGGGGAGATGGTGCTTCACTTTGACTGACGGAGTTTGAAATGTCGTGGACAGGTTTGGGGCTGCGAATGAATTATTTTAAAGGTAAAATGACTATAGACGATAACCGCATCGTCATTGTCGAGCGCACGCCCCACAATCGGTCGTTGCTCCTGTAAGTGGAACCTTGGCTAGCGGCGAGACGTTCAAACGCAGTTGAAGGAGGGCTCTATGCTATACCGCATTGCCGCTATCGGCTTCATTTTTGCCTGCACGAGTGTCGCTTGGATCATCTTGGCACAGGTCGTCTCGCACCGCACCCACCAACAAGACACCAAGCTCAAAGCCGCGGTAGGCCAATTGTGGGGCACTTCCCAGTCCCAACGCGCCCCACTCCTGTACTGGACCA
>VXRG01000112.1 GCA_009838625.1 Caldilineaceae bacterium SB0664_bin_27
CTCTCTTCGTGCGGAGCGTCAGTTGTGCACACGAGACCGTGCCGTGGGGCAGGTCGGGGGCGGTGCTTTCCGCCGGCAAAATCTGGGAGCCTAGCGTTTCAAACTCCGGGTCATCCCATGTGAAAGTAAAGGGCACCTCTTCGCCGCCGAGGGGAGCCTGCTTCTGCAGCGGGTGGTTGGGCCAGTTCTTGGGCATCAGGATCCGTCGCAGATCCGGATGGCCGTCGAAGCGGATTCCCATCAGGTCGTACACTTCCCGCTCCGGCCACTCTGCACCTCGGTACACGCCTGTCAAGCTGTCTATGTGCGGAAGCTCGTCGTTGCCGCCCGGTTCTGTTCCACAGTCGGCAAAGACGGTCAGATGCTGGTTTCGCGAGTAGGAACGAAACTGGTAAACCGTCTGAAAGCGGGCGCCGCCATTCAGAGGAAGCTGGGACCGGTCCACACTGGTTACGTCTATCAAGGTCTCATAGTTGAGTTCGGCTTCATCGCGCAAAAACGTAGCGAGCGCCTTTAGCCGCGTAGGCTCAACGAATACCACCTGATTGCCGTTATGCAGGCCGGCCGCGACGATATCCTCCCCGAACCGTTCAACAATGCGCCGAGTATCGTCGGTCTCCCCGGTCGGTATGGGCGCCAATGCAGGAATACCCGGTGGATTCAGGGTTCGTTGGGTCTCGTATGAGCGAATAACCGGTGCTACGTCAAGTGGCATGTCTTAACTCGCTCTCCTTTACGCAGGTCAGCCCGCACGAACTCAGGACTGTCTCCAATCAAGCAGAATTGCCTGGCGAAGTGTTCGCGCCGTTCACAGGGAACCCGCATTCGGGTCATGCGCCTAACGGCATGATCTCGTCGACGGCCAGCGGCTCCTCGACCTTGCGCCAAGCGCCAACTGATTCACTCCGCTGTTTCGCACGCAGCAAGTCCATTGCGTAGAGCAGGGATTCGGGCCGAGGAGGGCAGCCGGGAACGTACACGTCCACGGGGATTATTTTGTCCACCCCCTGGATGATGGCGTAATTGTTGAAAGGCCCGCCGGCGCTCGCGCAGATTCCCATTGCTATGACCCACTTGGGGGCCAGCATCTGGTCATATATGCGCTTTATCACCGGCGCCATCTTGTTGCTTACGCGGCCTGAAACGATCATGAGATCGGCCTGCCGCGGGCTGGCCCGGAAAAGCTCCGACCCGTAACGGGCAATGTCGTGACGGGCAGTTCCCGTGGCGATCATTTCCATCGCACAGCAGGCCAGGCCGAAGAGCAGCGGCCACGTGCTATTGGCCCTTCCCCAATTTATCACGCTGTCCAGCGACGTTGTCAGAATGCCTTCAGGAACCTTTTCTTCTATACCCATGTCCGTTCCTTTGCATCTCCATCCCGGCAGCCCAGTCAGCGCCGGCGGTCTCAGAAGGCAGCGGCTGGCTTCCGGCTCTACTGGCCTTCCAGTCCTCGACTCCAGCTGTAGGTTGTCAATACTCTGAGACAAGCTGTGCGCGACCGCCGGATCCCCCAGTTTCTAGTCCCAGTCGAGAGCGCCCTTCTTCCATTCATTGAGGAAACCTACCACGAGTACAATGAAGAAAGGGATCATCGCCAAAAGAGCAAACAGGCGAAGGTCTCTCAGGACGGCCGCCCACGGGTAGAGGAAGATTACTTCGATGTCGAAAATCAAAAAGAGCATTGCAACCAGATAGTATTTGACCGGGAATCTGCGACGGGCGTCGGAAAAGGGGATGATCCCCGATTCGTATGGCTCTAACTTCTGATTGTTGCGCTCACGTGGACCAAGTAGGGACGGCAGACCTATCGCAATGACGCCGAATCCGGCCGCCAACAGGATCAGTATGAGAAGTGGCAGATAATCGCTTGCCATCTCTGTTTTCCTTTTCTGCGCGCCTGAAAGGTTTGGGGCCCGTTCGTGCAATTTTCCACGAACGCAATGATTCTATTCTAGCACGAACTGAATTTGACTGTCAAAGCCGGTTAGTGCCGGGTGCAGTTCAAAATGGGTGTGAATTATCGCAATCCTAAGCCAGTAACTGTACCATCTCCGGTCCGGAGTCGACTCTAAGGCGGCAGAAGCGCCTCCTCCGCCTTCGCCTCAAACTACGGTAGGGGCAGGCCTCGCGCTTGCCCTCAAAGCCCCAGCTCAGCCGCCACCGATCACAGATCTCTACCATTCTTCTGACCTCTTACTGTGGCGAATGAAAGAGGATTAGCGTAACAAGACTGTGAGGCCTTGCGCGTACAGGCCGATTTCGATAGCAAACTGCTTTCCTGACAAAGGTCAGGGAGCCGTTCGATTCATGGGCCCACGAGCGAGTGATTTGAGGCGTTTGTCGTGTTTTGTCCGGTTTTAAGGGGGGATGTACGATATTTTATATTTTTTTCTGACGAAATCGGCCGAACTTCTGCCTGGCTTGAAGCCACCCCTGTTTGCGTGATCACCGTAAGAATCCCTGTATGCACTCTTACCATATTTGGATGAATTTCATATACATCGGCAGGCAATCGGGCTCGAACATTTCCTCCCCGCTCAACTCTGTAAACCTCTACAAAACATAAACAAAACCTGTACACTTTCGGCAGACCACCAACCGCGAACAGCCGCATTTCCGCGCCGATTCTGCGGCCGGAATCAGCTCGATAACAGGCTCCCGCGGCGCCTCAATTTCCGCCGATTTTTATCCAAAAGTGTAACATCCCCATTGGAACATTTTTTTGTAACATTTTTCGCCCCTATTTGCCCCTCTTTCTCTCTGGTCAGGAGCCCCAAAAACAGAAATGTTACACTTTC
>VXRG01000119.1 GCA_009838625.1 Caldilineaceae bacterium SB0664_bin_27
GGCTCTAAGTCTACTGCTTGAAAGTGCTCTTCGTAGACCCTCTGGCTATCTTTGGCAATACCGGCAATCCAGATTCGATGCGATTGCCTTGGGGGTCCCCCCAAAAAAGTGAAAGAAGACGACACATGGCGCAGGATTTCACTATTGAACCGTCAAGTGGAAAGGGGAATCCCCCTGAAAACATGACAAATTGTGCCAAATTGTGCCAAAATCCTTCAGCGCTCCCCACTCCACGCATCGCCCCACGTCCCTTACCTTTCACCACTCTCTCATCGGCTTTGTGCCCGCCTTGGAGGTGCAGTTCAATTTGGGGGTTCTCCACATTAGCGAGCCTTGGAATCCCGTATAGCTCCCCCGAGGTAGCCCGAATCTCACCCCTATTTTGGACTGCACTCTTGCGGACCCTGTCCTTGCACCGACTTTCGTGATGGGGTACAGTGAAAGGTACTTTCCCGTGAGAAGCTCGGACTGGAATCCCCTTGACTGTCACGAATTCTCCTTTGGCGGGTATAGCCGGGAATTCGCGGCCTTTTGCTTGTCCTCGATATTGACACGAAGTATACTGATTAACATGTCCACGAGTGTTGACGTGGACATTTCTGTCGCCGGGACTCTTGATGCGGCTTTCGAGGCACAAGTGGAGCGTCCCCGCAAGCAAAAATACTCGCGGATTCTGAGATTTCTCGTACCCGATCTGACGGTTGTTCTGAGTGCTGATTGAAAACCTTGAAGGGAATAGGAGCCTGCCTGTCCTGGATTAGCGGGCGGCGCGCAGCAATTTCAGAGTGCGGTCGGAGTGGGAAGTCTCGGTACAGCGTTGAATCGGTGTTTGCAACCAGGAACAAAGGGCTGCTGAAGGTTGCAGGAGAGTTCGATGAGGTTGGGGTTACGGTTGGCATTATTGGTGATTGCGCTGCTCTGCTTGGTGCAGATCGTTTCGGTATCGGCACAGGAGAGCGGCTATACATACATCGTGCAGCCGGGGGACAGCTGGCCGCTGGTGGCTCAGCGAGTCGGCTTGACAGTTACGCAGCTGCAGGAGGCAAACCCCGACGCCGTACGTCCTAACGGGTGGCTGATTGTCGGCGAAAGTCTCTTTGTACCATGGACTCCGGATGGCGAAGAAGAGTATTACATCGTCCAACGGGGAGAAGGCTGGATTTCCGTGGCCGGGAAGTTCGGCGTGCCCGTTGATCTGTTGCAAAGTGCGAATCCCAAGTTAGTACGTCCCAATGAAACGCTGCTTGTAGGGGAAAGACTACTGATCCCGGTCTTTCTGGCGACTCCGACCCCTGTGCCGACCCTTGTGCCGACAGCTGCGCCGGTCGAAACTCAGGAAGAGGTGCAGGACGACGCGCCGGCAGAGAGCCCATCTCCTCTTGTCACGCCAACGCCTGTCCTTGATCTCTTGTCCATTCTCTCGACGGACGATGAGCCGGAACCCTTTTTCATGCCTCGCATCAGTCTGCCATTGCCCCGGCGCGTGACCCTGCCCTCGTGTCCGGAGGCGCAAGACGGCCTTGGCCAGACGCTGACAGCACTTTTCGGCATTCCGACATCCAACCGCCATGCACAACTTACCTCATTTCTGGCGGATTGCGGAGTCGAGTTTCGCACTCTGGTCAACGCGGATCTCACCTCCGACAGCGTTGATGACGCCGTCCTCGTGTTTACGAACGCTGAAGGAAGGCGATCAGGCGCGGCTACCGGACAAGGGAGTGGGACTGCGACGAACAGTCAGGAACTGGTGATTCTTGACGGTGGAGAAGGACACTCTCTCAGCTATGAGATCACTGCGACCGGAACAATCGACTTGTTGGAAACTCAGGACATCAACGCCGACGGTCTTACCGACGTCGTGTGGACGGATACCGTGTGCGGATCAGGTTCCTGCTTTGTCACGGTGCATATCCGCAGCTGGGACGGTGTTGCGTGGCGGGACTGGACCAAAGGCACGATTACAATGGCAGGGGCAACCGTATCGTTGGCCCCCAGCGACAAACCGGGCCGCCCCTATGAGATCCGCTTGGTAGGTGGTCAGTACGCCGGAACTGACGCCGGTCCGCAGCGGGCCCGGCTCGCGGTATGGACGAGCACTGACGGCGCTCCATACGCTTTAAGCAGCGAAAGAATGATGCCCAGCCTCTGCCTTTACCATACGGTAGTTGATGCCAACTACGCCATGACGAGCGAACTCTACCTCGAAAAGGCACAGTGGCTCTACGCCGATGCTGCTGAGAACAGTACCTTGCAGGCTTGTGGGGACCGGGCCAATGAGCTGGCCGAATTGCGCAGCTTTGCACTCTTCCGACTTGCATTGATCGCGGGCTATGAGTCGAATCCTGAGCTGGCCGCTGCGAGGGTGAAACGGCTTGCCTCCACGTTTGAGAGACAGATCTATGCAGAAGTGGGTGTACGGTGGTTGGCCGCGTACCAGCAAAGCGGAGACGCCGGAACAGCTTGCGAAGCAGTCTATAATTTCGCCGTAGCCAACCCTGAGGTCGTGAATATACTGGCCGATTACGGTTATGCCAACCCCGCTTTTACAGCTAAGGACGTATGCCCATACCTGGAGTTTAAGCAGGACGAAGTGCCCGAACTGCCTGAACCGCGCCGGACAGAGACGGACGGACTGCCGGTCTGTCCAGAGGGTGCGGCAGAGTATCTCGCGATCCTTCCCGATGTAATCAATGAACTGACCGGAGGACAGAGTTCTGTCGGTGAATCAGACGGCGAGAGACAGGAAAGCGAAATCCTGAAGCTGAGAATTCTCCTCGACGCCTGGCTGCAGGCCTGTGATGCAATGGGTGATGGGCGGGGCGGGCTGCTTGTCTACGATCTGAACCAGGACGGCCTGAAAGATGTCATTGCGATGCCGTCAGCAGTAAGCGATGACGGATACGGTCCCGGCGGGGCGGAAGGCGTTGTTCTAATTCTGCACCAGCGCGATGACGGCAGGTTTGAGACGGTCTACTCGCCTGAAATAGAGGGACTTCCCAGGATTCTGGCGATTGGCGATGCCAACGGGGATGGCAGAGCGGAGTTAATCTGGCAGTTGGAGCGTTGCACAACTTTCTGTCTGCTGACAGTAGAGGCCATCACGTGGGACAGTGAAGCCGCTGCATACCTGTCGGTGATTGGGCCTGGCGCCGCGATTGCGGAAGGCGAAGTCCTGGTTGACATAGTGGAAGACGAGTCGTCAGATCTCCCCCGTATCCGGCGCCTCTGGTTCAGCGGCGGTGTCAGCGGCAGGGAGGAGAAGGGACTGGACATACCGCATACTGAAATCTGGTACAGCATGGACGGCACGCCGGTGCGCCGCCACACGTGGTCCTATGACCGTGCGAACGACGCCAGCAACTGCTTGGGGCTGCGCTTGATCGAGGCGAACGTAGCGCTCCAGTCTGCTGGGCCCGAGGGGAACCGGGCGAGCTATGCGACAGCGATCGAGATGTACAAAGATACGCTGGAGTCGCCTGATTTGGAGCCATGCAGCGTTCAGGGAACGGCTCGTGAGGAAGAGACTACGCTTTTGAGAGGGCTGGCCAACTTCCGGCTGGTACAGGTCCTGACGCTAAACAACCAGCGGTCAGAGGCCGAGTCGCTGCTGGAAACGCTGGAAGAGGAACAGCCGGAGAACCGATACACGGAAGCTGCCCGCGCCTGGCTGGCTGCCTACACGTCGGTCCCCAATCCTGTGGCAGCCTGTGCGGCAGTTATGTCGATCTTCCTGGACAGCCCGCAACTCTGGCAGATTACCGAGGAGTTTGGACGCGATCACCCGTCGCTGAGCATGCGCCAGGTCTGCTATGTGCCCAACAGCGGCGAGGAGTTCGAATTCCAGCTTACTCCGAACTGGTAATGACCGGCGAGCCTGCATCCATGGCCTCCAGCAGCATCATGCCGAAACCCTCATATAAGCTGGGAAAGAGAAAGGCGGCGGCAGCAGCATAGAGCGGCGCCTTGTCTTCTTCTTCGACCCAACCAATGAAATGCACGTGGTCGGTCAGTTCGAGTTGGCGGACGAGCCTTTTTGGGTCCGGAAAAAAGGCCGTGTGCGAAAGCGGCAGTTTGCCTGCCACGACGAGCTTTACGGCCGGGTCCCCGCCAAGGTCGAGGTATCTCCGATAGGCGTGCACGATCCCCGCCACGTTTTTGCGCACGTCAAAGCCACCGAGATAGAGAAAGTAGCGTTCCGGCAGGGAATACTTGCGCGCCACACGCCGTTCGCGGGAGAAGGGCGCTTCCCCTTCTTGTCGCCCCGGAGCCCCATCTTCCCTGTTCGGTCCGTGATGAACGGCATATACGCGGTCGCCAGGCATGCCCAGATGAAGGATAATGTCCCGCCTGCTGGCCTCACTGACAGTCAACACGGCGGCACAACGACGGGTCGAAATGGAAACCAATCTGGTATAAAGCCGGCCCGGCCAGCTCCCGCGATAAATCGGCAGCAGCAGGGGGATCAAATCGTGGACGGTGACTGCTGTCGGGGTCGGCTGCCATAATGGGGCTGCCCAATAGGGGACCAGCAACAGATCGGCGCCCAGACTGCGAGCTCGGCGAGGCACGGTCACTTGTTCCCAGTAGACCTTTGCCAGTTGGCGGGGCAGCGGTGGAGGCGGTGAAACAACGGTGGTCAAATCAGAGGCGATTTGGGCCAGCGCGTCGCCCTGCCTGCTTTCCACCGGTTTGCGGGGCAGAAGCAGCGTGTACTTGATCGTATTCTGGACGTCGGCCCTCTGGGCTGGGTCGGGCGTTTCGGCGCGACCGCGGCTGTCCGCTGCATCTGCCGTCCCTGTCGGCGCGTTCAGAGCCGCAAGGTGGGGCAGTAACCGGTGCAGATATTGACCGCTGCCCGTGTTGGGTTGTCCCCAAAACCAGCCACTGACGACGATGTGCATCGTTGCCCCTATTGACAGCGAAATCATGGGAGGGGGATCGTGCGGTAGGACTGCTGCTACGCTGTGACCGCTGCAGTTCTGGCCCACTCTACTGTGCGGCGGAGACCCTCGCTCAGGTCGATTTCGGCTTCCCAGCCTAACTCCTGCCCGGCTTTGGAACAGTTCAACCATGTGGCACGCACCTCGCCGGCGGGTCGGGGCAGACGGGATGGCGTGCGGCCATACCCGGTCAGGTCTGCGAGTTGTCGGTAGAGCGTGTTGATGTCGGTAGGGAAGCCCGTACCCACGTTGTAGGTGCCGGACAGCTCGCTGTTCAGGGCGAGAATGTTGGCCCTGGCGACGTCGTCCACGTAGACGAAATCACGCTGCTGACCGCCGTCGCCGGTGATGTGGGTGGCTTGATCGGACAGCATGGCACCGGTGAAGATTGCGACGACACCGGCTTCGCCATTTGCGTCCTGACGTGGGCCGTAGACGTTGGCGTAGCGCAGGATGACGTACGGCAGGTCGTAGTTTTGATTATACAGCTCAATGTAGTGTTCGCAGCTGAGCTTGTTGGCGCCGTAGTTGTCCTTGGGTTGTGGGCGGCTGTCCTCGGTGAAAGGCAGGGACGGTGAACCGGGAGAAGGTCGGCCTTCCTCATCACCTTCAACTGCTTTCCTGTTCGGGAAACTGCCTTCTCCATAGACCGCGCCGCCAGTGCTGGCAAAAATGAACTTGGTGCAGTTGTAGTCTTTCACCAGCTCCAGAAGATGCAGAGTTCCGATTATGTTGACCTCGGCATAGGTAATGGGATCTTCCATACTCTCGCGCACGTTGGCGAGGGCGGCTTGGTGCACTACCGCCTGAGGACGTTCGGCTGCAAAAAGATCGGCCAGACCGGCTTGATCGCGAATGTCCAACTCATAGAGTGGTACGTCGGCGGGAAGATTGGCTCGTTTGCCGGTTTGCAGATTGTCGGCGGTCACGACCTCGTAGCCGGCCCTACGCAGCCAGTGCACGATGTGGCTGCCGATAAAGCCTGCTCCCCCCGTAACCAATACTTTCACTACGCGCTCCTCTGTGGCAAGTTCCATTTCGGAGTTTTCAGTATAAGGAGTTCATGCTGTTTGCAAAAATCAGGCAAGCCGCGTGGATGCGCCCGCATCGCCGGTGAACCGTCGGCAGAAAAGCACCGGACCGGGAATGAGACTTCCTGGCATAGGCTCGAATAGCCCGGATTCAGGGCGGGCCCCTTTCCGGCTTTTGCGTTTCCAACGGGCAACCTTATACTTCATAACTTCGGTAGCTCACATTTCAAGTTTCCACTGACAGCAAGTAGAGATTCGATACTCAGCGGAGGGGACGGGTTGGGAATGCTCATTCACAATGCAACCGTAATCACTTTTGACGGTTCGAACCGGGTCCTGGCAGACGGCGGCGTCTATGTCCAGGGGGATGAGATTGTGGATGTTGACGAAAGCGGTCCCTTGCTGACCCGCTATCCTGACGCTGAACGGTGGGATGCGCAGGGTAAGCTACTTATGCCGGGCATGATCTGCTCTCATACGCACTTCTACGGCGCATTTGCCAGGGGGATGTATATTCCGGGTGAGCCAGCCAGGGATTTTCCGGAGATCCTTCAGAAACTGTGGTGGCCGCTGGACCGGTCGCTGGACCTGGAAGGTGTGCAGAGTTCAGCCGAGGTCTGTCTGGTCGATGCCATCCGCAACGGTACGACCACTTTGGTTGACCACCACGCCAGCCAGAATGCGATCGATGGGAGCCTGGACGCGATCGCGGCCGCTGTCGAGACCAGCGGGCTGCGGTCGGTTCTTTGTTACGAGGTGACGGACCGGGATGGTCCTGCGGCGGCGCGGGCAGGGATACGCGAGAACGTGCGCTTTGCCGAGGCGTTGCGCGATTCACCGTTGGCGGAGCGGGTGGCCTCCACCTTTGGCTTGCATGCCAGCATGACGCTCTCTGACGATACTCTGGAGGCCTGCAGGGCGGAAAGCAACCGTTTCCATGTTCACGTTGCCGAGCATCAGGCTGACGCCTGGGACAGCCTGAGCCGGAGCGGTAAGCGAACGGTCGAGAGATTGCACAGATTTGGCATCACAGGGGTTGAGAGCATCTTTGCCCATTGTGTTCACATCGATGGCTGGGAGATGGCCTTGCTTAAGGATACAGGGACCTTTGTATCGCACCAGCCCCGCTCAAACATGAATAACGCGGTAGGCGCGGCCAACGTGCCGGCAATGCTGCGTGGAGAGATGTCGGTCGTACTCGGAAATGACGGCTTCAGCAATGACATGTTCGCCGAGATGAAAGTGACAGATCAGCTGCACAAGGTGAACAGCAGTGACCCGCGAACCTTGGGCGCGGACAAAGTGTTGCAGATGGCGGTTCACAACAACAGACGCCTGGCCCGCGCCTTCTTCGATAAACCGATTGGCATTCTGGCTCCCGGCGCCCTTGCCGACCTCATTCTGCTCGACTATTTCCCCACAACGCCATTGCATGGCGACAACTTGCCATGGCATATCCTGTTCGGCATCAGCGGCGGTCACGTCCACAGTACGATCTGTCACGGCCGGGTTCTGATGCGCGATCGGGAGTTGCTCACTTTGGATGAGGCGGAGATCAGTGCCCGGAGCCGGGAGCGTGCGCAGGAGACTTGGGAGAGGTTCTGGCAACCGAGCACTTGACAGCTGGTTTGCAATTGGAGAGGTAAGCGCAATGACCAATTCATCTCTCGCCGTTATCGGGGGTACAGGTGAGGAGGGTTCGGGCCTGGCACTACGCTGGGCGGCTTCCGGATATCGAGTTCTGATCGGAAGCCGCAGCCGTGAACGGGCAGTTGCCGCAGCGGCAGAGTTGAGGTCGATGTTGCCGCCTGAACTCCCGGCGCGAATTAGGGGCGATTCCAACGCGGAGGCGGCGGCGGCGGCGGATGTGATCGTCCTCAGTGTCCCATACGAATCACAGGCCGGAATCCTGGAACAGATCCGGGAGGGGTGCGAAGGAAAGACGGTCGTGAGCGTAGTGGTCCCGTTGCGGCCGCCGCGGGTAAGCCGGGTATGGCGTCCGCCGGGCGGTTCGGCGGCGGAAGAAGCGCAGGCAGTGCTGGGAGACGGTGCGTGCGTGGTTGCGGCGTTCCAAAACATCAGCGCAACACATTTGAAGGAGCTGGACCACGCGGTGGATTGCGATATCCTCGTTACGGGTAACGACAGAGCGGCAAAGCTGACCGCGATAGAACTGGCGCAGGCAGCAGGAATGCGGGGAATCGACGCGGGCCCGCTGGTAAACAGCAGCGTCAGCGAGGGGTTGACCGCGGTCCTCATTGGAATCAACATCCGCAACAAAGTGAAAGGCAGCGGGCTCCGGATCACGGGCGTTTAGCGCTTGGGGCTGGATGCAAGCTGACCTCCCTGCAGTTGTCCATCAACCAGGATCATGAGTGTAGGAGAAGTCATCGCCGAATTGGGGCGGGACAGTGGCTTTATGGCCAACGTCACTGCCTGGGAAACCTTACCGGCACGCACTGGTCAACTGGTCGATCTGCCAGAAGCGTTGCATCCGGCGCTGAGGGAGGCACTGCAGCGCCGGGAGATACAGCAACTCTACAGCCATCAGGCTCAAGCGGTAACATCCGCGTTGGAAGGCCTCCCCTCGATTGCAGTCGTGACCCCTACTGCCAGCGGCAAGACGCTCTGCTACTTGCTGCCTGTGCTACAGGCGCTGCTCAGCGATGCCAAGGCGACGGCCCTGTTCCTTTTTCCAACAAAAGCACTGGCCCACGATCAGCTGGCGGAGATTGGAGATTGGATCAGCGAAGCGGCCGGTCTTGACTTTGCCGGCGCGGATTCACCGGCGGGTGCGGGCGTCCTCGCGGCGTACGACGGTGACACGCCTGCCGCGCAGCGCCGTACGATCCGGCAGAGTGCCCGTGCTGTTCTCTCCAACCCGGACATGCTGCACGCTGGGATCCTGCCCTATCACGGAGAATGGGCGCGTTTTTTCGCGGGTTTGCGTTACGTCGTCATAGACGAAATGCACAGCTATCGCGGTGTTTTCGGCAGCCACGTGGCCAATGTCATGCGCCGGCTGCGGCGTGTAACAGGCCACTACGGAAGTGATCCCCAGTTCCTACTGACCAGCGCAACGATCGCCAACCCTCAGCAACTGGCTGAAAGCCTCAGTGAGCATCCAGTCAACGTCATTGAAAATAACGGCGCGCCGCAGGGGAGGAAGCACATTGTGCTGTACGCGCCGCCCCTGTACGACCCGATCCAAGGCCTGCGCCGCAGCAGCGTACTGGAAAGCCAGGAGCTGGCGGTCAGATTCTTGCAGGGCGGCCTGCAGACGATCGTCTTCGGCCGTGCGCGCCTGACTGTAGAACTGCTGCTCAGCTACATACGGGAGGGTCTGCAGGGAAGCGGCAAGGCCGGTGAAGGGGAGGAAGACGCGGGTCACATCTTGTCCAGCGCAGTGCGAGGTTACCGGGGAGGTTATCTGCCGCTGGAGCGCCGCCAGATCGAATCGGGCTTGCGCAATGGAAGCGTGCGGGGCGTGGTTGCCACGAATGCGCTCGAACTGGGAATCGACATCGGCCAGCTGGAGGCGGCGGTGATCTGCGGCTACCCGGGTACGATCGCGGCGGCGTGGCAGCAGTGGGGCAGAGTCGGACGCACAACCGGAGAGTCAGTGGCAGTGCTGGTGGCAACGGCGGGCGCGCTCGACCAGTATGTCGTCAACAACCCACAGTATCTTCTGCAGCGGTCACCGGAGAGAGCCCTGGCGAATGCGGATAACCTGATGCTGCTTGTGGACCAGATGCGGTGCGCGGCGTTTGAACTGCCCTTTGCAGAAGGGGACAGATTCGGCCGGTCTCCCTTCACCCGTGAGGTGCTTGAGCTGCTGGCTGAAGAAAAAAGTGTGCAACAGTTCGGCAATCGTTTTTTGTGGCGGGGCGGCGGATATCCTTCGCGGCAGTTCGGCTTGCGCAGTGTCGGCGGCGAACCGGTTGTTGTCCAGGCGGGCCTTGCGGACAGGGCGGCTGCTTCAGGGAAGGGAGGCAGGGGGGAAAGGAAGGGCCGCCGGCGCGCGTCTGACGCCAGAGTAACAACCAATCAGGAAGAAGAGAGGTTTACGGTTGTTGGAGAGGTCGACGCAGCCAACGCGACGTTACAGGTGCATGAGGGAGCGGTCTACCTTCACGAGGGGCGCAGCTACCTGGTTGAGAAGTTGGATTTGGAGGAGAGACAGGCGTGGGTGTGGCCTGCGGAGGTTGAATACTACACGGAGGCCAGCGCGGAGACTGAGATTGAGGTGCTCTCGGTGCACGAGAGCCGCGTGAGCGGGGGCGCGGCGTTGGGTTACGGGGAGGTCTTCGTGACTTCGCAGGTGACGCAGTACCGTCGAGTGCGGCGGTTCACGCATGAAAACCTCGGGATTCTGCCGCTTGACTACCCGCCGACGACGCTGGATACGGCCGGCTACTGGCTGGAGGTGACAGCTGAAGCGCAAGATGCGCTGATGGAGGCGGGGGACTGGCGGGATTCGCCCAACGACTACGGGCCTGACTGGCAAGAGCAACGCGCAAAGGCGCGTGAAAGGGACGGCAATCGCTGTGCCGAGTGCGGCGCGGCGGAGACCCGCAACCGCCAGCATGACGTGCATCACCGGGTCCCGTTCCGAGTTTTCAACTATATTCCGGGGCTGAACCGAAACGACCGGTTGGCAAACAGGCTCGAAAACCTGGTGCTGCTTTGCAGGCGCTGTCATCACAGGCTGGAGGCGGGTGTACGAGCGCGTACGGGTATGGACGGGGTGGCATATGCACTGGGTAATCTGGCTCCTCTGCTTCTGATGTGTGACCGGCGCGACATTGACGTTGCCATCATTCGACAACAGTTCGAAGGCGATCTGCTCTCTCACAGGCCGCCGGCTGCTGCTCCACCACCCCAGGAGGCGTTGACCGCCCCTCGTATCTACATTTACGAGCGAATTCCTGCCGGAATCGGTTTCAGTGCCCAGTTATACGAACGGCACGATGAACTGATGACGGGCGCTGCTGATCTGATTCGAGGGTGCGCGTGCCGCTACGGATGCCCTGCGTGTGTGGGGCCGGTGCTGCTGGTGGACAAGGCGCAGCTGGCCGGAGGACAGGACTCCGCTCCCGCTGATGCCGAAACTATGTCCGGCAGTTCCAGCGAAGAGGTCCGGTTTTGGAGGGACACGCCGGGCCGAGACGGAGCGCAGGCGGAGCCGCGGCCGCTGTTGGAAACCAAACGGCTGGCGCTGGCGCTGCTGGCCGCGCTGTCGGGCGATTGAATTCAGGCAGGCCGGTCAAAAAGTGTTTCGTCTTTGCGAAGGGGCGAAAAGGAGCGGCGGTGGGCCGGGCAGGGGCCCAGTTTTTCGATGGCGGCGAGATGTGAGCGCGCTGCGTAGCCCTTGTGGCTGTGGAAGCCGTAGGCGGGAAAGCGTTCATGCAGCTGGCACAGCAGCCGGTCGCGATGGACCTTGGCCAGAATCGATGCGGCGGCGATGGTAACGACGTGCAAATCGCCTTTGGTGAAGCTCAGTTGGGGAAGGTTCAACGACTTGAGCTGGACCCAGTCCAGAAGCAGATGATCTGGTGAAGGCGATAGGGCCTCGACGGCGCGGCGCATTGCCAGGCGGGTGGCAGGGGCGATGCCGCAGGCGTCGATTTCGGCGGCGGAGGCTTCGCCCAGCGACCAAGCGGCAGCCTGCTCCTGGATGCGTAGAGAGAGCTCTTCTCGCCGCGGAGGCGACAGCAGCTTGCTATCCTGGACTTCAGCCCACAGTCCTGTGCGTCTGGTGTTTGCCTGTAAGATTACGGCGCCGGCCACAACGGGACCGGCGAGCGCGCCGCGTCCGGCCTCGTCCAGGCCGGCGACGCGGTCGAAGCCAGCGCGCCACAGTTGTCGTTCCTCAACAAGGGAAGGATAGAGCTTCTTCAGTCCCCGATTTTCTTCGCTCGACTCCGCCAAATTTCCTCGTCGTTCGCGGTTCATGCTGCTGCGTCAACTCTTGCAGTGACGCCTACGTTTTACACAGGCTGTGGAAGATTTCCATAGGCTGCGTCTGCCTTTAGGGGAAACGGCGCAAGATAAAACTGGTCAATTTGCAGTTTCCGTGGGCTGCAATTTCTTTGGACTGCAGTTTCGTCCGCGGAGACGTCCCCAAGGTTAGACACGCGATGTGATTTCTCTTCCTCCTGAGTTTTCGTCCGCACCGGCTTCCCTCTACTTCCAAAGAATCTCCACGTCCTGGCGGGGCTTGAAGCCGAGGATTCGTTTTGTCTTTTCGTTGCTGAACTTGCCGTGGGGCATGTCTGCAAATACGTAGAAGACTTCGTGGCGGGAGGGCAGCGCGTCGAGATCGATGTCCAGGCCGAGGGTGAAGACTTCGGCCGAGTTTTCCCAGGAGATGACGTAGGGGGCGTAGCGTTCTCCGGGTTGGATGGCCGCAGGATTTTTGAAATTGTAGAAAAGGTAGTGCTGCACGCTTATGTCGTGGTGCTGGGTGAAGACGCGGCAGATTTCCAAGCCCATGGCCTTGGTAAGGGC
This sequence comes from Caldilineaceae bacterium SB0664_bin_27, assembly GCA_009838625.1. GTDB lineage: Bacteria > Chloroflexota > Anaerolineae > Caldilineales > Caldilineaceae > Bin5. The sequence continues at coordinate 12,482 of VXRG01000119.1, forward strand.
GTAGAGGTTAGTACCCGGTTGCGGCGGGATGTCGGGGACGATGTCGAAGTCATGGATTTCGGTGATATGGCGTCCGGCGACAGTGTAGTGCGGCCCGGTGTTGATGACGCGGCGAATTCCGTGGGTTACTGCGGCCTGCATCATGTTGTAGCAGCCGCGGGTGCTGACGTCCCAGGCGGTTTGGCGATGGCGGCGAAGGACGGAGAGGTTGACGATGGCGTCCATGTCTGCGGCGGCTGCGACGACACCGTCCAGATCGGCGGCGTCGAGATGGAGGAATTCGCCGGGAAGATCTTCTTCCGGCGGTTTGATGTCGGTGATGCGCAGGTTGTGGGCGGGCGCCAGCTCGCGGGCCACGTAGGGGCCAAGCATGCCTGCGCCGCCGAGAATGAGTACATTCATTATGCTCTTTCCCCTATGTGTGTGATGGACCAGGCTTCAGCGCCGCCTTCTTCACGTGACCTGTGTTTGGCGGCGAGCGAGGCGGGCTCGGCGAGGGCCTCGTCGACGGCGACGGCAATGGTCTTGTAGGACGCTTCCCCTAGGCGAAGGACGGTGACACCCAGACTGCCTTCGCGGGCGAATTCACGGCTCACCTGCTCGGCCATGTGTTTTGTGAGGGTTGGCGGCTCGGTGCTGGGCAGAGGCCGCCAGGTTTCTGCGACGCGATAACCGGGGGGATAGCCGGCCATGAGCTCGAGCGTGCTGAGGAGGATGACCTGCTGGACGCCCTCTTCGGCCGCGGCCATGAGCAGGTTGTAGGTACAGCGGGTGGCGGCGTCGAGTTGCGAGCTCACGTCTTCCCCGGGCAGAGGCTCCACGGCGTGGATGATGGCGTCGATGCCGCGTGTGAGCAGGTTTGTAGAGCTGTCGTGTCCAAGCGCGGAGAAGGCAAATTCGCGCTCGGTTTCGACATGCGTCCGCTCGGTGAGCCTGATCTCGTGGTTTTGGGCCAGGTGGTCGGCCAGGGCCGTGCTGCGATCGTGGCCGGCCGATGTGATGAGTATCCGCATTGACTTTTCTCCTTAAATTGTCAGGCTGAGGCGCCGGAATAGAAGCGGATGCCCACGCGCCAGAACCAGCGGGAGACAACCAGCATGGCGGCGGCCAGGGCAACTGTACCGACAAGGGTTGCGCCGGTGATGCGGCCGCTGACGGCGGAGGCGGGCACGGTGGTGGCAAAGGCAACAGGGACCAGGAACGTCAACACGGCGCGCAGCCAGGCGGGATAGATGCTGACGGGCCAGCGGCCGGCCTGCCACATGCTCATGAAGATGACCTGGATGTTCTCGACCTTCACGAACCAGAAAGCGCAGGTGCTGAGCATAAGCCAGAAACTGTAGATTATCAAGCCGCCGCACACGAGCGTGACGGCGAAGACTGCGGTGTCGACCAGACCGAGGCGGGCTCCGAGGCGCAGGAGCGCGATTCCCAGTACGGGGAGCGCGATAAGCACGTCGACGAGGCGCCAGATCTCCACGGTCTGGATGCTGACCAAGACTTGTGAATCGGCAGGCTTGGTGAGGGTGAAGTCAAGTGTACCCAGGCGCACATCATCCATGAATTTGGTCATTGAGGGGCGGATGATGGTACGGATGAGGCCGCCGATTAGGAAGTAGACACCGACAAGCGCCAAAAGCTCCTCCTGACGCCATCCGCCCAGTGTGTCGGTATGCCTGAAGACCACGGCGAGTCCGCCAAGGGCAACGCACAGATCCAAAGCGGACTGTACGAGACTGATCCAGAAATTGGCCCGGTATTCCAGTTCGCCCAGGATTCCGATGCGCAGATATGTGGCAAAAAGGCGTAAGTAGAACATGGTTTAAGTTGCGGGTCAGTTACCAAAGGCAGCGTAGCGTCTGATTCCGGCCCGGTAGATAAGCTGCATAACAAGATAGCCGGCGAGCAGCCAGAATAGCTGTGCGCCGATGCCGATGACCAGCTCCCGGGGGGTGACGCGCCCAAGAAGGAGCTCAACGGGAAATGAGAGCATCCAGCGGAAGGGTAGAAGGTCGGCGGCCCGCTGAACGAACTGCGGAAACAAAGAGAGCGGAGCAAGCTTCCCGGAAAAGAAGAGCGTGATGACGATGTAGGCCTGGTTCATGGCGTCGATACGCAACGTCCAGAAGGCGACCATAGCCAGGGACCACTCCCAGTAGAAGCGCATCAGGAAGGCCAGAATGAGAACAGGAACGAAGGCGGCCAATGTCCAGTAGGTGGGCTGCCAGGAGGCGTCGAAAAACCAGGCCAGCAGCAGGACGGTGGGCACCATCACGGTCAACATCATGAATTTGTAGCCGATGTTGTCGGCGATGTCACTGTGGATGGGATGGATTGGCTTGAGCAGCATCACCGAGAACTGGCCCATGCGGATTCGAAAAACGTATTCCCACATGATCCAGGTAAAGGTGCCGTGGCTGACCATCATCATGGCGATGAAGTAGACGACAAAGTCATTGGTGCTGTAGCTACCGACGGAACCGCCCTGCTGCTGGGAGACTGTGCGCCATATGACCAGATACATGAGCGGCTCGATGATGCCGCCCAGGAGCCAGATCAGCATCGAGATCCGATACTGGAACATCATCATCAACGATGTGCGGAAGTAGCCTTTGTAGATCGGATAGTAGGCGAACATTCGTTATCCTGGGCTCTGGCATTCAATGCAGGGGGAAATGAAACCGTCGGGAGACCTCGGCAGGCATGTACCAGGTGTGCCGCGGACACCCTGATTGCTATCTCTGCTGGCCGTATTCGTTGGTTGGGTCACGGTAAGTCGAATGATAGTGGCCATTACTGGCGCCAACCGGGCCTCGCGTCAAGATTTCGATTATCAAGACCGGGCTATGAATTCGGTAGTAGATAGCGCCGTCGCAGTCGGAGGGCCCGTGTCCGCGGCTGCTGAGAAAGAGGACAGCTCTTCTTTCTCGCCCGAGGACATCGGAACTGACTGTGCATTGGAAACGGGACCAACACATGCCCCCAGTAGTGTGACCGGAAGGATCAGAGAAGCCGGAGATGTTGTCATCTGTCTGCCCAAGCAAAAGTTCATTCTTCGACAGTCCTACACGCTATGGGCCTGTTGCGGGTCAGTGTCGTCGAGTGGGCTGGGGGTCTGACTGAACACATGCTCGATAACGTCCTCGATGGGTGGGTCCTGCACGGTCAGGTCGGCGACGTCCAGCTCGGCAAGCAAGCGGCCAGTGACGGAGGCGGTATCGACTTTGGGGATCCGCAATGTGACGCGGCCTTCAGTCTGGGCCACGAGCTCGCCGTACTGCGCCAGCGGGCGGCCATCGAGACCGTTTTGCAGCTTTACCTCGACGGTCTTGAAGGGCGCGAAGCGGTCGGCCAGGCCGGTCAGCTCGCCGTCGTAGAGAAGTTTGCCATGGTGGATGACAATGACGCGCTTGCAAAGGGCTTCGACGTCGGCCATGTAGTGGCTGGTCAGCAGGACGGTGGCGCCGGTCTGCTGATTGTATTCGGTGATGAAGCGACGGATGCGGCGCTGCATGGTCACGTCCAGCCCGATGGTTGGCTCGTCGAGGAAGAGGACGGACGGACGGTGAAGGAGCGCGGCTGCGATTTCGCACTTCATGCGCTCTCCGAGAGAGAGGTTGCGGGTCGGCTTTTGCAGTAGCGGCGCCAGCTCCAGAAGCTCAGTCAGTTCGTCAAGGGCGAGCCGGTACTGCGCTTCGGGAATGCGGTAGACGGCGCGGTTGAGTTCGAAAGTGTCAACGACGGGGATATCCCATAGGAGCTGGTTGCGCTGCCCCATCACCAGTGTCATTCGGCGCAGGTAGTCGCGGTTGCGCTCCCAGGGACGATAGCCGAGCACCGATGCCCTGCCGGCGGTCGGATGGAGCAGGCCGGACAGCATTTTGAGGGTGGTGGTCTTGCCGGCGCCGTTGGGGCCGAGGAAGCCGACAATCTCGCCTTCGCTGACAGTAAAGGAGATTGCGTCCACGGCATTGACGTCGCGCGTTTTGCGCCTGACGAGACTGCGCATTGCGGCGATCAGCCCCGCTTCGCGTTCGTTGACGGTGTAGACCTTGCTCAGTTGATCAATGTGAATGACAGGGTTCTGTTCCACAGTGGTTCAGTTCTCGTTTGCATCGGGACCTGCAGTCACAAGGGTATAGGCGTCGGTGCGCAGGTATTGGGCGGCGACACGTTGGACATCCTCTTTCGTGATGGATCTGATCCGATCCTGATAGGTCTGAAGGTAGTCGAGGCCGAGGCCGAACCACTCCATATTGAGAAGGATAGAGGCGACGCCGTCGTTTGTTTCCAGGCGCAGGGGGAGTGTGCCGGTCATGTTGGCGATGCTGTCGGAGAGCTCTTCATCGCTGACCGGCTCCTGCCCGAGCCGCTCGAATTCGTGGAGGATGCTGTCGATGGCCTGGTCGACGTTTTGGGGGTTGACGCCGGCGAAGGCGACCCAGGGCCCGATGCCGATGTCGGCGTCGAGCGCACTGTAGCTGTAGTAGGCGAGACCCTGGCGCTCGCGGACAGTTTCACCCAGGCGGCCCATCATGCCGAACTGACCCAGGATGTTGTTGGCGACCTGGACGGCATGGTAGTCGGGATGGCTGCGGGCGATGGCGAGGCAACCGATGACGACATCGGACTGGACCTTGCCGGGCATGGGGAACGTTTTGCTCTGAACGCCGTTGGCGCCGCTCACCGGGGGGATGGAATCGGCGGGCGATGAGGGCTCCGGACCGGCAGGCCAGGCGCCAAAGTGGGTCTCCAGCAGCGCCACCACCGCCTCCGGTTCGACATCGCCACTGACGACGACGATAGCCTGGTTGGGATGGAAATGATCGCGGTGATAGCGGACCACGTCGTCGCGACTGATCTCCTGAACGGTCTCGATGTAGCCGGACGTGGGCAGGCCGTAGGGGTGGTCGCCATATATAGTTTCGTTGAAGCGGCGGTAGGAGACGCTGCGGGTGCTCTGTTCGCGCTCCTGCAAACGCACGAGCCTCTGGCCGCGCACGCGTTCGATCTGCTCTGAGGGGAAGGTTGGCCGCTGCAGCATATCGGCCAGGATCTCCACCATGAGCGGGAAGTCCTCGACAAGACTCTCGCTGCCAAAGCTGGTGACGTGGGTGCCGCCTCCGGCGCTTACACTGGCGCCGACCGACTCCACGGCCTCGTTGAAGCGATCGAAGTCGTAGCCAGCGCTGCCGCGGCTCAGCATGGAGGCGGTGAAAGAGGACAGCCCTGTCAATGCGGGGGGCTCATCGACGCTTCCGGCGCGCAGAGCCCCTTCCAGCATGACGACCGGAGCGGAAGGGTTGGACCGGACGAGAATGGTGATGCCGTTTGCGGTCCGGACGCGATGAATCGTCTCAGGGCCAACTGTTGTCTGTCTTGCCTCACCGGCGCGGGCCGACAGAGCGTGAATGCGGGGAGAGATGGAGAAGTTTCTGTTCATCAGGAATTGTGTTCCTCTAACGGGATTGGGTCAGCTCTGCCACCAGAATGTCGATTTCAGTGTTTGGGTCGGCGCCGGTCTTCATGGCGAAGTCGGACGAGAGGAGCCGGTCGAGGATTCCTTCCAGTTGGGGGAGGCCATAGTTGCGGCTCTGAGCCATCGCTTTCTTTACGGGAAAGGGGCTCTCGCCCACGCGGCCGGCGATGTCGTATTCATTCCCGGGCCCGCGGGAGGTCTCATCCTTGACCTTTATCATGATGCGGTACTGGCGGGTAATCATGGTCAGAAGGTAGAAGGGGCTGGCGTCGTTGCGGCGCAGGGCGTACAGGGCCCGCATCGCTTTGCGTCCGTCGCGCTGGCCGATGGCGTCGGTCAGATCCCAGATGAGGGCATCACTGGTGTCGCTTACAAGGCGCTGGACGTCGTCCGGCGTGATCGAGCGGCCGGCAGCGTAGGATCGCAGTTTGTCCAGCTCCAAGGTCAGGCGGCGCAGGTCGGCGCCAACGTAGGTTGCCAGCATCTGCACAGCCTGGCCTGCGATGTCGATTCCATCCTGGCGGGCGGTATTGGCAATCCAGGCGGGCAGGGCGCGGGGGTTGGGCGTGCCCAGCTCCTCGATCACCAGCAGACCGTCCTTGCTCAGCCGGTCGAGACCGGCAAGGCCGTCCAGACCTCTCCAGATGGCACGCCGCTTGTCCAGTTTGTCGTCGATAAAGACGAGATCATTTGAGAGCCCTGGGTCAGCTAGCGCTTCCAGGATCTGGCGGGCTTCGTCCTGCGCAGCGCGGTTGGGCGACTTGGCTGTGCCCAGACGGGACTCCAGATTGGAGAAGTATTCGCGCACGATGATCAGGCGCCGGTCTGCGAGGAAGGGCAGGGCGCCGGCATGGTAGAGAATATCGCTTGCGTCAGAACGGGCGCCGTCAAGTTCGGCGATGTTCAGCGAGGCCATTTCCAGATCGCCGATGGCCTGCTTCAGCTGGCTGAGGCGCTTCCCCAAGAGAAACTCGTCGGGCGCGAGGAACAGAAAGTTTGTCAATACGCTACCAATCTCGGGGGCAGCGGCCCCCGGTCATTACGGTTCTGCGAAGATGACGCGATAGGCCTGGCCGCGCTTCAAAGGGACGACCTGGGCCAGCACGCGATTGCCGATAGTCGATAAGGTAGTCAGACGCTGCATTCTCATTCCCAGCGGCCTTGAAACCAGGAAGGCAAGCGCCATCAATCCTGCTGTCACCGTCATTCTTTCGAGTAGCGACCTGGTGCTGCCGGTCCGGCGCCGGACCGGAGACTCCGCGCCTGGGGCTGGACTTCCTTCCTCTCCCAAGGGGAATGTCCCTTCGGGCGGGGGAATCTGCGGATTCCGCCAGTCGAGGCTGCCGAGAAATACGGCTGCGGTCACCAGCAGGATGCCGGTAGTCAGGTTCGTTCCGCAGTAGGGATGGAAGGCCAATTCCTCTTCGCCATCCTGAAGCCGCTGGATCGCCTCGCCGACGGCCTCTTCGATCGCTTCGCCGGACAGCTGCCCGTAGAGCGTAAAGCCCCAGGGGTCGCTCATGCCGGCGAAGACACGCCGGGGAAAACGGGCCGCCAGCAGATGAATGGTGGCGTGTTCGATGGCGTGATGTTGCCGGGTCTGCTGGAGGACGGCGGCCAAGGCCCCAAGCATAGGCGGCTACGCCTCCAGGAGATTCTGCGCGGCGCTGATGACGGCTTCGACGGTCAGACCCAGATTGGCGTAGACCTCTTGCTGGGGCGCGCTCGCTCCGAATCGATTGAGGCCGATGGCAGCGCCGCGGGCGGGGTCGTTGCCAACCCAGCGTTCCCAGCCTTGGGTGACGCCCGCTTCGACGGAGAGCTTGAGGGCGCTTGACGGCAGGACGTCCTGCTGGTATGAGGCCCCCTGCGCGGCGAAGAGTTCCCAGCTGGGCAGGCTGACGACGCGCACGGCGGCGCCCTGCTGGGCGAGCTGCCGGGCCGCGTCGTAGGCGAGCTCGAGCTCGCTGCCGGAAGAGATGAGGGCCAGCTCGGGCGCGGCCCCGGTTGCTCCGCTGCTCTGGTAGAAGACATATCCGCCCAGGGCCGCGCCGCCGGCCGCGGCGACACCTGCGGCGGACCGATCGTAAACGGGCAGATTCTGGCGTGAGAAGATCAGCGCGGTGGGGCCGCTCTTGTTTTGCAAGGCCGATTTCCAGGCCTGCGCCGCCTCGTTGGCGTCGGCAGGGCGGATGACGGTAAGGTTGGGTATGGCGCGCAGTGCGGCCACCTGTTCGACGGGTTGATGGGTGGGTCCGTCTTCGCCGACACCGATGCTGTCGTGGGTGAAGATATAGATGACGGGCACGCCCATGAGGGCGGCAAGACGGACACTGGCGCGCATGTAGTCGCTGAAGACGAGGAAGGTGCCTCCGTAGGGGATGACGCCCCCGTGTAGGGCCATACCGTTGAGGACAGCGCCCATGCCGTGCTCGCGAACGCCGAAACGGAAGTTACGTCCGCTGTAGGAATCGGGCTGAAAGTCAGGGCTGCCGCTGATGATCGTTTTGTTGCTGGGCGCGAGATCGGCGCTGCCGCCGATGAGATTGGTGATGACGGGCGCGAGGGCGTTGAGAGTATCGCCGCTGGCGTTGCGCGTGGCCTGGCTGCCGCCGGGGTCGAAAGCAGGCAGGGCGTCCTCCCAGCCGTCAGGGAGCTGTCCCTGCAGCATCGCGCTCAGTTGAGCGGCCAGGTCCGGATGGGCGGCGGCATAGGCATCCCACAGGGCGCTGTCGTCGGATTCGAGCCTTTTGCCGCGCGCGACGGCCTGGAGGCAGAAGTCACGTACTTCCTCGGGCAGATAGAATGCCGGCTCCTGCGGCCATTCGAGGTTGGCCTTGGTCTGGGCGACCTCGTCGTCAGGGAGCGCGTCGCTGTGCATATCGGGCTCGCCCTGTTTGGGGGCCCCGAAGCCGATGACGGTAGTGCAGCCGATGAGGCTGGGGCGCGGATCCTGTTTGGCGGCGGCGATGGCGGCGTCGACGGCCGCGCCGTCCATGCCGTCCACTTTGTGGACGTGCCAGCCGTAGGCCTCGAAGCGCTGGTACTGGTTTTCGGTGAAGGCCAGATCGGTATAACCGTCGATGGTGACGCGGTTGTCGTCGTAGAGGTAGATCAGTTTGCCGAGTCCAAGGTGACCGGCAAGGCTGGCCGCCTCCTGGGCGACGCCCTCCATCAGGTCGCCGTCGCTGACGATGGCGTAGACGTGGTGCGAAATGACGTCGTGACCGGGCCGGTTGAAGTTGGCAGCGAGCCACTGTTCGGCGATGGCCATGCCGACGCCATTGGCGAAACCCTGGCCGAGCGGGCCAGTGGTGGTCTCGACACCTGGTGCGTGGCCGTATTCGGGGTGGCCGGGCGTCATGCTGCCGTACTGGCGGAAATTCTTGAGCTCCTGCAGAGGCAGATCGTAACCGGTCAAGTGGAGAAGGGAATAGAGAAGCATGGAACCGTGGCCGGCACTGAGGATGAAGCGGTCGCGGTTGTGCCATTCAGGGTTGGCCGGATTGTAGCGCAGATGCCTGCGCCAGAGCGTCAAGGCGGCGGTGGCCATGCCCATGGGCAGGCCGGCGTGGCCCGAGTCGGCGGCCTGGACGGCGTCCAATGCGAGCATGCGAATGGTGTTGACTACGTTTTCTTCCAGATCCGGATCGATGGTGGGGCTTTCGAAAGACAGGCGCGCATCGCCCTGGCCGTTGGTTTTGGATGACATCGGTGGCAGATTCCTTAGCGTGAATGGTAGCTGTCAGCCGGCGGCGCGTAAAGAATACTTTGGCCGCAGAGTTCAGATCGGATTATAACGCGATCGCTGGAAGATCGAAAGACTGTGCCTTGTACAGGTCATGGAATAGACCGCGACGGGTCAGCAGCTCGTCGCGACTGCCGATTTCGACGATGCGGCCCTGGTCGATGACGAGAATTCTGTCGGCGTTCAGGATAGTTGAGAGGCGATGGGCGACAACAACGGCAGTCCGTCCCGCGCGTGCCTTTTCGAAGGCATCGCGCACTTTCAGTTCGGTCAGGGCGTCGAGCGCGGAGGTGGCTTCGTCGAGCAGGAGGAGCTTGGGATGCTTCCGAAGAGCGCGGGCGATGGCGAGGCGCTGGCGTTCGCCGCCGGACAGCGTAAGGCCGCGTTCACCGATGACGGTACGGTATTCGAGAGGCAGGCTCGTGATGAATTCATCGATCTGTGCGGCGCGCGCTGCTTCGCTGATAGCGCCTGAATCGTCTTCAGCTCGAGGATAGTTGATGTTGCGGCGAATGCTGTCGTTCCAAAAGAACAGGTCCTGGGAAACGAGGCCGATCTGATCTCGCAGTGAGGTCAGGGAGAGCTCCTGGAGGTCGATCCCGTCCAGTGCGATGGATCCGGACTGGGGCGCGTAGAAGCCCATGATCAGGTCGATAATGGTGGACTTGCCACCGCCGCTGGGTCCGACGATGCCGACGAATTCGCCGGGTTCGACGCGGAAGGTGAGGTCGCGTGCGCCGAAGTCGCCCCGGCCGTAGTCGAAGGAGACGTTATTGAAGGCCAGCGCAGCGCCAGCATAGGAAGTTGCGCCTGCGGCGCTTCTGACCCGGGACGTACCTGAAGGCGGCAGGACTCTGCCGCCGGACGGTTCTCGGGAGAGGGCGAAAAGCGCATCCACTTTCTCGGCGTTGACGCGGGCCTCTTGCAAGTTGACTTGCGTGCCCAGCAGAGACTGCAGGACGGCGTAGGCGCGGGGCAGGTAGGCGGCGAAGGCTACAAGACTGCCTATTGTTAGCCGGCCCTGTACGATCTCTAAGGCGCCGTAGCCGAACACGAGGCCTGCTGCCACGTAGTTGACGGTCTCCGGCAAAACTATGCGGATCATTTCGTGGAAAGCCATAGCCTTAGCTCTGATGCTTCGATGTCTCACTAGCCAGTCCTGCCAGCGCGCCTCTTCATGGCGCTCGGCGTTGAAGGCCCGGATAGTGCGCATGCCGGGGAAGAACTCGGTCAGATAACTCTGGCCTGCCTCCAGAATACTGGAAAAGTCACGGTCGAGGCGCTGGGAGTGGTTGCGGGTCTTGCGCGTGAGGAGCAGGGAGAGAGGGAAGGCGATCAGCGTCAAAAGGGTGAGGCGCCAGTGCAACGCTGTCATGGCAGCGAGCGTGCCCAGGAGGAGGATGGCGCTCAAGGCGAGCGGCAGCAGGTGGTTTCCGACGAAGAGATCGCCGATTCTGCCGCAGCTGCGAGTGAGGCGGTGTAGATGCTCTCCGGTCTTGAACTTTTCCAGCTCGACGAGGCGGACGCGCAACAGGTGGTCGAACAGGTCGCGGCGCAGGCGTTGGGAGACGCTTTCGCCAATGTAGGCGCGCAGGTAGTGGTTTGCAGCGTTCAGGCCGGCGCTGAGAATGGGCACAACTACCATGCCGACGAGCAGGAGCCCAATTAGCCGTATGTCTGCGGTTGGTATCGCGGTGTCTATGAGAAGCTTGAAGAGGAAGGGCTGGATCAGCCCCATTCCCGTACTGACAAGCGCGAGGGCGAAGAGGATCGCTATCCTGGGAATCTGGCTTCTCAGTTCCTCCTTCAGAAGGGTGAAGGCGGATTGGGGTATTTCGGTACTGGTTGGCGAGCGCATGCGATTCTCCCAAGATCGGCCGTTGGCGGCGACAGACGAAGCCGATGCAGATTCTTATCTTTGGGGCATAAATGCACTTGCGGCACGTAAGCACTTCTTGACAGCAGGTGGTTTTCCTGGCTGTGTACGCACAAATGGCACCAGTAAAAAACGGCGCCGGTGTAGTCACAGCACTTTGGTTCAGGCACTGTAGAAATGATTGGGATGGACCTGTTGGACTACGCCCAGTTTCGCAGCGGAAGCGTAGTATCTTTGCGGGCTGGTGATGCAATCATCGTCGAGACGATACTGAATGTTCTCGTGTGGATAAACGAGGAAGATATCACTCCGGACCACAAGGCGATCATTGCCGAAACCGGTGCAGTTAGTCTGGGTATTGGCTTCGACGATGGGGTTCGTAGGTGTTCGGTACTTCCGTTCCCGGATTCGTCCTATTTCAAACTGCTGTAGACGATCACTGCATGGCGCCATGGTATGTGAGCTTCTCATTATAACATTATTGGTCAAGCGGGAAGGGTTCGAATTCAGGGCGTGCACAGGGCAATCGCATCTTTTCTGGTTTACCACCATTGCCGACGTCAGTCAGAGGGACCACGTCGGGCATTCTCAAGGAAGAAGCATAGTGCCAACACGAGGGCAGGCAGTTTGTAGGAGGAAATTGCTTTTCTGACAAAGGTCAAGGAACCGTTTGATAAAGGGGCTCAAGGGTGAACGCTTTGAGGGATTTGTCGTCTTTTGTCGTGTTTTGTCGTGTTCTAGGGGGGGATGTACGATATTTTATATCTTTTTATATCAGATTGGGCCTGATTGTTGCCTGGGCCGAAACCACCATTTTTTTGCGTGATCAGCGATAGAAATCCGGGATGCACACCAACTTGGGTAGGGCAGTCGCATCTTGTTTTGTAGGCCGATTC
>VXRG01000003.1 GCA_009838625.1 Caldilineaceae bacterium SB0664_bin_27
CGGACAAAGGTTTTACGATGTTCTCCGCGACACTCCGCGTCCTCCGCGGAAAAAAAGGTGTTCTTCCCGGCCCTTAGCGGACAAAGGTTTTACGATGTTCTCCGCGACACTCCGCGTCCTCCGCGGAAAAAAAGGTGTTCTTCCCGGCCCTTAGCGGACAAAGGTTTTACGATGTTCTCCGCGACACTCCGCGTCCTCCGCGGAAAAAAGGTGTTCTCCCCGGCCCTCTTTGGACCAACCGGCTGTCTTCGGAATTACTGGCAAACCAGATTAGATTCGACTGCTTTTGGGGGTACCCCCCCGAAAACGTGCCAAATTGTGCCAAATTGTGCCAAAATCCTTCAGCACTCCCAGCTTCTCCACCACTGACCACTGAACGCAGCAGTTCCGCAATTGCGCCTCTTGGTCTTGACCTGCGCGCCGGAATCGGTTAGGATATGCGCGCTCCAGCCTTTTGGCCCGATACTCGCTTCGAGCTATCACAAGTAAGAACAGAACGCGGAATCTCCCGATCTACTTAATTCACATAGGCTTGGAGCCCACTTCCTCGTCGGACCAAGTCAATTGCGCTCTACTGGATAAGCCTTTGCGCAAGGTACTCGTTTAGCGGAGTAGGTCGGAACTGTCTTGGCCCCTTCAACTTACACTGCCCAACGCCGCACCCTCGTTAGAGAGAGGTGCGATTTCGATACAGCCACACAATTCACGGAGAGAACACAAAGATGAATACCGAATCTGCGGCGTGGGATGCCCTCAAGTTCCGTTGCATAGGTCCTCCGCGCGGGGGACGCGTGGTCGCAGCTGCAGGTCATCCGACTGACAAGAACGTCTTCTACTTTGGTGCGGTGGCAGGTGGTGTGTGGAAGACGGTCGACGGAGGCCACTACTGGGAAAACATCACCGACGGGCAGTTCGACGTCTCCTCGGTGGGCGCGATCGCAGTCTCCGAGGCCGACCCGAACGTTATTTACGCGGGTACGGGCGAGTCGACGATCCGCTTGGACGTTAGCTGGGGAGACGGGGTTTACAAGTCCACTGACGGCGGCGAGACCTGGAAGAATGTAGGGCTGCGGGACAGCCACCACATCGGCGAGATTCGTATTCACCCGCAGGACCCCGACATCGTCTACGTGGCGGCGCTGGGTCACGCCTTCGGGCCCAATAACGAGCGCGGTGTTTACCGCTCCACTGACGGCGGAGAAACGTGGGAGCGCGTTCTTTACGTCAGCGACGGGGCTGGCGCCGTGGACCTTACGCTGGATGTCACCAATCCCAGAATAGTCTATGCCTCAATCTGGCAGGTGCATCGCCACTTCTGGGAGCTGGTCAGCGGCGGCCCTGATAGCGGGCTGTGGAAGTCAACCGACGGCGGCGACAGCTGGACCGACATCAGCCGCAACCCGGGCCTGCCGCAGGAAGGAATCCTGGGGAAGATAGGTATTTCCGTTTCACCGGCCCAGCCCAGCCGAATCTGGGCTATTGTGGAAGCAGAAGGAGAAAAGTCGGGCGTCTACCGATCAGACGACCGCGGCGCCACTTGGGAGCACCTGACGAATAACCAGGACCTGCTGAACCGGCCCTGGTACTATCTGCACATCTTCGCCGACCCGCAGGATCCCGATACCGTTTACGTAAACAACCTGAAGATGTGGAAGAGCATTGACGGAGGGAAGAGTTGGGGCGAGATCACGACACCGCACGGAGATAACCATGACCTGTGGATCGACCCGGCTGACCCGCATCGGATGATCAACGGCAATGACGGCGGCGCCTGTGTCAGCTTCAACGGCGGCGAAACCTGGAGCACCATTTACAACCAGCTCACGGGCCAGTACTACCATCTCGACGTGGACAACCAGCACCCCTATCATGTCTACGGCACGCAGCAGGACAACTCCAGCATCGCCGTACCCAGCGCAACGGAAAAAGGGGCGATACCCTGGGGAGACTGCTACCCGGCTGGAACGGGCGAGAGCGGGTACATCGCCGTCAAGCCGGACGACTCAAACATAGTTTACGTCGGCGCGGTCGGTTCATCGCCCGGCGGCGGCGGGGCATTGCAACGTTATGACCACCGCACCAAGCAGATTCGGCTGGTAACAGTGTGGCCGGAACCGTTCAGCGGTTTTGGCCCCAAAGAGATGAAGTACCGATTCCCCTGGACTTTCCCGATCCTTTTCAGTCCACACGACACCAATGTGCTCTACACCTGCGGTAACCACGTCTTCAGCACGACGGACGAAGGCAGCTCCTGGGAGATTCTCAGCCCGGACCTGACCCGCAATGATGAGAGCAAGCTGGAGGCGTCCGGAGGTCCGCTAACTCTGGATACGAGCGGAGCGGAGCACTACTGCACGATTTCAACGTTTATCGAATCGGCTCACCAGGAAGGACTCTTCTGGGCTGGCAGCGATGACGGCCTGATTCATGTCAGCGAGGACGGAGGAGACAGCTGGCGCAACGTTACGCCGCCGGACCTGCCGGAGTGGAGCTTCGTGACGGTCATCGAACCGAGCGCGCACGACGCTTCGACCGTGTACGTAGCGGCCACGCGCTATAAGCTGGATGACTACAGCCCCTATCTCTTTAAGACTACGGACCTGGGTCAGAGCTGGCAACCGCTTGACGCCGGCTTCCCCCAGAATGAAATTACCCGCATGTTGCGGGCAGACCCCGAACGCGAAGGCCTGCTCTACGTGGGCACCGAGTCGGGTATCTTCGTCTCGTTCGACGATGGCGGGTCCTGGCAGAGGATGCCGGGCAATCTGCCGGTTGCGCCGGTATACGATTTGATTGTCAAAGAAGGAGACCTCGTGGTGGCTACGCACGGCCGCTCATTCTGGGTCCTTGATGACCTTACACCCCTGAGGCAGGTCAGCTCCTTGAAGGACTCCGACGAAGGCGAGGCCCGGCTCTTCCCCCCGCGCGAAACGCTGCGGCGCTGGCTTCCCTGGACCGTTAGCGGCTCGCGAGGCGATTCGCGCAACTATGCGCTCGCCTTCGGGCAGCTCATCACCTACCGGGACGAAGAAGACGACACTGGCGGAAGTACGCGAAGCGTCCTTGACGGGGGCGAAAATCCACCCCACGGGACAATCGTCTATTACACACTCCCCAACGACGTAGAAGAGGTCAGCCTGGCATTTCTCGATGCCGCAGGCAATGAAATCCGGTCGTATGGCCCCAAACCGGCGAAGGAGGAGATGGAAAAGGAGAAGGAGGAAGTTCCTTCGATTCAGTACATTCCCACCAACCCGGGTCTCAACCGGTTTATCTGGAATATGCGTTATGCCGACGCCGAACAGCTGCCGGGCGACCCGTTCACGGAAAAGAGTGTAACGGGCGCCATGGCGCCCCCGGGGACCTACCAGGTGCGACTGACCGTCGATGGCGAAAGCCAGACCGAACAGTTCGAACTGTTTATCGATCCCAAATTGGACCGAAGCGAGGAGTCGATGCAAGCCCAGTTTGACTTGTGGCAGGAGGTGAATGCTAAGCTTTCCGAGACACACCAGGCCGTAAAGCGGTTGCGCCGGGCCCGTGAACGTGTGACGTCCATGGCCGAAATGGTTGCGGAAAGCGAGGCTGACGAGCAGACCAAGTCCGCTGTCAAGGAGAGAGCGGACCAGATAGGTGATCAGTTGGGAGAAGTCGAGTCCCAGCTGGTCCAGCCTGAAGCCAAAGTGGCCTTTGATCGGCTGCGATTGCAAACGATGCTCAACGCAAGGCTGCACAATCTCATCAGCGTCATCTCCGCGTCTGACGATGCCCCGACTAAGCAGACCTATGACGTCTTTGGTGAACTGTGCACCAAGACCGATTCACAGCTTGACAAACTTGAATCGATTCTGGGCGAGAGCGTAGCAGACTTTAACGCCGCAGTTCAGGCGGCAGACGTTCCTCCCGTCGTGGTCTGAAGTCGTCGCAATGCGTACACCGTCGGAAGCAGGCAAGAGCGCAGGGTCTCCTGCGCTCTTGAAGATCACGCTTGCAGATTTCATCGTACGCAGCGCCTATCAGATGGGCAAGACGCCGCTGCTGCCGATCTTCGCCGCGTCGCTGGGCGCTTCTGACGCGTTGCTGGGTCTGATCGTATCGGTCTCCACGCTTACCGGCATGGCGACAAAGCCGCTTTTCGGTCTGCTTTCAGATCGAATGGGACGGCGATTGTGGCTGGTAATCGGTACGCTAATCTTCGCAGGCGTGCCATTCCTCTACGCACTGATCGAAACGCCCGGCCAGCTGGTTGCGATTCGCCTGCTGCACGGCACGGCCACCGCGATTTACGGGCCGGTGACAGTGGCTTATGTGGCTGAACGGAGCGGCAAGCGCAAGGCAGAGCGGCTGGGCTGGTTCGGTATGGCGCGCAGCGGCGGCTACCTGGTCGGGCCGGCTGTTGCCGGCTGGCTGCTGCTGTCGCTGGACCCCGTCACGGTGTTCACGCTCATCGGCGCCCTGAGCATGGCCGCGTTCGTTCCGGTCCTGTGGCTGGGCGGCGACGGGCCAGACTTCCGCGTCAAGCCTTCTTTCAAGAACAGTGCCGACCGCGAGAGAGTTGTCAGAAGAGATGCCTTACTGCGAGCGATTCGCGGTTTCGTAAAACGAGAAGCTGGGCTGTTGCGTACACCCGCTGTCTGGCTTTCCGGCGCGTTGGAGGCCGCAGTCTTTGTCGTAACCTACGTGATCAAAGCTTTTTTGCCGGTTTACGCGCTTACTGCTGGGTATTCAACCGTTGAGATTGGCCTGTTTTTCAGCGCACAAGAGGGCGCGCTCATTCTGCTGAAGCCTTGGGGCGGCAGGCTGGGAGACCGGTTCGGCCATCTTCGGGCGGTGTCTCTGGGAATCTTCTGTCTTGCCCTTTCCCTCCCGTTCCTGCTGTCGGGGCCGGGTACATTCAGCTTACTGGCGGTAGCGGCGGCGATGGGCGCGGCCCAGGCCCTGATCTTCCCGGCTACGATAGCCCTGATCGCGGAGCAGGTGCCAGCGGGAGAGATAGGGGCCGGCATGGGGCTGGCAGGTTCTCTCAAAAATGCCGGCAAGGTGGCGGGTCCGCTGTTGGGCGGGTTGCTAATCGTCGGCTTGGGCTACAACGGAATGTTCTGGTTGCTTGCAGGACTGTTGCTGGCGGGCGCGTTGGCCCTGTTTTTTCGAGTCAGCATTGTCGACTTTGCCCCTTATCGGGAACGCAGAGGACCAAGTCCTGACGTTCTGACTACTCGATCTTAGCCCTTCTGACCCTTGAGAAGTAGAGCAGGGCCAGCTCCAGTGTAAGGGCTGCGGCGCCGACCAGAAGAGTCGCTCGCAGTCCGATTGCTTCTCCGAGAGCCCCGCCGATCAGGGCCCCCACCGTTGCCGCGCCGAAGAGCACAAAGCGCCGGGCCGCCGTCACGCGACCCAGGAGCCGAACCGACGTAATTGCCTGGCGCAGACTGACCTGATTGACGAAGTAGATCGTGCTTCCCAGTCCGACCAGCGCCTGCGATACGCCGGCGGCAACCAGCTCGTAACCTGTCAGGTCTGCGCTGGCCAGTAGCAAGGCGCCGGCAATCCACAACCCTTTCCCCACAACAAGCGTCTTTCCAGCCTGCAGAATTCGCGCCGCCCTTCCGGCGAGCATCGCGCCTACCAGTGAGCCGACGCCGCTGCAGGCTGCGACGACACCGATCACGGAAGGCGTGACACTCAGTTGATCGACCAGAAAAAGAACATGTACGGCTGCTGCCAGCGAACCGGCCAGCATTCCCAGACTGGAAGTTATGGTGAGCGCTCTCAGCAGCGGGGTCCGAAGGAGTTCGTACACGCCCTCCCCGACTTCGCGGCCGAACGATTTCGCGGCCAGCCGGAAACCGGAAGCAGATCCTTCAGTTCCTTCGCTGTCGGGCTGCGCTGCCTGTTGCGGCTGCTCTTCGGCAACGCCGCTGAGCGCCAGGGCGGAAAGAAGATAGGAAACCGCGTCGATGAGAATAGCTTTGGGGGCGCCGAAGAGTTGTACCAGGCCGCCGCCGGCGGCTGGTCCCGCGATGGAGATTACAGCATCGCTGGTCGAGAGTTTACTGTTTGCCTCGACGAGATCCCGCTTCTCGACCAGGGCGGGTAGCACTGATATGGCACCGATCTGGAAGAATACCGTGAACGTGCCCACCGCGAAAGCTACGATCCAGAGGTGCATGAAAGAAAGCTGGTCCAGGAAGGCGGCTGCGGGAATGGTGAGAAGCAGCAAAGCACGGCCGATATCAGCCCAGACCAATATTGGCTTGCGCCTGACCCGGTCCACCCAAACGCCTGCTATGAAGCCGAAGAGCAGGTTGGGCAGCGAACCGGCAACGGCCAGCAGGCCCATCTCTGGGGGCGTTGCCTCCAGGACGAGGACGGCTGTCAAGGGTAGAGCGACATTGGTAATGGCAGTCCCCGCGCCCGAGGTGATATGCGCGACCCACAGCCGTGTGAACGACCGGTTTCGCCAGAGACTGCCGGGGGATCTCATCGGTCATTCCACGTGAGGCGCTTCAGTCGTGAGCGCGCGTTCCATCCATTCTCTGACCGCGCGGGCCGAGTCCGCAACACTGGCGTCGGTCGTATCCAGTATGGTCACTTGCGGTGTCTTTTTCGGTCCTTCTGCTTGAAGCCACCGGTTGAATTCGATTTGAGCTTTCAGTTGCTCCGGTTCGTTGCTCTTGCGCCAAGCCGGTCGTGCCAGGAGCCGGCGGCGGAGCGCCTCTTCGTCGCACACCAGGGCCAGGTAGTGCGTCTGGCTGAAGTAGCGGCGCTCTTCGCACTGTTCAATGTTCGCCGGAACGGCCAGTCCGGCGCCAAAGAGTACGGTTGGCCGCCCGCTCTGATTGATGTTCTTTGCCATCCGCAGCCATGTCTCGGAGAAGCGGCGATGGCCTCCGGTCGGATCCTCGAACTCTTTCAGCCACAGCAGATCCGATTCAAGGAGCACTGCGGCAGTGAACTGGCCTGTAAGCTCCTGAAGAATGGCGCTCTTTCCGGTTGCGCTGGCCCCGCCGACCAGGAGGAGAGGCAGCCTCAGAAAAGGGTGTAAGTGGCCGCAGTGCGGGCAGGCAGCAATAGCGGTCTCCAGCCTTGCATGAACCTCTATCGGTCTTTCGGGATTGGGAGCCTGGACAGATGTCAGCGGTTCGGAGACTGTCTTGTCGACCCGGTAGAGTCCGCAATTTGGACAGACGTTAAACATGGTCGGAATGCCGCCCCCTCTTTGACGGCGATGTCACTGGTTCTGTAAACGGATAGGCGGGAGTCCGGCGCGAACATGCGCAAGTTGCCAGTTCCTCGGTTGCATATTATCATGGCCAAGTATGAGGGATGAAGACTGTTGATCTTCTATCCCTCTTTGTTTTGGGCGCCGCCCGACGGGACTGGATTTAGTCCATGAGTATTCTGACGCGGCGGTAGTGCACGGCCGTTCTGCAGGCTTGTGTTGGATTCACAGGTCTGTCCGCTCTAGGCGACAAAAGGAAAAGATGGTCAGCAACACGAGGGCACAGACCCTTCCACGAGCTACTCTCAAGCGCACGTTACTGACGAATACTGTACTACTGGTGGCGGGCGGGCACTTTCTGCTGGAGCTTTTCCACCAGTATCTGCCAGTCTTCTTTCCGCTCTTTCGCTCCGAGTTCGGGCTGACTTACGGACAGATCGGCATGATAACTCTGGTTGGGACCACGACGATGTCGCTGGCGCAGCCGCTGTTTGGCTTCTTCATCGACCACTTTGACGCGCGGCGCATTGCGGCTCTGAGCGTACTGTGGGTGGGCCTGATCATGTCCGTTCTGGGCTTCAGTAGCAATTATTGGGTCTTGCTTGTGGGTGTGGCGCTGGCCGGTTTTGGGTCGGCGGCATTTCACCCGGCGGGCGCTTCGGTCGTCACCAAGTCCACCGATGAGGGGAAGCGAGGGCGGGCGGTCTCCTTCTTTGCCGTCGGCGGCAACATTGGCTCGGCTGGCAGCCCGCTTCTCCTGGCGATTGGATTGGGGTTGCTGGGGTTGAAGGGGACAGTTGTACTGCTGCCGGTCGTGGTCGTGGCTGCCATCTGGCTGGTCAATGGGCTTGGTCAGGAGAGCAAAGTCGAACGCGATGCGCATCGTCAGCGGCAGTCTCGCGCCGGTCAGGGCTTCCTTTTGGGACTGGTCTTGATCACGGTGGTAGCGATGACCCGCGCCTGGTTCCAGCTCAGTCTGACAACCTATCTGCCGACTCTGCTTGAGGACAGGGGCTACTCCGTTGTCTACGGCGGGCAGATGCTCTTCGTACTTTCCCTCCTGATCGGCATGGGAAGCCTCTTTGGGGGAATCCTGTCAGACCGATTTGGTCGCTGGCAGGTGTTGCTGAGCAGTTTCGCCTTACTCGGGCCGGCTTACTGGTTCTTCATCAGCTCGGGCGGCGGCCTGCAGTTCATCTACGCGGGCGTTATCGGCTTCCTGTTGGGATGCACCTACCCGACGACCGTTGTAGTCGCCCAGGAAGTGTGGCCGCGGGGAATGGCCATGGCGTCGGGCCTGGTTATGGGGTTGGGCTGGTGGCCGGGGGGACTGGGTGCGACATTTACCGGCTGGGTGGCGGATCGGGTGACATTGGACACTGCACTGGAGGGCCTTGTTTTGGCTCCGGTTTTGGGCGCGCTGCTCATGGTGGCATTTGCCATTGCACTGCACAGACGCAGCGGTTCTTCGATGGCGACAATGGGCCCGTCGTCAGCAGGATAGGAGTTTGGACATGACAAACGCGCTCCCTGTATTGCTCGATGTTGACACTGGAGGCGACGATGCACTGGCTTTGCTGCTGGCGATGGCGTCTCCGGCGCTGGATGTACGGGGCATAACCTGTGTGGCCGGAAACTGCGCGCTACCACAGGTGGTCAGCAACACGCTCGCGCTGCTGGACGCGATCAGTGCGCCCAGCATCCCTGTGGCGCCAGGAATGGACAGGCCGATACTCGAGACCGGGCTGCCGGCCCCGCCCTTGCATGGTAGTGACGGCATGGGGGATCTTGGCTTGCCGGCGCCGCGGCGCAGCCAGGCCGGCGTCCACGCGGTTGAGTTTCTGCGGCGCACTCTGGCCGATTCGGCCGAGCCGATGACGCTGATTTGCCTGGCTCCGCTGACCAACATCGCCATGTTACTGCGCCTGTATCCGCGAATCGAGGACAGAATCGAGCGGCTGTATGTGATGGGTGGGACTTTCGCGGCGCCCGGCAATACGACACCGGCGGCGGAATTCAATGTTCGCTACGATCCGGAGGCGGCGGCCATCGTGCTTCACAGCGGGCTGCCGGTTACACTGTACCCTCTTGATCCTTTCGTACAGGTACGGTTCACAGTGGAGGAAGCAAGGAAACTGACTCAGGCAAAAGGGGCGGGCGCGCGTATCGCAGGCGGCATCGCCCTGCACTATTGCCGATTCTTTGAAATGGATTACTCGCTAATCGGCGACGCCGGGACCGTAGCCACAGTGATCGACCCGGCGGGCGCCACTTCGGAACGCCGGCCAGTGCACGTGGAGCTTTCAGGCGGCACAACAAGGGGAGCAACGGTTTTCGACCGGCGCATCCTGACAGACGGATATGCCAGAGAAGGCAAATGGACCGACGTGGACGTTATATCCAAGGTAGACGCAAGCCGCTACAGGAAGTTGATGGCGGCTGCCTTGGGCGCCGAAGAGGCGCTAGACGACTAGGGATAACCTGCCCTCTCGGCCCCCGTTCCAAAAATCCTCGCACGCGCCCGGGAAGACTCCTCAGAGAAGCTCACAATAGAAAAGCGACGGACACCGGCACGCTGTATTCTACGCCAGGAGCGCCTCGGCATTGGCGCAGAATATCTTATGGCGGACCTCTGTGGGCAGTTCCAGGCTGTTGAGAAGGATCTGCATGCGGTCGTCGAAATGGTCGCGGCCGAAGAGCAGCCGGTCCTGGAATTCGAGGAAGAAAGGCTCCGCACTCGCCCCGCTCTCGGAAGAAAAGGGGTGGCCCTCGAGTTGGCTGAAGTCCCGTGTCAGTGCGGTGTAGGCGGAGCCGGCAGAGAGGTCGGCGTAGAGGTTGGGGTAGGTCCGGAAGAGGTGGAAGAGTTGGCCTCCCGGGAGAACTGGACCCTTGGGATAGCCAACCTTGTCGTACTGATCATCGCCGGAAATGTGGGCCCAGAAGCCCGGCGCATGACCTATGAAGACTGTATCGGGGCAGGCCCGTAACGCTCGCTCGAAGGCTTCGATACTGCCGCCGTACCACCAGTCTGTACGTGGATAGCGATGTCCCGTTGGGATGGGATAATCGAGGTGGAAGGTGACCGGCAACCCTCTTTCGCCGCAGAAACGGAACAGTCGCAGAGCGTC
Organism: Caldilineaceae bacterium SB0664_bin_27; assembly: GCA_009838625.1. Classification (GTDB taxonomy): domain Bacteria; phylum Chloroflexota; class Anaerolineae; order Caldilineales; family Caldilineaceae; genus Bin5. Next base: position 10,351 of record VXRG01000003.1, read on the forward strand.
GGGGTTGTCGTACAGCATACGAAGCTTGATTTCGCCGCAGACCTGTACACCGTGAATTTCGATTGCGGCCTGAAGCTGATCGATGGCTTCAGGCCGGCGGGGATCGGGCGCGTAGCCGAGGATGAAACGGTCGGGGGCGGCCTGCTTGTAGCGGAGGCAAGCTTCAAACGGGACGGGATAGGCACGGCCGTCGCCAAAGTGCATCGCAGGGAAGTAACTGGCCGGATTGTATTCGTCAGGCGGGCACTCCCAGGTCAGTAGCCAGGTCATGTCGATGCCGAAGCGGTCCATGTTGGCCAGAAATTTCGGCAGATCATGGCCGAGCCAGTCAGGATGGTTGTGCGCGTCGATGACGGTCATTGGCTACCACCGAAAACGGCGACCAGGGTACCGACGACCACTGTCGCCAGGCAAATTGCCAGGCCCAGAACGGCCAAAACGGGGACGGCGACGACAACGATTGCCCGTCCTTGTGAGAGCCCGTATTCCACCTTGACGGCGAAGTATGTGAGCACAACCTGGTAGATGCCCAGGATCATGGTGAGACAGCCCCCAAGCCCCGGGATGAATCCGAGCACGGATCCAACAATCATGAGTGGTGCGGAATAGGTGGCGGCGAGGTAAGCATAACGGCCATACTGCCCGCGCCCGCCCAGTACAATTGCGATAAGGTGGTAGATGCCCACTCCAATGAGAAAAGATATCGGCCCTATAACAATTGTCGCAAAGCTGAACGCTGCTCCTCCGGCTGCGCCCGTTTCCGCAATCGACCCGAACTCGCCCTGAATTTCCGGTGGAAGCAAGTCTACAATCTGACCGAACCCGCCCATTGCCGACGAGAAAACGCTGGACCGTAGTGCACCGAGCAACGCCGCGATTATGGAGGAGGAAATGATCCAAAGGACCGCTGTAGACAGAGTCGCCGAGGTCTTTTCGCGTTCGGCTGCAAAGGCCGCTTCGCCGGGCTTCGTCAGTACGTTTATCCATGTTTGGAGGATCGACTGAAGGTCCATTGGAATCTCCTGACGGTACGAGATGACCATAGCTAGGTCAGGCTCGTTTCGTAGGGCCTGAACGCGTACGACAGCCCTGATGAGTGCTGGTCACATTATGTGACGTTTCGGGTTCGAGCGCAAGGGGTGAAGTTGGACAGGAATCTACTTCAAGGATGCCACGCAGTTGTAGATTCCCAAGTCGAACAAGCCGCCTGCCAGTGTCCCAATCCCTCCACCTCCGAGCAGCGGATCTGCGAGGACAACGATCTCTGTTAGATTGTTTCAATGTTGGCGCCTTTCCTGAGAAAGACCCATGCACCCTGTATCACCGCTCTGGGTGAACTCTTTCGATTGAACGTCTTCTCTCTCCTTTCTGATTCCGATATGCCAGGAACCTAATGCCAGACCCCCGCTTGCGCTTGAACAGAAACTGGGGGAAGATTCAGATAGTGTTGCGTACAACGTCTAGTGTAGATTGGAGCAATCATGAGCGTAACAGTGGATTCTTCCGGACGCAGGTGGGTACGGGGAGAGGTTGAGGTACCGGGCTCGCTTGAGGAAGTTTGGCAGGCAATCGGGACCGATAACGGGCTTTCATCATGGTTTACGCGGTCCGAGTTTTCGGAAGGCGCGGATGGTCAGCCTGCTCAACTGATCTGCCACTTTGGTCCCGGCATTTCCTCGGCGGCGACGATGACGCAGTGGGACCCGCCGCGAGGCTTCTCTGTCATTAGCGATGAATTCATTCCGGGCGGACCCGAGGTAGCGACGGACTGGAAAATCGAGACACGAGACGGCGGAACGTGCCTCTTGAGCGTTGAGCACGGTCTATTTGTGGACAGTGACGAGTATGACAACCATATCGAAGCTACGGAGGCGGGCTGGCCTGCCTTCTTCCGCATCCTGCAGATCTACATGACCCATCACCGGGGAGAGCCCTGCGCCCTGCTGGAACTGATGGGCACGGCCGCGGAGGAGGCGCAGGCGTGGGACGATGTGTCTTCTGCGCTTGGCTTCGCGAACCCGAAGCTGGGAGAGCGCTTTGCAGCGCCCGCTGGAGGGCTTAGATTTTCGGGCGTGGTCGATACAATTCCAACCGATACGGAGGTTATTCTGCATCTTGACGAACCGACTTCGGGGGTCGCGCACCTGTTCGTTTGGCCCATCAACGATCAGATCCTGTTGTCGATCAGGTTCTATCTGTACGGCGAGGATGCGACCGAGGTTGTTTCCCGTGAAGAACCCCTGTGGCGTTCTTGGATGGAGGAGCACTATCCACTTTCCCAGGGCTGAGAGACTGGGGCTGCCGCGTATCTCACCCCTGCTTTTCTTCTTCCTATACATGAGCAGGCAGGCAGCTGGCTTTAGGAGCAATTGCTAGGCGCCTGTCTGCGACTCCAGTTCAATCGCGGGAAGAAATCGTCTCTTCTGAAATTCCCCAGATGCGGGGCGAGGCGATTTCAAGACTGTTCTGCGACGGATCGCGGAAATAGATCGATCGACCGCCCCCCGTCTGAATCTCCTGTTCAATTTCTACTCCTTTTTCGACCAGATGTTGCTTCCACTGATCGATTTCGCAGTCCATCGCGGCGAAAGCCAGGTGGCCTTCGCCTTTGGCGCCGTGAGTGGGCGCGTCTTTGGGGCCGCCCGCGGAGACGGCGGTCGCCTCGGCGTTGAACAGCAGCACCATTCGGTCGCCGCAACGGAGAAAAACATGTCGGCCTTCCAGTTTCGAAAAGAACATGAGTCCCAATACATCAGTATAGAACTCTTCGGCAGCTTGCAGGTCCAGGACGTAGAGTGCTGACTCAAGTACACCCGATACGCTCATTTGGCCACTCATTGGTGCTCCTCTCTAGATGGGCATGAAACTGCGAGTCGGCAAACGCGGCGAACGCACAACACTGGGTGGGAGATTGCTGCTGGCTCAGACAAACAATGGAGGTCGGACTCAGGCATTGTTGTGTAGTTTTTCTTTCAGGAAACGGACACAGCCTGGGACCTGCTCCGGGGTCAGACTGTGGAGGACGACAGCCCCGCGGTAGCCGCTATGTTGAAGCAGTTTCAGGTAATGATCGTAGTCCAGCAGGCCGGTTCCGGCAGCTTCATGGCCGGCTTCGCCGTCGCGGCTCAGATCCTTGGCGTGGGCCAGGGCAATGTGATCGCCCAGAAGTTCGAAGGCTTCATCCAGGATCTCATGCTGGCGGTGAATCGTTCCCCTGGGAAAGACATTTGCGCCGTCCATGACGATGGCTAATCTGTCCGACCGCATCGTGTCCAACAGCTCGCGCGCCTTTTCTGGTGAGCTGACCACATTCGAAACCTCCGGCTCAATGCCGAGACGAACGTTGTGCTCTTCGGCCAGGGTGATTGCCTGTTCCATAGCCGCCAGGAGATCCGACCAAGCCTCAGTCGAGCTGTTTTGAGGATGATCTGCCCACATGTTGTCCGGGTTGCGAGTGCCGGTACAGAGAGTTAGCAGGTCGGTGCCCAGTTCAGCGGCGTGCACCGCCAACACCCCCAAGCGGCGCATACCCTGGCTACGCGCGGTGGGGTCCGGGTGGATCATGTTGTAGGTAGCCGAAAGCGAGACCACCTCAATCTTGCGGGTGTCGATCTCGCGGCGCGCCCGTTCACAGGCTGCGGAGTCCAACCCGTCCGGCATATCTGAAAGACCCATGCAGCTTGTGTTGAGTTGAATGTGGCGAATGCCGTGAGCGGCGACCGCGTCAAGAACGCCTGACAGAGTTGGCGCTTCAAAAGTGCGGGCGAAAATTCCGACCTCCATCTAAACCCCTCCTGTGACTGATTCGAGCTCGACCCAGCCGCCGCCGGTGGCGGCAGAACGGGCGATGGCGGCCATCGCCCGCATGGACGCAAGGCCGTCATGGACACTGGCGCCTGACTGCGGCATGCCGTGCAGGATAGTGTCGGCCCAGCCTTCGAGTTGCTGCCGGTAGCCGTGACCGTCCTGGCCCAAAGGCCGCGTGTAAAGATCATCGCGGGTAGAGAAACATTCCACGCTGCCGGACTTGTGGTACCAGGAGAGGGGCAGGCGGCCGCGGACGCTGCCGTGTTCGCCCTGAATGCGAAAACCCTCTTCGAAATCCCCGGCTACGGTGATGGTCAATTCAAGGTTCCCCAGGCTGCCGTCGGCAAACGCAACATCCACGAACCAGCAGTGGCGGCCGAAGCGTTCCAGATAGCGAGAACGTACCTGCAGGATTTCACTTTGCGATAGGAAGCGAGCGGTGTCTGACAGATGGCTGCCGTGGCCCAACATGAGGTAGCGGCGGCGGTCGGCTTTGGGGTTGCCTGGGGGCCGAAGCACGCTCGAGCTTGTCTCTATCAGCGGCTGCAGGGCGTCGGTCATAGTGTAGCGATGAACGGAATCATAGTACCAGAACTGGGCTGACATCAGGCCGCCTATCTGTTCCTGAATGAAACGGCGGGCGTGAACGACGCCAGGGTCAAAGCGGCGGTTGTGCCCCACTTGGAGGATGAGACCGGAGGCGGCGACTTCGTCGCGAAGCGCTTCACACTCTTCTACGTTGACGCCCATGGGCTTTTCTACCAGCACGTGCTTGCCGGCTCTCAGCGCCTGCAGGGCCAGTTCCACGTGGTACTGATCGGCGACCGCAATTATGACCGCCTCAACCTCGGTATCGGCCAGCATTTCTTCCAGACGGGTGAAACTGCGCAGTGGCCGGTGGATTGCTGCCACACGCGCCAGGAGGTCGGGTGCGACTTCGCACAGGCCGTAGAGCTGCGTATTGCGCCCCTTGCGGCAGCCCTCCAGATGCGCGATTTGTGAGATTGGCCCTGCCCCTACAACACCGACGCGAAGCAGGCGGGATTCCTTCTGGATTGGCATAATCCGGTCCTGCGAGTTGTCCGGTTCAGTCGACGATGGCCTGGTAGGCCGCTACACGGAATTCGCGTGCAACCGGGTAGTAGCCTGCAGGCATATACTGGGTCATGAAGATGCCCAGCATCTCCTCTTCGGGATCGATCCAGAACTGAGTTGAAGCCGCTCCTCCCCAACCGTAAATGCCCACGTTTCCAGGGGTGCTGGTTGCAGGCAGGTCCACCAACACGCTCCCGCACAGACCAAAGCCATAGCCGGCGTGCGCGTCAGCACCGATCGCAATGGGGACCAGGTTGGCCGGCAGATGGTTGGCGCGCATCATCTCGACGGTCCTGGGGCCAAGCAGCCGCTGACCGTCGAGGACGCCCCCGTTGAGCAGCATCTGGGAGAAGCGCAGGTAGTCCCCATTGGTTGAGACGAGACCCCCGCCGCCGGAAAGAAATACCGGCGTCTTTGTAAAGCGGCTATCGCGGGAGGATTCAAGGAGTTCAATCGTTGGCTCTTCGGCGTGGTCTCCTTCATCTGGACCCCCTGAGGCAGTCTCCGTGTCGGGCTCAGGATCGCTGCTGAAGCTGAAGCCGCCGGGTGGGCAGTAGCACGCAGAAAAGCGGTCCAATGATCTGGCATCCACCTGGAAGGCCGTTTCCCTCATGTCCAGTGGTTTGAAGATCTCCTGCTGGAAGAATTCATCAAGGGACTTTCCGGAGAGCACTTCAACCAGTCGGCCCAAGACATCCGTCGCATAGCTGTATCGCCAGCGGGTTCCGGGATGATAGAGCAGGGGAAGTGCCGCCAGCTCTTGTGTGAACTTGTCCAGCGGCAGCTGTTCGCGGTTGGCGAAGGTCTGCCGATACAGTTCTTCGACAGGTGAGTCCTGGTCCCAGCCGTAGCTCAGCCCGGCCGTGTGTAGAAAGAGATCCTTGACTGTGGGCGGCCGGTCCGGTGCAGCGAGGTTGTCGAGGTCGCCTGTGCAGACCTGGGCGCCCTCAAACTCCGGCAGGTAGTTTGCCACAGGGTCATCCAGGAGAAAGTGACCCGCTTCGAACAGCATCAGGGCAGCCACAGACGTGATCGGTTTCGTCATCGAGTAGATGCGAAAGACCGTGTCCTCGGTCATGGGTTGACCGGATTCTATTTCTCGGAGGCCGAAGGCGTTGTAGTATACGGTTTCGCCACGGCGGTAGATGAGGCCCATGGTCCCGGCCAGAAGACCTCCATCCACGTAACTTTCCAGCAGCCTGTCCACGCGGGAGAGGCGCTGTAGGGAGAGCCCTGCTCGGTGCGTTTCAACGGTTTTCATTGGAGATCCTTCTCTAGGAATGAAGGTTGAATGGAAGTGCTTATCATATGCCGGCCCAATGCTAGGTGCTCGGCCAGGCTTTCGGTCAGTCCGCGGCTGCGGCGGCGCCGGCGAGTTCCCTGCGTTCCGGGATTGGCAGATGGACGAGCGCGGCGAACACGCCCAAGGCGATGCCTGCAATCCAGACGGGTGTGTAAGTGCCTGCAGTGTCGTAGAAGCGTCCTCCCAGCCAGACGCCCAAAAAGGCGCCGATCTGATGACTGAAGAAGACGATGCCGTATAGTGTGGAAAGGTAGCGAGCCCCAAAGAAATGCGCAACGGTTCCGCTGGTGAGGGGGACGGTTGCGAGCCAGAGGAAGCCGATAGCCCCTCCGAATACCAGGGCTGAACTGCGAGTGACGGGCGCCAGCAGAAAGAGCAGGATGACGATGGCCCGACCCAGGTAGATAAGGCTCAGCATGTTTTTGCGGGAATAGCGGTCCCCCAGCCAGCCAAAGGTCATCGATCCAAGAATGTTGAAGCCGCCGATAAGCGCGAGCGCGCCGGCGGCTACGAATTCCGGCAGTCCTTTATCGCCCAGGTAGGCGGGCAGATGCGCGCCGATGAAGGCGACATGAAAGCCGCACACAAAGAAACCGGTCGTCAGGAGCAGGTAACCGCGGTGGCGCGCAGCCCTTTTCAGTACTTTGCGGAAGGGTTCGTCTACGTGCGGCTCCTGTGCGCCGTGCAGCTGGGTGCCGGGCCGCCGCGGCAGTCCGAACGCCATCAGCGCGACGATTGCCGGGACGGCGGCCAAGGCGTAGACGGCGCCCTGCCAGCCGAGATTCGAAAGGAGAATCTGGGCCAGGGGCGGGACCACAAACATGCCTGCGGAACCCATGGCCGTGATTAGTCCGAAGACCCGGCTGCGCTGGTCCTCTTCGATCAGCTGGGCCACGGCGCCCAACACGACGACAAACGAAGTGGCTCCGAGACCAATTCCGATCAGAAGGCCGAAGGAGACAATCAGCCCCATTGTTGTTGTGAGAATGGTAACCAGCATGAGACCGCCGGCATACAGGACCGACCCTGCAATGACGACCTGACGCGGCCCGAAGCGGTCCGAGAGGAGCCCAACCAGGGGCAGGCCAAACACCAAATTGTTGACGGCGAATGCGACGCTCAGGTTTTCACGGCCGGTTCCTAGCGTTTCCGTGATGGGCGTAAGAAAGAGGCCAAAACTGGACCGGATTCCAGAACCGATCATCACAGCCAGCGAGGCGGAAACTATGGCGGTGACAACAAGCCTACGATTGCTGCTCACACGAAACGCTCCATGCATTGGAAGACGCAAAAAAGGGAAATCATTACAGGCTGGCAGACAGTCAACTGCAGTTTGCCCGGTGCCGAATAGTCTTTCTACCCTGTTCCAACACTGGAAAGATAGAGTTCAGAGAGCTCATGTGTCGCGAAATTCTGCCCGTCTTGCAACGGAAATGTAGACGACGGCGGCGGTGACGGCGAACCCGAACCACTGAAGAGCGTAGCTGAAGTGATTGCCTTCTGAGAACGATACGTCTGGCTCGATACGATGCGGCAGGGCTTCTGAATTGCTCCGGGCACGCGGGCGTCCCGAGTTCAGATCGATGCCGTTGCCGGGCGTCAACTGCAGTACCACCGGAAGCAGCTCATAAGGTAGCGTCTGGCCAATTGCCTCTACGTCGAGGCGGTACCAGCCGGTCACAGTGTCCTGCGGTATGTCGGATACTGTTCCGTCTGGACGGCGTCGGGTAGGTTGCAGGAGACCGTGGAGCGGGCCATCATGCTGCTCATCGAGGGTGCGCCAGGCGGCGGGATTGGCTTCGCCGACAGGAATCCAGCCCCGATTGACCAGGATGGCTTTGTCTGAACCGGAAATCAGAAGTGGTGTGACCAGATGGAACCCGGGCTGGCCTGAGAGGCTCTGATTGCGGATTGCAACCTGGCGGGCATAGTCGAATTCGCCTTGGGCGACAGCCTGAAAGTCGCGCAGGTCCCCTGAAGGCAAAGGCAGATCCGACAGGTCGATGGGAGGGGCGGCCAACGCAGCGCGGCGCTGCTCATTGAATGCCCGCCTCTGGTCGAGACGGTCAAGCTGCCAGAATCCGAGGGCGGCCATCGTGCCCATTGCCAGCAGTACGACAAATGTCTTCCACCACCAGCGACGACCGAAAAGAAGCGCCAGTGTGACTCCGATCTCCCGAACAGGCGGGGCAGCTCTTTTGCCGGCAGACAGTCGTTGTCGCAAGACCCGGAGTAGGCCACTGCGTTCCGGCCGTGACTCGGGCAGACCGACCATTATGAGTGGCCTCCGGCAGGAGCTGGCTCCTGTTGCTTGGCGGGAGCAGGCTCTTCAATTGCGGTAGGCGGCTTTGTTGCCCAATAGAGGACAACCGCGCCCATAATCAGCAGTATGGAGAGAATGCCGCCAAGTAGAGCTCGCCAAGGGAAAGCCTTGGGGAGAATCTCATCTTGGAAGCTTACTACCTGCTCAGACTCACAGGACAGACCGGAGTCACCGCCCTGCTGTTCGCTGCTGCCTTGCGCTGTTGCACAACCGGGGGGAAGAATGCTGACTCTGACGGACCAGTTTCCCTGGCGGGCCGGCTCAAAGGACGCCTCATAGAACAGCTTGTTGAGCGCGTCATCATGAGTCGCTCTTGCGCTGAGGGTCTCACCACTCTCTTCGTGCGTAAGCTCGACGGTCACGACAGCATCGAGGACGGGACCGCCTGCCAGTCCGGTGGAGTCCCCCTCCATATTTTCAGTCAGGGCGACGGTTACGTGGTATTCACCCACTTGCGGCGGCTCAGGATCAGACCAAACGTAAACCCTGAAGGGGCCTGCTGGAACGTTGTTCAGATGCTGAACGCCCACGCCGCCGTGGGCTAGTAGAGGCGCCGGCAAGAGTATGCCGCTCAGCAGGAGCAGGAGAATTGCCTTTGAAAAGTGAACCAATTTAGATAAACACATAGTGTGATCCGGTAGTTTCAGGCCTCCTGCGCGCGCAAGCGTAGGGCAGCGGAATCATGGTGCAGGAACGTGGACGCACTGCTGTCCCTAGCCACAGGCCACCGCGGTGGGTCCACCGCCGTTGTTCCGTTGGGCCAGTCCCATTACCGGCGGATGCGGCCTTCTATTCTGCACTTTATGTTCTGCTGTAACCAGCAGGCGCGCCAGCAGTGCAAGCGCTGCAATCACGTACATCATGCTGCCGGGGATCCACATGATCAAGCCTCCCCATACCTGATCGTCCATAACACTAAGGCCGTACAGACGGGGCACTGACTCGTAGTACGGATAGATTGGAGTTTGGGCGAAGGAGAGGGCTACGCCAAGCAGCATATTGGGCGGGATCATTGCCAGCACGTAGGCGACACGCATCCACTGTGCCGGCTTCGGGTGAATTCGAGGCGCGGCAGCGGTGACGTGCCACCAGAAGAGAAGCGCCGCACCCACAAAGGTGAAGTGCTCAAGCCCATGCAGAAAACCAAACTGCAAGGCAAGACTGTAGGCATTGCCGTCATGCCAGGCAAAGAAGATCAGGACGTACAGTGCCCAGGCGCTGCCAGGCGAAGTGGCTTTGAGCACGGTCCGACCGAAGAAGGAATTGACGGCCAACCAGTGTGCCAGGCGGCGGAAGGCGGTCGCGACCGCGACGCGCATGCGAGTGGGCAGAGCCCATAGAAATGTGGGAAACGGGTTTGCCAGGAGCAGTAGCGGCGGCGCAACCATCATCAACAGGAGATGCTGCACCATATGGATCGAAAATAGCTGACCGCTCAGAACAGCGATCGGGGAAAGCAGCGCCAGTGCCAGGATTAGGATTCCACCCGTGTAGGAAGCCAGGCGCCAGCGGTTCGCAAAGCGTCCAACGCTGCGCCGGCGCAGCCTCAGCCAGCCGGCAAAGTGAAGCGCTCCCAGCAAGGCAAGTGGCACAAGAATCTCCGGGCTGAGATCCCATGACTGCAGGAGCGCTTTGGTTAGCGGACTCATCTGTGACTGTTTCGGGGCATTCTAGGCAAACGTCGCGGCGGCGATGCTCCTGTCAGTGAGGCGCCTCGATAGTTGTTCCGATCAGATAGATGGCAGGATAGAAGAAAATCCACACCAGGTCAACGTAGTGCCAGTAAATGGCGCAGGCTTCGACGCCCCAGTGACGTTCGCTGGAGAAGTGACCCTTTCGTCCCAGCCACCAGACATTGAGAATCAGCACTACGCCGGAGAGGACGTGCAGGGCATGCATGCCGGTCATGCCGAAAACGACTGCGCCGAATACCCCGTCAGTCGGTTTGAGATGTCCTTTCACAATGCCGGGGAACATCCCCCACTCCCAGACAACGACGCCGACGAGAAACGCTGTGCCGAGCGCTGCGGTGATGAGGAGGCTGGCGAGGAAATCTGTACGCTTGTCATTGGCGATCGAGACTTCGGCGCGGTTCATAAAGTAGCTGCTGAGGAGCAGCACCGCGGTGACGACCAGGCCGGCGAACTGGTCCAGTTCGGGCCGGACGACCTCTCCGTGGGGGCCGCGCCAGAGGTAGAAACGCGTGACCAGCAGGGCGAGGAAGAGGAACGCTTCCGAGGCGAAGAACAGCCACATGCCGAGCCGGTTGCGGCGCGTGTATTCCAGGTATGTTGGCAGGTCTATTTCGCCGGTATGGTGATGATCATCTGCGGCATGGTCGTGCTCGTGACCATGTTCGATAGCGGTAGCGGTCATCAGTGTTCATCCTCCGACCAGACGCTGCGAATGTGCATAAAGTAGTTTACGACAAGGATGGCCTTCAACAGCGCCAGAATCATCAAGATGGCGAAGGAGTCGAAGGGTGGAGTGATTGCGGCGTAGTACTCCACGATCGTCAGGACGGCCAGAGTGATGGCGACGATAATTCCTTCGCGGTATATCGCGGTCTTTCGCTTGGTGGGGCTGTGTTCGCTCATTTCAACTCTTCTCTCGCTGCTGTTCCGCCGGCGTTTCTGCTCAACTGAAGTAAGTGCTGGGGCGCTAATCGTCGCCTGGTGAAGCCGTCGTTACATAGCCGGAGTCGGCAAGTCCGTAGTCGTAGGGTTCGCCGACTACGCGCACGGGCGCAGGGAAGCTGTGTTCCGGAATCGGCGATGGGATCTGCCACTCGGGTGAACGGGAACGCCAAGGGTTGTCGCCGGCGGCCGCGCCCACCTCTGCGTTCTGGAAGAAGTTCCACAGCATCAGCATGACGCCGAAAGCGATGGCGAATCCCGCTATCGTAACAGCCATATGCCAGCTTTCGATCTGCCCTCCGCCGAGTGTCGGGTCGTAGTCGGCGATGCGGCGGCGCATGCCCATCACACCCACGCCCATCTGCCCCAGCGTCTGCACCCAGAAGGCCGGCGTCATGATGTAGAAGTGGATCTTGCCAAGGGTTTCGTTATACATCCGCCCGGTGACTTTGGGGAACCAGTAGTAGAGGGCGGCAAAGAACGGGAAAACAAAACCGCCGAACATGGTCGCGTGAAAATGGCCGACGACAAAGTAGGAATCGTGCAATGGGAAGTCGGTGGGCACCGTAGACAGAATAGGTCCGCTCAACCCCCCGATAAGGAAGACGCTGATCGCCCCAAGGACGAAGAGCATTGGCGTATCGAAATGGATCTTTCCGCCCCACATCGTTCCCAGCCAGCTGAAGAATTTGACGCCTGTGGGAATTGCTACAAGCAGCGTCGCATACATGAAAGGTATGCGAAGAATGTCATTGTAGCCGGACACGAACATATGGTGGCCCCAAACGATAAAACCGAGGATGGCAATCGCCATACTGGAAAGGGCGATCCACTTGTATCCAAACAGGGGCTTGCGGGAGAAGACCGGCAGCAGTTCACTGACGATACCCAGGCCGGGCAGCACAAAAATGTAGACGGCCGGGTGACTGTAGAACCAGAACAGGTGCTGGAACAGGACCGGGTCGCCGCCGCCGACCATGGGGCTGACTTCACCAAGAATGCCGCGCGGGTCAAAGAAGCCCATCCCGAGGGCCCGCTGCACGGAGACCATCAGGAAACTTGTCCCGATCAACTGGGTGGCGGTGAGCTGCAGCAGGCTGGTGGCGAAGACCGCCCAACAGAAGATCGGCATCCGGAAGAGACTCATTCCCGGCGGCCTCATCCGCAGAATCGTAACCAGCAGGTTAAGTGAGCCCACGATGGAGGAGAGGCCGATTGCGAAAACGCCCAGGAAGAAGAGCTGGTAGCCTATGGGGCCGCGCGCGCTGAGCGGCGGGTAGGCGGTCCAGCCGGCATCCCATCCTCCGATGAAGAGGCTCAAAAGCAGCAGAATGCTTCCCGGTACGTTGAACCAGAATCCGAGCGCGTTGAGGCGCGGGAAGGCCATATCTTCGGCGCCGATCATGAGCGGCACCAGGTAGTTGGCCATACCGCCAACGCCAAGGAGGATCGCGAAGATCATGATCATCCCGTGCATACCGATGAAGCTGTTGTAAAGGTCAAGGCCCAGGAACTGCAGGCCGCTGCGCGCCAGCTCGGTGCGGAAGATCATGGCGACGGTGCCGCCGACCATAAGCAGGAGAATGCCCCAGACTGTATATTGGACGCCAATGACTTTGTGGTTGTAATCGACGCTGAAGTAGCGTGTCCAGGCCGGTTTGTCTACAGGCGGCCCGTGGTGAAAGGGGGTGGGGACTCCCTTCGTCCATTTCAGCCAGTCATCCAGAGAACCGACGCCGAGGAGGAAGCCAATGATGCTGCAGACGGAACCGACGGTCCAGGCAGGTTCGGCGGCCCAGGCCTCCCAACCCAGCAGTATGCGCACGGCGCAGGTCAACAACATGCCGATGACCATGCCTAGAACCTGACCCAAAAGGCCGCGTGCGATTCCTAGTGTAAAGAGCGACATAGCGAATCTCCTGGCAAGAAATTCAGAGCTGAGTTGCGCAAGCGGCGGAGAAGGGATTCAAAGTAACTCCCACCGCGTGAAGTGATGTCATTCCTGGAGTTGGGCGAGCTGCTCGGACTGCCAGAGCTTGAACTCTTCGGCAGAGACTACACGTACGGTAGCCAGCATCCCGCCGTGGTTTGTGCCGCAAAGTTCGGCGCAGCGCAGCGTATATGTCCCAACAACATTTGGGGTAAAGCGAACGTGTGTAACCATGCCGGGAACGGTGTCCTGTTTGACGCGAAATTCCGGCACCCAGAAACTGTGCAATACATCATCCGAAGTCAGATCCATGAGGATTGGAGTATCTACTGGCAGGACCAAATCCGGTGTGACCGCTCCGGTCTCCGGATAGGTGAATAGCCAGCTCCACTGCCGTCCTTCTGCGCTGATGACATATTCGTCAGGTTTCGGGCTGGTCAGGTCGATCAGCATCGTGGTGGAGATCCAGGCGAAATAAACGACGACGAAACAGGGCACGACTGTCCAAAGAATTTCGAGAAGGCCGTTGCCGTGAACATACTCGCCGTCTCCCTCGTCCCCTCGGGCGCGGAAAACGATCAAAGCATAGCACATGAAGACGACAACGAGGGCAAAGAGAAAAGCGATCAGCCAGATATGTTGGTCAAACAGGTTATCGATGGGACCGGCTTCGACGACTGCTGCTGCCGGTTTGAGAAGTACGGTGTCCAGAACCCAGTACACAAGCACCGTACAGATCACGATCAACACGGTTGCGATGATAAAGTGTCGACGGTTTTTCGCCATACAACTGACCTCAATCGTCCCAGACTGAAACGTCTTTCCGAAGATACTTGCGAATTTGCATTACGCATGCGCGAGACAAGTGTTGCCCGCACGCATGATTCACACGAACGACATTGTACAAAAAGGCACAAAACATGTCAAAGAAATTGGGGACGGAATGGGGGCAAGGGTGCATCCCAGACTTTGGGTGGGAA
>VXRG01000092.1 GCA_009838625.1 Caldilineaceae bacterium SB0664_bin_27
TTCTATTTTACCCTCACCTGAGGTGACCTTTTTTTAATTGTTCATTAATAATAAAAATACAGCATAAATACAGGTTTAAAGAAAGGCAGACGACTCTTTCGAGGTGATTACCTGACGCCGAATCAGTCCGTACTTTCACAGTTACGAGACCCAACCCAACACCCGGAGATTACTTATTTGAGTGACAATTACAAGAAGTTCAAGCTGTTTCGGAATTGGAACTTGGGCCGAAATCCCAGCTTGCGCCGTCCGCAGTCAGTTGACCTGCCCAACGATTTCCTAGCTGAAGATGCAAGCAACCTTGGGCTGGTTTTCAATTTCCTCGAACGAACAGGGAACGTTAAGGATACACTTAACTCGCATCTTGCCAGATTCTACGAACATTATAAGGACTTTGCCGTGTCAGTTGAAGGCGGAACAGTGCAAGTCCTTCTGCGCGAGAAGGATCTCAGTGGATGGATTCCGGCTTCACGTCTGTCTGACGGGACTTTGCATTTTCTCTGTCTTTCGGCTATCCTCTGCCACCCTTCTCCCCCACCCCTGATATGTATAGAAGAACCTGAAATTGGGCTGCATCCCGACATTCTTCCAATCATTGCGGAGATGCTAATCGAGGCTTCTCATCGAACACAAATAATTGTGACCACCCACTCAGACATTCTTGTTGATGCGTTATCCCACGTGCCTGAAGCTGTGCTCGTGTGCGAGAAAGAAAGCAATGCTACATCCGTGCTCCGGCTTGAACAGGAGCAGCTGCGCGTTTGGCTCAACGAGTATTCGCTGGGAGATTTATGGCGCAGCGGGGAACTTGGAGGGAATCGTTGGTAAGAGTGCGAGTATATGTGGAGGGAGGTTATTCTAGCAGTCTTGATACTCAGTGCCGCAAAGCGTTTTCTGAATTCTTCAAAAAAGCCGGTTTATCTGGTCACATGCCTAGAGTAATTGCTTGCGGAAGCAGAACCGAAGCCTTTAAAAGATTTCGCACTGCTCTATCTCAGGCAGACTCGGAGGTGATTTCACTGCTCTTGGTCGATTCTGAAGCTAAAGTCGAGCCACAAAGAACCTCGTGGCAGCATTTGAATTCGCGCGATCGCTGGCAACGCCCCGCAGGTGCCCTGGATGAGCAGGCACACCTCATGGTGCAGATTATGGAGTCTTGGTTTTTGGCGGACGTACCTTCGCTGGAGAGGTATTTTGGAGGAAATTTCAGGTCCGCTTCCCTCACGAATCGAGAAAGTATTGAGGATGTCCCCAAGAAGGATGTCCTGGACCAACTCAGAATGGCTAGTCGCGATAGCCAGAAAGGCACCTATGACAAAGGCCGCCACTCTTTTGCCTTACTGGCTCAGATTGACCCACAGAAAGTAATTGGGCGCTCGCCTTTCGCGAAACGACTGATCGACACATTGAAGAGTTACCTCATCCCCGCATAGACCGTTAGGTTGAATCAAATCCATCCGAACCACCAGAAGGAAGAAGCCATGAACAGCCCGCAAACCGTAACCGTCCCCTCCCGCTCGTGGTATGGGGACGCAGATCGCACGCTCACCTTTCCGGCCGGCTGAGATATTCACGTCTGTGGCAGCGCGGATGCCCCCGCACTCAGTTCGGCACAGATGGCCGCGGCGTTTGATAATCCGATTGGTACGCCGCGGATCCGCGATGCAGCAAGGGGAAGGGCCAGTGCTGCGATCATTGTCGATGATTTGAGCCGGCCTACGCCGGCGGCGGAGATGCTGCCATACGTGTTGCAGGAATTGGCCGAGGCCGGCGTTCCAAAAAGCGAGACGGTGATCGTTGTCGGTGGCGGCACGCACCGGCCGCTGACGGATGAGGAGATGGTGAAGAAGGTGGGCGCGGAGGTGGCGGCGAATTACGCGACGACTTCGCATGACTTCATGGCGGGGGACCTGGTCGCCTACGGCAGTCTTGATGACGGCACGCCGATCTATATCAACCGCATTGTGGCTGAGGCCGAGTTCAAGATCTGTGTGGGCGGCATCTTTCCGCACGGCTCCGCCGGGTTTGGAGGCGGCGCCAAGCTGATCGTGCCGGGCGTGGCCGGATTCGCCACCATCTTTCATTTCCACGGATTTTCGCCTACGCGGGGACAGGGCAATATCGAACGCCGCAAGCCGTCTGAGGGGGATATAGGCAAGGTGACGCTCATCGACGGCGGTGTGCGGGATTTGCGTGATGTGGCCGAGGAGGTGGCGGGCAAGATTGGGCTGGATATGGTGGTAAACAGCGTCATCACCAGCCGCAGGAAAGTCGCCGGTCTCTTTGTCGGGGATTTCGTTGAGGCGCATCGGGCGGGCGCTCGTTTTGCGCAGAGCACTTACGGCACGACGATTCCGAACCGGCTGCGTCAAGAGGCGGACGTTGTGGTCTGCAACGGGTATCCACTGGACGCCGACCCGGTCCAGGGGTCAAAGGCGCTATGGCCGCTGCCCTACTTTGAGAAAGAGCCGTACAAGGTCGTTCTCAACGCGGCCAGTGACGGCATCTCGTATCATGGCCTGCATCAGCAGCTGCCTTGGGCCCAATACCTTAAGCGCCGGGCTGCTGCCAACGGCACGCCCGACCCAGCATCCATGGTCGATGGTCGGGAGAGCCTGCTGATCGTTTCTGAGCATTTCCAGGCGGCGGAGTTTGCGGCCAAGCATGGCGGCGACCTTCTCTACCGCGACTGGCAGACGGTAATCGACCAGCTGGCGGCCAAACTGCCGGCGGACGCCACGGTTGCCATCTTTCCCAACGCTTCGACCCAGGTTCTGGCCAGGGAAGAGGCCGTTGCTGCGGGGGCGTAGCAAAGCGAGCAGCCCATCACTTTTCGCCAAAGAGAGGAGAGATACGCATGGCATCGATGGACGAACTGCGAAAGGGCGTAAGTGAGAGCCTGCCGGAGGTCAATGAGATCAAGGATGAAGAGCTGCGGGGGCTGGTGATCGAGGCTTGGGCCTTTGCTCTTTCACAATCGGAGTTTACGCGCATCGACCAGATTCGGGGGTCGGGCGTACCGGACTCGCCGGCGCTGAAGGACGGTACGCAGGCTGAGCATTTGCGCGGCGTTGCGCGCATGGCCCATGGGCTTGCCGACGGCCTGGAAGCGGTCCACGGGGATATTGGGATCGACAGGGACCTGCTGTGGGCGTGTGCGCTGTGCCATGACGTGGGCAAGCCGTTTGAGTTCAGCCCGCGGAACCAGGCGCGCTGGAAGAACGATGTGGGCGCGGCGGGATTTCCTTCGATCCGGCATTCGGTCTACGGCGTGCACGTGGCGCTGACGGTGGGGCTGCCGGAGGCGGTGGCGCATACGGCGGGCGCGCATTCGGCCGAGGGGGAGTTGATCAAGCGCAGCCTGGAAAACACGCTTGTCAACAGCGCGGACCACGCCTATTGGGCGGCAATGGAAAGGGCCGGGCAGCTGGAGATGGAGGACGAGTAAGCTAGGCAGTCGGAACAGGTTCTCCGTGCTGAGCGACGATTTCCCGCATTCCGTCCCACTCGAGCCAGATATCGGTCAGGGCCTCGTAGAGTTGGTCCTGGAGGTTGACGTGTCGCAGGCGAAAGTAGATGGCATAGCGCGGGTGGGGTGAGACATTGGGCGAGGCGCAGTGCGCAATCTGGTAATGCACGAAAAAGGCGTCGCCGGCGCGAGCGGTCAGCATTTGGGGGCGGGGCAAGTCTATGGGAGGCATGCCTTCTGCGCCGCGGCGCAGAAGGATGTCATAGCCGTTCTGGCAAAAGTATTGTGCATAGAGATGATGGGTTCCGGGCCAGACGCCCAGATTTCCGGCGTAATCGGAGGGCACGTCGCTTAGTGCAATGCCGACCAGCATGGTGAATCTTTGCAGTTCGCCGGCGGGGACGCCGTTGTGGGGCGAGTAGAGCCCGTCGAGATGGGGACGCAGCGCGGGCGGCGGATCGTCCGTCAGGGGAAAACGAACTGCAATCTGGCCGTGTTCAACCGGATTTATCTTCCCGGCGCCGATCATTGACTCTGCCAACTGTCTTACGGGCGTTTTGTTGTAAAGGTCGGTGATTTCTGAGGCATTCTGCAACTCCGGGCAGAATGTCTGTGATTGAAACGTGATCATCTGCGCCGGGTCGATACCCTTACCAAAAGAGTGGTTGATGGCCTTGACTGCGGCGTCGACCATCACGCGTGGGACAGCGCCCGGAATCTGCACATAGCCTTTTTTGTAGAGTTCGAGTTTCTGCGCGTGGGTTACTTTCATGGTGTCGCCTCAGTTGGTGGGCTGGATGAGAGGAATAGTACTACCGTATTGCGGTACGCGACAAGCAGGGCCGCGGCGGGGAAGACAGGCAACCACATTTTAAACGACTCAAGGGAAAGAATCAGATATGCCTAAAATGACAATAGTCAGACTCATGACCGCAAACGTTCTTTTGACACTCTTGTGGCTGGCTTTAGCATTTGGATATCCGGGATATGAGTTCACCATTTACACGTTCGGCCTTGGCCTGGATGGGGGTGCGGCGCGAAACGACGCCTTCGACCTGCAACTGAGCCTGGGCGCGGCCCTGGGCATTCCGAGCATGGCCTTTATCGACCACTTCAATATTCTCTTCGTCACAGCTGCGCCGCTGGCCTGGTGGCGGAACGCCAAGGTACAGATGATTGTATTGGGGATGGCGATTCTGAACGGACTCTACATGTTCCTGTTTGTAGCCGTCTTTCTGCCGCCCTGGATTCTGGGGCAGGGCGACCGGGTGGAGGACTGGATGCTGGGTCTTGTGGTCTCGGCGGTCTTTCTGCTTTGTGTGATCCTGAAGCTCCCCGTGGTCAGGTTTCGCGGGATTCTGCGTAACTGGGCTATCGGTGTCGGCGTGGTCGCGGCCTACTTTGTCGTCACCGCGGCGACGCGGGCGTCGCAGCTGCAGAACGTGCGCGCGCTGCGCCGCATGTGTGTGACCACGCCGGGCGAGGGGGAGCCGTGGCCGTCCGGATGGCAGTGGGAGCCAATGCCGTTCGGCAACAACGAAGGCTGGCCGTTGGGACCGTGGCCGGAAGGGGAGAAGCTGGCCGGCTGTGAACCAAGCGCAGATTTGATCGCGGCCGCGGCCGCCGAGCTGCAGGCGGTGGGCTACCTGCCGCTGGGGCTTGTACTCGGCCTGATTGTTGTCGGGGTTGGGGCGTATTTTGTTGCAGTGCTGCGCGCAGAAGAACCGTCTGCCGCTTAATGGGACCGGTGCTTAAGAGTGGCCGATACGAGCTTGTTGGGCGCCTCCCGATTTCAGTTTAGGACGCCTTGATGCGGCGATCGGTTTCCAAAAGGAGATCTTTGTGAAAAAGACGAAAATTCGAACCCTGTTTCTGGGCAGGCCAAAAGGTGACAGCTTTCCCGGTGATGAGAACGAAGAGTGGCCGATCTATCAGGGTTCGTTCAGCCACGAAAACCTGGCCGCGCGTTACAGAGAGGAGTTGAAGGCATACGGGCGGGAGGTGGAATTTACGGGCCAGACGCTGGTGCGGACGCGTGGGGAGTTGGTAGACACGGCTGCGAAGGTGCAGGACGAGGACGGTGTCCTAGTCTTCATTCTGGGCCTGTTTCCGAACGTCATGCAGAAAGAGATTGCGAGCTGGGGCAAGCCGACGGTGATGTTCAACCCGACGGAATCGCCGCTTTCGCCGCTTGCCTGGCTGCACAACTTCGTGCCGGTGAAGGGCAAAAGCAATGTGATTCCGGTACTTTCGTCGGATTTCGCGGACGTGGGAAAGAAGATCGGCGTGTTGAAGGCTATTCACAAGATGCGGCAGTCGAAGATTCTGTACCAGCAGTCGCATACGCCGAAGCAAGTGGAGTCGAGCCGCAGGTGGTTCGAGGAAGGGTGGGGCGGGATCCATCTCTTTTCCGACCTGACGCCGTTGAGCGACGGCTTTATCAGGCAGGCCAAGGAGAGGCTGGGGCTTGAGATCAAAGATGTCCCTCCTCAGAGGCTGATCACGGCCTACCAGAACGCCGATGCCGGGGCTGCGGAGGCGCTGGCGCAGAGTAGGATTACGGGGGCCACGGATGTGATCGAGCCGACGAGGGAGGACGTGGTCGAATCATGCAAGCTGTACCTGGGGATCAAGCAGATCCTGGCGGAGGAGGAGGCCCAGGGTATCACCGAGCACGGCATCTGTATGGGGAGCGGGCCTTATCCTCTGCCGTGCCTGGCGTTCTCGATGCTGAACGACGAGGGTCTGGCCGGGATCTGCCAGCTGGACCTGTCGAGTACGATCACGCAGCTTTTGATCGGGTATCTGGCGGACCGGCCGGGCTTTATCGGCCATATTCACATCGACACGGGGCGAAATCTGATCGGGATGTCCCACGATTTCAGTGCGACGAAACTGGGGGGATGGGACAGTGAGGATTCGGAGGAATATGCTTTTCGCAATCA
Source organism: Caldilineaceae bacterium SB0664_bin_27 (assembly GCA_009838625.1). Classification (GTDB taxonomy): domain Bacteria; phylum Chloroflexota; class Anaerolineae; order Caldilineales; family Caldilineaceae; genus Bin5. The sequence goes on from VXRG01000092.1 coordinate 6,415, forward strand.
CCAGGGGTTGTACCGGAGCACATGCGTGAACGTGCAGATGGAGGTGGGGCAGACGGTGACGATCGCCCAGTATGTGCCCTTCGACCGCATGTATGTCTTTACCGGGGTGATTGACAGCAATGTGAATCCGCAGCGGGACTGCCGTACGTCGGTGGCGATCCGGGTGGCTGACACCAAGCGCCTGCTGCGCAACTGTATGAAGGCGGAGCACCCGCTGACGCCGGGGGGCCACAGGCTCCTGTTCTACGGGGACTGGGTGGATGAGATTGAGGATCTGGGGCAGTTGCTTGGGTTTGAGGTTGTAAACGATATGGAACAGTAGGGTAGAGGCGGGCAGGGGAGTGATCAAGATCAAGGCTGTTGAAACTGTTGGGCCGCGACAGGTAACTGTGGTCGAGGATGAGCTTGCGGAACCGGGCGCGGGGCAGGTGGCGATGCGCTCGCTGTACTCGGGCATCAGTCATGGGACGGAGATGAACGTGTATCGCGGCGACGCGCCGATGTGGCAGCGGAAACAGGACCGTCGCAGACGGCTGTTCGTGGAGTCTGACGAGCCTGAGTGGGAATACCCCTTGCGCTATGGGTATGCTTGCGTTGGTGTGATCACGGCGGTGGGGCGCGATGTGACAGAGTTTGCAGAAGGCGACGTCGTCTTCAGTTTTGCCCCGCACCAGTCGGCGCACGTGCTGCCGGCGAGATCGGTGTCCAAGCTGCCGGAGGGGATCGACCCGAGGGCAGGTGTGCTCACGGCCGTCCTGAACACCACTTTCAACGGCATATTGGACGCGGACCTGCATTTGGGAGAGTGTGTGGTGGTCTTTGGCCAAGGTGTCCTGGGACAGCTGACGGTGCAGTGGGCCAAGCTGTCGGGCGCGTCGCCGGTTATCGCGGTGGATCTGATCGAGAAGCGGCTGGAGATTTCCAAGCGGGTGAGCGGGGCGGACCTTGTCTTCAATGCGGGCGAGGAAAAGGACATCGCGATGGCGGTGCGGGAGCTGACGGACGATCGCGGCGCGGATGTTGTGTTCGAGTTTTCGGCGAGTGATCGCGCTCTGAACGAGGCGATCCGCACTGCTTGCTACAACGGCAAGGTGATCGTGATGTCGTGGTATGCGGGCGCGCTGGCAAACGTCTACCCGGGCGCGGAGTTCCACCACAACCGCATACAGCTGATCTCGTCGCAGATAAGCGGCATCAGCCCTGAACTGTCGCATCGATGGTCGGCCGCGCGGCGCATGCAGGCGGTGCTGTCATTGATGCCCAAGTTGAATCTGGAGGGGTTGATTACCGATGTGGTCGACCTTGAGGGTGCGGCAGCGGCCTACGAGATGATCGATAAGCACCCAGAGGATGTTTTGCAGGTGGTGCTCGACTACGGCGAGGACTGAGCTTAGACGTTTTCGGCCCCTGGTCCCGGAAAATCTCCTTGACAAGCGCTCCTTCAGCAGATACTTTCCGCTTGCACAGAGGGTGGCAACCACCAGGGGACCCACAAGGGGTGCCCCCACGGTAGTCCCATTCCGATCTTCTCGAAAGTCTTCACGCTGATCAGGAGAAACTGAATGAACATCGATGAAATTGTTGCCAATTTCGATCGGGACGGGTACGTCCTGTTGCCGCAAGCGATTTGCCCTGAAGAACTGGCGGTCTTGCAGGAGGACTCGGCTCATGTCATCGAAGAGGGCTATGAGGGCAAGGAACCCGAGAGCGACTACTTCTTTGATGCGCTGCCGGATACGGGTGAGGTTGTATTCCACCGTGTGCAGTATGTCTTCCCCAAGGCCAGGAACAACTCTTTTATCAAGCTTCTGGCGCATCCTCTGGTCCTGCGGGTGGTGCAGCAGCTGCTGGGGGATGACTTCATCTGTGAGGCGGAGGCGTTTGTCTTCAAGGTACCGGGAAACGGCAAGGAGGTCCCGGTCCATTGCGACGGTGACCCCAGCCAGCCGGATGTGATGGAGTTGGTGTTCAATGTCGACTACTATCTGGATGACGCCACACCGGAGAACGGTTGTCTGCTGGCGGCGCCGGGAAGCCATAAGCTGAATCTCTCCGGGGAAGACGTGCGGGCGCAGGGCTTTGACTATCCGGGCCTGATTGAACTGCCGGTCAAGGCGGGCGACGTGCTGTTTCACAATGTCAAATTGGTGCACGGCTCCAGGCGGAACAGCGCCGACAGTCTGCGGCGCACGCTTTATTACGGATTCCATTCGCTGAGTGCGGCGGCGCGCCAAGGCGACGCCCGACAGGAAGGTTCGTACCTCAGGCCGGGTCAGACGGTGCCCCAGAGCTGGATCGATGACCGCCTGCGGCTGATGATGCACGCCATCGATCTGCGGAAGGAGAGCAGCTACGGGCGCGATGAGGTCCCCTTCCCCTATCAGCCGCCGGCGGGCTACGACGTGGCGTGGCCGTCAGCGGATGAGACGATGAATTACCGGCCGGCGCTGGGGTACAGCAAGTACTATTAGCGAGAAGAGAGCGTAGGGAAGTAAGAAAAGAGAAGATAGCAGTCTGCTCTCTCCTCACTCCTCTTAACTCTTTCCTATTCGTTGGCCGTCAGTCCGGCTGATTGCGAAAACGCCAGCGGCGGGCGTAGGAGAGGGCCATGCTGGCGGCGACAGCCATAACGGCGGCGAGGACGTTGAAGAGGAGGTCGCGCTCGTCATAGGCGCGATTGGGCAGGTAGGCCTGGATGTTTTCGTCGATCAGGCCGATCAGCGAAGCGGCTATGACCGCTAGCAGAGCGGGTACGGGGACGCGGCGGCCGTGGCTGGCGCGTTCTTTGAGCGCTTCGTAGATGAAGACGGACAGTACCCCGTATTCGATGAGGTGCGTGCGCTCCTCCGGGGTCGCCATGCGCACGAAGACGAGGATGTAGACGGCGGCCACGCCGAGCGCGACCCCGATTTCAAGGCCGCCCGGGCGCGCTTTGAGCCCGTAGGCCAGGATGACAGCCCCGACCAGTAGAAAACTGACCATGAAGAGGGCTTCGAGCAGCCCGTGTGTTCGCAGGTGCCAGGCCAGTGTGCGCGCGAGCCCGAGCGTGGAGTAGATTGCAACGACTACGGCCAGTGCCCAGAGCCAGAGGCGGCGTTCTCGATTGGAAGTGAATAGGGACATGGAGATCGTTCGTTTTGGTCAGTGAAACGGCATCTTCGATAGATTCTTGAGGGCGGCGCGACCGGGGACTACCCTTTGATGCCGGTGAGGGTGAAGCCCTCGGTGAAGTATCTCTGCCCATAGTACGATAACCCCATCATGGGCAGAGATACAAGAACGGACATGGCCATCATCGGCCCCCACTGCGTGTCGCCGCGCGAGCCGATAAAGCCCATCATGGCGAGGGTGATGGTCTGCATGCTCTTGTCCTTGAGGTAGAGGAGAGGGAAGAGGAGGTCATTCCAGGCCCAGGAGGTGATGAGGACGACCTGTAGGGCGAGGATGGGCTTGGCGAGGGGGATGATGATACGCCATAAGATCACCAGATCGTTACAGCCGTCAAGACGGGCGGCTTCAGAGAGTTCGTTGGGGATGGCGCGGAAGAACTGGCGCAGGACGAAGACCATGGCGGGATTGAGCGCAAGCATTGATGGGATGATGGCGGGCAGCCATGTCCCGATCCAGCCCATGCGGGCCATCATCACATAGCGGGGCACCATTGTTACGAAGTCGGGCATAAGCATGAGGCTGATGTTTAGCATCATGAGCAGCTCGCTGCCGGGGAACCTCATGCGTGCGAAAGCATAGGCGGCCAGGATACAGGAAGCCATTGTGGGTATGAGTACGAAGACTGCTAGCATGAGGGTGTTGCGCAGGTGGAGGAGCCAGTCGCGCGCGCGCCAGCCGTCGGCAAAGTTCTCGAAGGTAACGGGGTTGGGAAACCACTGGATGGGGAAGGTGATTCGCATCTGTTCGAGCGTTTTGAAGGCGTTGCTGAACATCCAGAAAACGGGCAACAGGGCTAAGAAGAGAAAGGCTGCGATCAGCAGATAGGCGTTGGAGTGCTGCATGATTCTGCTGGCGCGCATGCCGAGAGTGAAGCGGCCCTCGGGGAAAATGTATCGGCGTGCAGTGCGAATGCCTGCCATACGATTCAGTTGCCTCCCTCGTAGTAGACCCAGCTCGCGGAGGTGCGGAAGACGGCGACGACGATGACCATACTGATGACGAAAAGAATCCATGAGAGCGCGGCGGCGTGGCCCATCTTGAAGTACCTGAAGGCATTTTCATAGATGAGTTGGCCATAGAACGTTGAGCCGCCGGCGGGGCCTCCGCCGGTCATCAGCATGGGGCTGGAGAACATCTGAAAGGCGCCTATCAGGCTTGTGAGGAGGTTGAAGAGGGTGTAGGGAGTCAGCATGGGCAGTGTGACTGTGAACAGTGTTTGGATAGACTTTGCGCCGTCGATCTTGGATGCATCGTAAAGTTCCTGGGGCACATTCTGGAGCCCGGCGAGGAAGATGAGCATACCGATACCGCCCTGGATGGCCATGACGATGAAGACCCATTTGACCATCACCGGATCTGAGAGCCAGGCCTGCCCCTTGGGGAAGCCGAGGATTTTGAGGAAGGTGTTGAGGAGGCCGATGGAAGGGCTCCAGATGAAGAGTAAGACGGAGGCGGCGCCGGCTACGGGGACGGTGCCGGGCACGAGGGCGAGCGTGCGGAAGAGCTGAAGGCCGCGCACTTTTACGTTGAGGAGCAGCGCCTGCAGCAGGCCGACCACCAGCCCGCCGGGAACGGAGACAACCACGAAGATAAAAGTGTTCGTCAGGGCCTTGCGGGTATAGTCGTGATCTGCGAGATTGACGTAGTTGCGGAATCCGATCCACTTGGCGGGCTGAAAGCCGTCGTAGATGGTGAAGCTGTGGTAGAAGGAGTCGAGGATGGGGTAGGCCTGGAAAATGAGAACGCCCACGATCCAGGGGAGTAGGAAGAGGAAGGGGAGCATGCGGCGGCGGAATCTGCGGCCGCGGGCCAGCCGGTTAAGGAGACCGGGGTCTTCGGCGGGACCCAGGCCGGGTTGGGGGGCGCTCAGTAGTGGCGAAGTCATATCAAACCTGGAGGTTGAGAGCTGATTCGGGGCCTTTGGGAAGGGACCCCTGAAGCGGCGGTCGCGCCTTGGGGCGGGAGCCAAGGCACGACCGTGAGGTGTCACGGTTTGCGCTTCGCCAATTGCGCGGCGGATGCCGTCGGCTCAGCGCAAAGTCGGGAGGCTAACTTTGGGTCTCCCAGTATTCGTCGAGGGACTGCTGGAGCTCTTTGTTGATATCGAAAAGGGCGTCTTCGGGTGATTTGACGCCGACGATCACCTCTTCGAAGGCCCGAGTCCACAGGTTTTCGCACTGGGACTGGACGGGCGTGAGGAACTCGCCGGGGCTCCAGAGCCGGTCGGCTTCCAGGGGGGCGTCGAAGAACCATTGCAGGCCGGGCACGCTGGAAAGATCGATGGCGTCGAGCAGCGGTTTGCTCCACATGGCGGCGGCCCGGATTTCGAATTCTAAGAGGCCGACTTCGACGCTGGTCATGTGAATTATGAAGCTGAGAGCGTCTTCGGCCACCTGGGTGGTGCGGGGCATGAAGAGCGTATGGCCAGTACCGAAGTCGATGGCCTTGTAGCCTTCGTTGAGGTTGGGGTGGAAGTTGTAGCCGATGGATTCGAGTTCGACGCCTGTGACTTCGACCATACCGCGCAACCCGCCGGGCAGCCAGTTGCCGTCCATGACCATGGCGCGCTTGGCGTTGTTGAAGCCGCTGGAGGGATAACCGGACCAGTAGCCCCACTGGTCTCTGAGGGCCAGCATCTTGTCCATGCCCGGGTCGGTGTAGAACTGGGTGATGATGCTGAGGCCTTCTGCCCACGCTTCGGTGTCGAAAGTAAAGGTGCGCTTGTCTTCGGAGATGTAGTTTGCGTCGAAGACGACGGGCCAGGCGATGACGGTGAAGCCGTAGGCGTCTTTGGGGTCGAATCCGGCCCGGGTGAGGTTGCCATCGTCGTCGTATTGGAGGAGCATGCGGGACCACTCGAGCATTTCGGGCCAGCTTCTTGGGCCGACTTCAGGGTCGCCGCCGACTTCCTCGATGAGGTGTTTGTGCCAGCAGATGGCAGGCATGGAGCCGCCTTCAAGGGCGGGGATGCCGTAAGTGACGCCGTCCCATTTGCCGTTGTCCCACTGTGAGCCGAGGTAGATGTCGGGGTCGAAGTCGGTGGCGTTGGCGATGAGGTCGTCGAGCGGGAGCATGACGCCGCGCGCCATCAGTTCGGCGAAGCCGCCGATGTAGCGATGGTAGACGTCGGGCGCGGTCCCGCCGGCTACGGCAGTCATTGTGTCCTCGGGGGATACGTGGAGGCGAATCATTTCGATGGAGATGTGTGTGCCCTTTTCGTCAAATAGTTCGATGCTGGGCGTCCAGATGTCGCCATCACCGGAGGTTTGCCAGCCGGACTGGACCGTGACGGTGACCGGTTCCATGGCTGTCTCCATGCCGCCGTCAGCGGTGTCCTGGGCAACGGGCTGGCAGGCGGCTAGAAGGGCAGCGCCGCCGGTGGCTCCGGCAAGTGACAAGAATTCTCTGCGGCTGAAACCTTGCTTTCGCATGTTCTGTTTTCCTCCCGAGGTTTTTGAATTAAGAGTAACCAGACTGAAATGGGAAAGGTGACAAATGCCCTCTCTGTTTTGATTCCAGCATAGGGTATCACAGTTCATGGAGGAAAAAAAAGTCTCTTTTACACAGTCAATGGCTCCTATGATGGACGCGTTTGTGAGCATTCCTCCGGCCAGTTCACCTGGTTTGGCAGACGGCTGCCACAAACGATGGCGGGGCTGGAATCCGTTCTGTTCCTGTGGATTGCAGCAGGAGGCGGGGCGCAGATTCCGCACGCTTGTTTTCTCCGTGTACGAGGAGGGTCGCAAGAGAACAGTTTCATGCTACACTAACTGCATTGTGTGGGCACATGACTCAATTTCAGGGGAGGAAAGAACCAATGTCTGACCTGAGCGCGGCATCGCTTGAGCACCGTTTGACGGAGGAGGAACGGAAGACCTTCAACGAGACCGGAATTATCTACGTCAGGAATGCCCTTTCGCCGGAGCAGGTAGAACACGGGGTCGAATTGACGGAACGGGTCCACGAGGCGAAGTTGGCGGAGGGACACGACCCGCGCACGGCCTTGTTCTATCCCAACTTTATTCCGGATGATCCCTATTTTGTCGATCTGATCGACTACGAGCGGGTCCTGCCCAAGGTGTGGGGGATATTGGGCTGGAATATCTTTCTGTATCACGCGCATCTGATCGTTACTCCTCCGAACGGTGAGGCGATGAACGACAAGACGTTCAGCTGGCACCAGGACAGCGGCCGCGTCAACGTTGAGATGGAGAGCCACCCGCGGCCGCGGCTGTCGCTGAAGGTAGCCTATTTTCTTTCGGATACGAGCGAGCCGGGGCGGGGCAATTTCTGGGTGGTGCCCCGGAGCCACGTGCGGGATACGATCGACAGGCCGGAGAGCGGAATCGGCCAGCCAAAGGGGGCGATCCCGGTGCTGGCCAAGCCGGGGGACGCGGTGTTCTTTGACCGGCGGCTGTGGCATACGGCCAGCCCCAACTGGTCGGACATCACGCGGCGCGTGTTGTTTTACGGCTACGGTTATCGCTGGCTGCGCACGAAAGACGACATGACTGTCGACCATCTGTGGGAGAGCGTCAGCCCGATCCGCCGGCAGCTGCTGGGCTGGAGCGTGAACGCCAATGGCCGCTTTTCGCCGACGGACGAGGACGTGCCTCTGCGCATGTGGCTGAAGAAGCACAGCCCGGCGGAGGCAGAGTAGGTATACAGTTCGAATCTAAGCCGAAAACGGTTCCACTGGCTTTCCAACAAATGGGCCTTCAAGGACGCAATGTTCCGGCCCAGTTGACCTGCCTGCGATACGGGCGAGACAACTGCTCTTGAACTTACATTCCCGGAGGGCTGCTATGTTAGAATTGAGAGCGTAAGTCATCTCTTGGGATTGGTAATTCGCGAACTCTTTTGGATCGGAAAAACGTCTCGAAGTGGGGCTACATGGACAGCGTATTCATATATTGGGATAACTCGAATATTTTCCACGAGGCGCAGCGCCTGGCAGAAGAGCGGGGCGAAGGTCCAAATGCCCGCTACCGTGTACGCATTCACTTCGACCACATGCTTCGCTTGGGGCACGCTGACCGCCCTGTGAAGAAGGCATTGGCAGCTGGCTCAGTGCCCCCGGAATTGCGTCAGCTATGGAACAGGATGGAAAGCAGAGGCGTTGAGGTCCAGTTGTTCGACCGCGGCACACCAGACCGCGGAGAACAGGAGATGCCCGACCGAGTCTTGCAGCTGCGAATGCTGGAGGATGCACTGGATTTCAATGGTGATCCCGGTATCGTAGTGATGTTGACTGGCGATGGCGCGGGTTATCTTGAGGGTGCAGGCTTCCACAGCACTTTGGAACGCATGCACAAGCGGGGATGGCGTGTCGAGATATTATCCTGGGCACATTCCTGTAATCAAAGGATGCGCGAGTGGGCTGAAGAAAATGGCGCATTTATTGCTTTGGACGACTTTTACGAGTCAATCACCTTTATGGAACCTTCCCGACCTGGTCACGAATTGGCGGCGGCGCGTGATGCCGCGGCGTTAGACTTGTCCAAACGGAATACAGCTTGACTATCTGATTCCAGTCTTTTGTCCAGGTTGAAGGGTTACGAAGGGAGTCATTGGGGATTCTTCGCCACTGGGTTGGAGGCGGAGAATCCCTCTTTTCGTACTCGACCTTATGAAGGGTTGCAGCACTAACTTCAGTCTTGCGTAGCGCTTACTTGTAGGGCCAGACGACGTCCAGGAAGGGTTCATCCATGCCTGCTTCCTTGTCCATTGGTCTGGTGGCGTACTCCTCGCGCGGGGATTCGGCGACCTGGTGGCCGTTCTCTTCGATCCATTTGTGTACGGCGTCGTAGTAGCCCAGTATTTCCGGGAAGTGGGCCTGGCGCAGGGTAAGCGAGGTGTAGGCGATGGTGCCGCCGGGCAGGGTTGCGCTCTTGATGTCGCCGCTGACTGGGGGAACGGTTTTGACGGGAATGCCCACTTCGACCGGTCCGTTGTTCTCTGCGTCCACGTGGCCGTGGTAGATGGCAACGGGCCTTCCATCCTGTTCAACCCCGGATTCGGCTATCAAGGCTGACAGTTGCTCCATGGATTTTCGAAAGTGGTCGTGAAGTTCGCTGATATAGACATGGCGAGTGATACTGACCATCGGGCGGTCTGGCTGCGTTTTCGTTTCGACTGTGGGGGACATCTCTTTCTCCTTTTTTTGCAGCTCGTATAGCGAGCCGTTGATGGGTACATAGAAGGTAGTTGTTTGGTCCTGGCGACCGCGAAGGCCGGGAGGGTCAGCGCTTTCTGCATAGGGCGGCGCGTCGCGCAGGCTGATTTCGGTCTGCGGCAGCCAGCGCTTGTAGATGGCCTGCCACATGGCATCGCGGCGACTGCCGTGGTGGTGAAAGACAGCGTAGACTCCGCCCGCAAGTGGCTCGACGTCTACGGGTCTGCGCGGCTGGATGGAGGCGTTCTCTTCGAGAAGAATGCCGGCATCGACCCGCATTTTGTCACTTGCAGAGTTACCCCTGATAGGACGGTCGCGGCAGACCTGTACGTAAGAGGTCGGTTCGAAGGGATCGACGGCGGAGGCTCCTCCTCCGGCTATGCCCGTGTGCTGCTTCAACACTTTCCAAATGGTCTCGCTGTCCGCTTCTGCGCCTACGCAGGGAATGAAGACCAGTTCGTAATTGGGCTGCTGGCGGATCTCAGGCTGCAGCAAGAGCGGTTCCCAGTAGTTCGCATAAAGTGTGGATCGCCGCAGCCTGCGGAATGTGCGGGGGCTGGCCCGAAAGCGTTTCTTGAAAGCGCGGCCAAATGCTGCGGGCGTCTCGTAACCGGCTTCGAGGGCGATCTGCGTCACCAGGTCGCTGCTGAGGATGAGGCGGCGGGCGGCCCAGTCGAGGCGGATGCGGCGCACGTAGTCACTGGTTGTCTCACGCAGGTAGGCGGCGAAGATACGGTGGAAGTAGAAGGGTGAGAAGCCGGCAATGTCGGCCAGCGTCTCGACGGTGAGGGCCGCGTCGAGGTTCTCCTGGATGTGGAGGAGCACGGCGTTGAGCCTCTCGCGATGGTGGAGGATCGTCTCCTCACGCGTCTGTACTGCCTGTTGGGTGGTCATGCGGCCAGTATAGCAGAATGAAATCGGGCAAACTATCCCGTTCTTGCTGTTTCAACCCCATTATGTGCATTCTAGTTGATAAGGCATCTCTTCATGCTGCGTGCTGCTTGTTTTGCTATGCGAAATCTTCGGAAAGTCTTGGTTTCATTCGAGGTTACATTGGTTGTTCATTGCGTACGAATTCGTCACCACGCGCACAGGCCGTTTGAAGCTGCGCCCAGTTCAAGGGAGGACCCTTCAATGCAGATTACAGCAGTTACGCCGATTGTCATGGATGCCGGCTGGCGCCATTGGATCCTGGTGAAGGTTGAGACGGACGAGGGCATCACCGGTTGGGGGGAGTGCAGCGACCAGGCCGTGAACGGTGTGGCGGGCGCGGTGCGGGACCTGACGCCGGTGGTGATGGGCCGCGATCCGAGAGCGTTTCAGCAGCGTTGGTGGGATATGTACCGGGCGTTTCAGTCGAGCCCCGGGGGCATCGGCGCAAAGGCGATAGCGGGCATCGAGTTGGCGCTGGTGGATATCGCGGCGCGGGCGCGGGGCTGCTCGGTGGTCGAGCTTTTCGGCGGACCGACGCGGGAGAGCGTACGCGTTTACTGGTCGCACTGCGGCACAAGCCGGATCCGTGTGCATGAGCTGATGGGCACGCCGCCGCTGCGATCAATGGAGGATGTGGCAGCGCTGGGCCGGGAGGTTGTCTCCAAGGGCTACACCGCTTTGAAGACGAACATTCTGTTTCCAGGCGATCCGGGACACGTCTACTTTCCGGGACGGAACCCGGGCGGCGCCACCGATCAGGTCGCGTCGAACGAGTTGATCGACCACATCGTTACGCAGATGGGCACTTTCCGCGACGCGGTGGGGCCGCAGTTCGACCTGCTGTTGGACCTGAACTTCAACTTCAAGCCCGAGAGCTGCCTGGAGATCGCGCGGGCGCTGGAGTCTCTGCATCTGATGTGGCTGGAGATCGATCTCTATGAACCGGAGGCCCTGGCAGAGGTGCGGCGCAAGACGAGCACGCGCATCTGCACAGGCGAGACGCTCTACTACGAACGCCAGTATCTGCCCTATCTGCAGGCGCGGGCGTCAGACTATCTGATGATTGACGTGCCCTGGAACGGCTTTGCGCCGTCAATGCGGGTGGGGGAGATGGCGCAGACCTTCCAGATGAATATCGCGCCGCACAACTACTACAGCCACCTGTCTTCGTTCATCAGCGCGAGCCTGTGCGCGGTGCTGCCGAACGTGAAGATCATGGAGATCGACATCGACGACGTGCCCTGGAAGGATGAGATGGTGACAAACGTGCCTGAGATCATCGACGGGCAGATGACTACACCATCCGGACCTGGGTGGGGCGTGGATATTGTAGAGGAGGTGCTGCACGCGCATCCGGTGGTGTAGGGGCTGGCTTCCCAGCGCTAATTCTCGTCCGGCAAGGTGATGCGAACGACCTCGCCGACGATGGTCGTAGGTCCGTCGGGGCCGGGGATGGGGCGGTTGGGTGTGCCCTGACCGGTTGAGATGTAGATTTCGTTTGGCGAGAAGAGGGTGATGTTGGTGGGCATGTCGAGGCCCTCGGCGAGAAGGTACTCTGCGCTGCCGTCAGGTGCGTAGCGGGTGACGCGCCCGGTGAAGCGGAGATAGCCGCCGTGGAGGGGCGCCTGGTCCGGGTCGAAGAGATCATGGGTGGGTTCAATCGGGTCGGCGGGCCCGCCGGTCATTTCGACTACATAGATGTTGCCGTCGCCGTCGACAGCCACGTCGATCGCTGTTGTCAGACCCAGGACAGCGTCTTCAATCGCGCCGCTTTCGGGGTCGACGCGCACGATAACGCTGTCGCCGGGAACGAAGGCGATGGTCTCGCCGTCAACGACGAGGGAGCCGGTGAAAAGTGCCACCAGGAGGTCGCCGTTGCGCGGGTCTACCGCGACACCTGTGGGCACCGACTGCTGACCGCTGGCGAGGGCGCCGAACTGTGTGATGTTGCGGTGGGTGCCGTCGTCGATATTGACAACGGAGAGTGCATTGGCCGTGCTTTCGGCGATATAGATATCTGTATGGTCGCGCGAGAAGGCGAGACCGTTCATGTTGCCGCGCGCGGAAAGATTGCGGCCCATCTGTTTGTAGGGGCTGACTTCATAGACGCCGATCTTGCCATGTCCGCCGTCTACGGTGAGGTAGAGGTGGCCATCGGTGTGCCGCAGCAGTTCGCCCGGTCCGCTGACCTCATCGCGCCAGGTAGAGTATTCGCTGAGCGCGTTATAGGTGGGCAGGTTGTCAAGCCAGACGACGCGTTCCCCTTCGTCGCTGTAATCACCATCCTTGTTGGTATCCTGAAAGTGGGTGAGCCGGCCGGTCAACTCCTGGGGATTGTCGGATTTTAAGCCGATCCCGGCCTCCGCCACCATCAGCGAACCGTCCGAGAGTACGACGACACCGCGCGGGTTGTCGAGCCCTGTCAGGACGGTCTCAACGACGGGACCCATCTGTAATGCAGGGCCCTCAGCGGAGCTGGTCTTTTCTGAATTAGAGTTGTCGGATTCTGACTGGTCCTGCGAAAAAAGGGCTGCGAGGACGAAAGCGGCCAGGAGCGCCACGATTGCAGCGACAAATACGAAAAAACGTCGTTGTTTTAACATATTCACGATCACGTAAGTTTATGTCCACAGAAGTGAGTACTCGGTTTCCGGATCGAAGAGCTGCACTCTTTCGCCGTTAAACTGCAGATGCACCGGATCGCCAAACTTCATTGGTTGACGCGGGTCTGCAAGAACGCAGAGATGCAGGTCGTCGATACGCACATCGACTGAATTATCGCGCCCCAAAGGCTCTCCAACAAATACTTCGGCCAGCGAACCTTCGCTTGAATCGCCGGCATCCGGTACAAGCGTGATGTCCTCCGGCCTGACGCCGGCAGTAACCTTCTCTTAGGCTGCGGCTCTGCTGCCCCGCTCCCAAGGCAGTTCGATTTCGAGTCCTTGCCTTCCCACCAGATACCGGTCCTCTTCTCGCGTGAGCCGCGCGTCGAAAAGTTTCTTTGGCGGGTTGCCTACAAATCCGGCGATGAAGACAGCGCGCGGCCGCTCGCACAACTCTTTGAGCGGCGCGTGGGCCTGCAGCCTGCCTTCCTGCCGGGCGGCGGATGCCCCCCACGCCACTCACCCCTCACTCCTCTCCACTCTCTCCCCGCAAGATGCCTTAGTAGTTACGTCGGGAACAAAAAGAGCCCCGGCGGTTGCCAGGGCTTATTTGCAGTAGAAGCTTTGCGACGGCTGAATTTACACCATGCGGCAGGAGTTCTCCAAGCGACCCAGCTTTTCGATTTCGATGACGACACTATCGCCGTCCTTCATCCAGACCTTGGGGTCGCGCCCCATGCCGACGCCGTGGGGCGTGCCGGTGAGAATTACGTCTCCGGGCTCAAGGGTGAAGGCGTTAGAGCTGAACTCGATCAGCTCGGCGACGCCGAAGATCATTTCGCGCGTGTTGCTCTCCTGCATGACTTCACCGTTGAGAAGGCAGCGGATATCGAGAACCTGGGGATCTGGCACCTCGTCGGCGGTAATGAAGGCGGGGCCGATAGGGCAGAAAGTGTCGAGGCTCTTGCCTCGAATCCATTGAGGATCACCCAGCTGTAGATCGCGGGCGCTGACGTCGTTGGAGCAAGTGTAGCCGGCTACGTAGTCGAGCGCGTCGTCGCGGCTGACGTGGCGGGCGGTCTTGCCGATGACAGCGGCCAGCTCAGCTTCGTAGTCAACCTCGGCGGTGAGCTGCGGGCTCCAAACGATCTCGTCACCGGGGCCGACGATGCTGGTTGTGAACTTGGTGAAGATGACGGGACGGTCGGGGGGCGGCGTGTTGGTCTCCCGGCAGTGGTCCAGGTAGTTCAGGCCGATGGCGACGATCTTGCCGGGCCTGTCCATGGGGCAGAGAAGGTCTACGCTGCCCCGATCGACGGAGTCGGTGACGGTCCCGGTCTTGCCGGCGAGGATATCGCACCAGGTGGCGTCGGTGACTTCGATGGTATCGCCGCTGGCGACGCCGTAGACTGTTTTTCCGTTATGCTCAAAGCGCAACCATCTCATCTGTTCTGCTCCTCGGCGAATGGGCTTGAATGGGGTCGTTTTAGGTGAATGGGCCCCATCCGGATTGGAGCGGGATGCCTGGCCCGGATGGAGCGACGGTTACTGAATTTTCCCGGTGACGAGCGCCCGTTTAAAGTGAGCAATGGTACGGGCGACGCCTTCTTTGAGCGGTGTGTACGGCACCTCCCCTAGCAGGTCCTGGAGCGGCTGTTCGTTCTGGGCTTCTGCGAAGGGAAGAGGCGTGTCTTCGAAGGTGATGCGGCCGGCTGCGTTGGGCTCGGCGGCAACGATTGCGTCGACGATTTCGCGCATATGGGCGACGCTGCCCCGGATGTTGAAGACCTCTGCACCTTCGAAGGGAAGTCGGGCCAGTTCAATAAAGGTGCGGGCGACGTCATCGGCGTACTGGTAGCCGCAAGTGCCGCCGAAGGAGATATGGTAGGTTTCGTCTTTGGCGGCGGCGAGCATGGCCTGGGTGGGGGTGGAGGTCATACCCTGATCGCGCGCGGGGCCGTAGACAGTGTAGGGGCGCAGCGAAAGGCTGGCGATGCCGTCGTCCTGCCAGTAGATACGGGCCGTGCCTTCGTTGGCGCTCTTGTAGACGCCGTAGAGATTGAGCGGATGAAGGGGGTCGCCGTCCTTCACTTCGGGTCCGTAGAGGTCGGCGCCGCCATATACGGCCATGCTGCTGGCGTAGACGACAGAGGAGATTCCCGCCTGCTTGGCGGCTTCGAAGACGTTGACGGTGCCGACGACGTTAACGGCCGCGCCGAGCGAGGGGTTGGCCTTGCAGAAGGGCACCTGCAGGGCGGCCAGGTGAATGATGCGGTTGGCCCCGCTTTCGGTGACCGCGCGGGAGACCGCGTCGCCGTTGGTGATATCGTCCTTGATGAAGTGAATGCGGGCGATCTCGTCGGGCTCCATCAGCAGCTCAAGCCGGTGCGTGTTATCGCCCAGGTCGTAGACGGTAACATCGACGTTTTCGCGGATCAGATTGTACACGGTCCAGGCGCCAAGACAGCCCAGGGCGCCGGTCAAAAAGAATCGTTCGTCAGCCATCATGCTCGCTCGCGTTTTCCGAAATGTCTCTTCGTCGCGCTACAGGAGAGTTTCTCACGACTCAAACGTCCGGTCATTTTCGTGGTATCCTACCACTGGCGTTTCATTTGTCAATTCTGACGGTAGATTTGAGTTTACCTCGGATAACGTTTAAGATTTGCACAATCCATGCGCTACGCAGCCGGCAGTCCGGGGCCTCAGCGTTGCGCTCACCGCGCAGAAGGCGCTACGGACCTACACATGACTGATAACAACTCCGCCGCGATAGACGGGCGTGAATTGCGTAATGCCTGCGGCCTGTTCGCCACGGGAATCACGGTTGTTACGACCGAGTTGGACGGCGACGTGCACGGCATGACAGCCAATGCGTTCATGTCGGTCTCGCTGGACCCGCCTCTGCTGGTGGTGTCTGTCGGGCACAAGGCGAGGCTGCATGATCTGTTGCAGCAGACCGGCCGCTACGCGGTCAGTATCCTTCGCCATGACCAGGAAGATTACAGCAGCCACTTCGCGGGCTGGCCCGTAGAGGGGCTGGAAGTCGAGTTCGAGCGTCGCGAAGAGTACCCTGTCCTGCCCGATGCGTTGGCCTACTTCGTGTGCAGGGTGGTAGATGCCCATCCCGCGGGCGACCATACCCTGTACATCGGGCAGGTGGAGTATCTGGAATATGATGAGGGTGAGCCGGTGCTGTTCTACTGCGGAAAGTACCGGCAGATGACACCTCCGGATGAGAGTTAGGCCGGGTCAGACGGCAGGATTGGCCTGCGCCCACCGTTCCTTCATAGCCTTCATTTCCTCGTTGACGGGGACGGCCCTGCCGGGGAAAAGGCTGTTTTCGTCGTAAAGCCAGTTGCCCTGATTGTCACGCAAAACGGGTTGCCGCTGCGCCGCGGGGGGCGGGTCGACTGCCCTTGCCGGCTCGCTCGCATACCAGTAGGCGACCGATGACATTTCGTTGGCGAGATGGTTGCCGTGGCCGTGTTCGATCGTGACTTTGACCTCTTTCTGAAAGCGCACGGGGTTTTCGAGGTGGAGCACGTAGGAGGACTGGTAGCCTCCCGTGTCCTCTTCGAAAATAGATGAGCCGTTGCGCAAGAAGGCGTTCCTCTGCATGCCCCAGGCCTGATTCAGATAGTCCTCGCTGCCGGTGCCGTGAATGTCTGGCGGCCAGCTGTAGCCATCCACCCAGATCATGTCATCGCCTTCGCCCCACCAGGTTCCCTGGAAGTTGGTGAGGGAGAGCGTGCAGCCGATGTAGTGGCCGCGGCCCTTCGTGTCCAGGATGACGTAGTTGTCCTCCCAGGCCTGCCTCTCCTTGTTGACGATATTGGCCTCCGGTCTGTTGACGGTGATTTCGTGTCCCCAGCCCCCGAATGGGTTGGCGCGGCGAAACTCGGCGTGAAAGTAGCCCTTGTCCTCAGTAAGCTTGTCGACCTGTTCGTAGTCAAAGTAGAAGTACTGCATATGCTCTTCGTCGCTCTCGTTTATCAGCTCGACCAAGGCGCGTTCGCGGAAGGGCATAGGGGCATAGCAGTTGAGAGCGCAGCCTGACTCGAACTGATTGTTCCAGCGGGTTGAGGCAGTGAACAGCTGGGACTGGTAGGAGTTGACGAGGGCGTTTCCCAAGCCGAAGAAGTCGCCCAGGGGGACGAGGACGCTGGGCTGGTCGGCGTTGTCCCAGGTGATTTTGAGCAGGCAGTCGCGGTAGTGGTTGCGCTGTGTCATCCAGATATGGGTGAGGAGGCCGGGGCCGGCAATGTCGGCAAGGACGCGTGATTCGCCTGCGGGGATCGTCCAGCGGTCGGCGTTGCGCCCGCTGGTGTCCCAGGAAGAGGCGCGGCCGGTGCGCGCGGCGGTGATGGTTGTAAGGTCTGCCAGCATGGGTCTGGTGCTCCGTGAGGTGTTGGTTGTCGACAAGGGTCAATGCAGATCGATCGGCGTTGGGCAACTTTCCTTATGCTTGAAGCGTTCCGCTCCCGGTCAGAAACTTTACGGTTGCGCAGAGGATGAGCAGGGTGCTGTCCAAAGTGGGGGTGGGTTTCAGGCTGCCTATTGGGGGTTATACCGGGAGCCACGGTCCGCTACTCTGGAGCATCACAAATTTGTGATGCTCCACAAAATTGGATGAATTTCATATACTTCGGCAGCCAACCAGGCTTGGGGCGTTCCCTCCCTGCTCAACTCTGAAAACCTGTACAAAACCTGTACGTCTTCGGCAAACCACCATCCGCTAACAACCGCACTTCCTTGTCGATTTTGCGGCCAGAATCAGCTCGAATACGCGCTCCCGCGACACCTCCATTCCCCCCGATTTTTGCATGAAAGTGATGCATCCCTAGTGATGCACTGCTTTCGCACCGTTTTTCGCCCTCTTTC
>VXRG01000136.1 GCA_009838625.1 Caldilineaceae bacterium SB0664_bin_27
GTTTTAAGGGGGGATGTACGATATTTTATATTTTTTTCGGTCTGATGGTATGGAATTGTTTTTTGTACTGAAACCCCCATCTTTTGCGTGATAAGCCCAGGAAGTCGGGAATACACACTTTTTTGGGCAGAGCCAGCAATTCTGGCTCTATAGGCCGTTTCCACTGAAATCGTGGTCAGTACATTGCGAGGTGGCCTGCAAAGGAGGCAAGGATGGACAGATCCTCTATTTCTTGTCCCGACCGGTGAAGACCTTGTCATAGGAAAGGATGACAGCCATGAATCCAACCGTGTACGCCACCGTGACTGCGAAATCTCCGCCATCAAAGAACAGGAAGCTCAGGCCCTCACCGAGAGCGAACATAATGAATGCAAGGAGAAACCTCAACTGCACGGGGATCCCGTCTTGGGTGTTCAGAATTGCGAGTGCAATTCTCGCGACGACATAGGCGACGATGCCACCCAGCAGAAAGGCGAGGAGAAGCGTGTTTATGGCGACCATTGAGGTCCTCCGGCTTCGATGCCTCCGCAGGGAGAAGGGTCCCTAGTGCGTTGAATCAGATGGGTTGCCATTGGGATTCGCCCAGTCTTCAGTGGTGTCGCCGGATTCGCCTGGGGGCTGGCTTGTGTCGGACTGGTCACTGTCAAGGGCGGGCGCTCGCCACGCGGCAGGCAGCAGCTCTTCGAGCTGCGAGCGCAACGTGGGCGGGTCGTATCCCAGATCGTAGGCGCGGGAGCTCTCGAGGGAGACGTTGGCGGATCGTGCGGCCAGGAAGGGTGTTTGAAGAAGGCCGGCGTAGGAGTCGAGCACACTGATGGGAACGGCCAATTGTTCATTCAGCCCGAGGATGCGAAGCGTGAGAAGCCCGAGCTCGTAGAAGCTGATCTGGTCGCGTCCACCGAGGTGAAGGCGACCGACTGTCCGGTCAATTTCCGCTATATTGACATCGTCTTCAAATCCGCTTCCGGCGATTTGAAGGAGGCCATGGGCGGCTACTCCCGTGCTTACGGGCGTGCGGACGGCGTCGCCAAAGAGGGTGACCTCCTGCCCGCTGCGAAATGCCGAGACCAGTCTGTGGTAAAAGCTTTCGCGGCCCAGGCTGGCATATCCGATAAGGAGAGGGAGGCGGGCGATGACGGCATCGGCGTAAGCGGCCAGTATTCCTTCCTCGGCCAGGGCTCTGTGTTCCCCGAAGACGTTGATGGGCGTGGGCGGGTCATCCTCGGTGTATGGGGCGGCGGCGCCGTCGAAAACGAGGTCGGCGGAGGTGAAGAGAAAGGGGACGTCCAAGTCACTGCAGAGGGCGGCCAGGTCGATTGCGGCGTGGAGGTTGATACGTTGGGAGTCGTCCGGATACTTTTCGCAGTAGTCGAGATCGGTGATGGCGGCGGAATGGATTACGGCGGCGGGCTCGACGTCGGCGATCATGGCCCTGGTCTCGCTGTAGTCTCCGAGGTCGATGCGGCCGTGGTCGACTTGGCCGAAGAAGTACTGGGCCTGGCGGCGGGTTGTCCGGTGGTAGGTACCGACCACGTGCCAGTTCTTCTGCGCAGCTCGAATTATGTGGGAACCGAGGAGTCCGGTTGCGCCGGTGATAAGTAGTTTGGGCGGCATGTCACCAGTGCCAGATTTGATTCCAGGCGGCCATCCAGTCGTCGCCTACGCTGCGGACAGTGTAGGGAGGCTCCAGGGTTACGCCGGGACGGGGGCGGAAGGTGTCCAGGTTTTCCGGGCTGCCTACTTCGAAGGTGATGGTCGTTGGGCTGCTCAATTGATATGGGGGCACGGCGGACAGATCTGACAGGGCCTGGCGGGCGCCGTCTTCGATCATTTGGCGGGCGCGTTGCGGCGGAATGTGGCGGGCGGCGTAGCGGGAGAGCCCTTTCTTTACAGCGACGGTGGTCAGTCCCTCGCCGAGGAGTTCGGTGGATTCGCGACATACAGCTTCGTCGCCGGTGACGAGGAGGACGGGCGCATTGTAGAAGCCACAGGCGGCGGCGTTGACGCCGACTTCGCCGACGGGCTGGCCGTTGAACCAGAGGTGCCGCCAGAGAACGGTGGAGATGGTGTGGCTGAGGACGCCATCGGCTGTGCCGGCCCTGGCGTGCATGCCGACGAGGAGAACGGCATCGCATCCGGCTTCAAGTGTTTCAGTGTAGCGGCTCCAGGTGTGGCCGGCGACCCATTCGCAGCGGGTATCAAGGAGTTCGGGAACGAGCGAGTTAAAGGACCAGGATCCGCCGGCGCCGTGGCAGTCGATGACGACGATTTCGGTGGCGCCAGCGGCGGCCGCGCCGCGAACTGCCGCGTTTATCTCCTCGGTATAGAGGCGCCGGCCCTCTTCGTACATCGGCTTGCCACCGGTTACCTGGTCCCAGGAGATGATGCCGCTTACTCCCTCCATGTCGGTCATGATCTGGACGCGCACGCTCTCTCTCCCTCACCAGGCCTTTGCGCTGGCTTTCATGGATTTCGAAAACTCTCGGTAGTAACGCGAAGCAGTCCGGGCGCATGTGCTCCCGGACTGCGGATTACTCGTTTGGACGGCGGACCTCCCAGGGTCGAGCCGGCGCGCCTTGCAATTTGGACAGGCGGGCCTCAGTCGGCGGCTTCGCTCATTTCCGCTGGCATCGCGACGGGGAATGGCCAGTCTGTCGAAACCGGCTCCATCTCTTCTTCAAGGGCGCGCGCCTCAGCGTCCTGGCGATCGCGTATTCCGCGAGCGACGGCGTCGTCGACGCTCAGTTCGGTGAGTTCCCAGGACTGCTTGAGAGCAAGGGCCAACTCTGTGATGAGCAGCTCGCGTGCTTCTATCAGCGCTTCCTTGTCTGCTTCGGTCAGATACTTTGAGGAATCGCGCCAAGCCAGGTCGCGAACTGCGGCGGCAACCTGATTGGGGTAGCCCGAATGGATCTGCTTTTCGATGGAGTTGCGCCGCAGTCTGAACTCATCAGGCAGATCGAGTGGATGTGACTCCAAAGTCATGAAAACGCCGTTAATGCCAGCGGCGGGCATAACGGGGCGCACGCCGATCTGTTCGATGCGGGGCGCCGGCACATGTACGGTGAGACGATTGTGCATGAACTCGATTACGTAGTAGCGCTGGAAGCCTTTGACCAGTTCTTTCTCCTGGAATGCGATGATTGTGCCTGCTCCGTGCGACGGGTGGATTACATTCTGCCCAATGTCAAAGCCCATCTTTCCTCTCCATTCATCTGGAAGTTGACCGTGGCACCTGATGTGAAGATGCTTCGCCGACCTGGCCCCTTGCGAGGCGGCGAAGCTACGTTGATACTGCCTGTAAACGGCGCCATTGCGGTCTCTGAGGCAAATGCGAATGAGTGTTTTGTTTTGCTGCTGCCCTAAGTTAAGAAAACCTGAATTGCGGCGATCTGCTTGGCGGCAGAAACCTGAACTGCCATGCCTTTCCGGGGTGAGCCATTCTTCTGCCCAGGCCGTGGACCGACAAAGGGCTAAGAGGCCTTCTGCCGGACCGCGTCATTCCCGAAACAACAAGGGAAATCAGGACTTAAAATCTTAACACCTATTGGGTTGGTCTTCAATGCATATTCCCGGTCATCCGAACATAAAAAATCAGACCAATCGGCGCCTGATCCGGAAATCAAATACTCTGGTGGAAATGGGAGTATTGGCGCGAAGAGAGGGAATTTCGTACGTCAGAGGGCGTTTTTATACGTTCCAGATGATTCTTGTGTGATTTGCCTACGATCTGTCTACGCCCATATTTCGGGACTTTTTTTGCTGGCCAGGGAACAGGTATTGGGGAGTGTTGAGCAGGCCGCCGCGGGTTCGTGACCGTGCTCATGAGGAGCAGAACTATTGTATGCAGACCGAGGGGTGAAACGTTGAAGCGGCGGTGAGGGAACCGTTACATCTGTCGAAGACGGCCTTCACTGGGAGGAGGAGGAAGCAAGGATTCCGATCGCCTCCTCAGAGCATCTGGTAACCGTGCCAAAGAATGAAGGTGGCAAGACCTCGCCAAGGCCGCCAGGGCTCGGCCATTGCGTCCATTTCCTGGCGGGTGGGACGCGCATCCAGATTCTTAACCTTCTGCGCGCCGACGATGACGCCTAGGTCGCTCGCAGGCCAGGCGTCGGCGCGGCGCAGAGCAAACAGTAGATAGATTTCGGCGCTCCAGGCGCCGATTCCCGGGAGGGCGGTGAGGGCAGTCCGCACGGCGTCATCGTCCTTCCCGGCCAGGAGGTCGAGAGCAAGGCGCCCTTCGACAAGCGCTGACGCAAGCTCACGGCCGTAGCGGCTTTTCTGGCGGCTGAAGCCGACGGACCGGAGTGCGTCGTCATCGAGGGCCAGGAAGTTCGCCGGCTCAGGCGGACCGATGGCGTCACAGAGGCGCCGGTAGGTGGACTCGGCCGAGGAGCGGGAGACCTGCTGGCCGATTATTATTTTCAGAACTGTTGGGAAGCCCTGGGGCTGTTGACGCAGCTTCGGCGGGCCATGTTGGTCAAGGACTCTTGCCAGGTCGGCGTCCTGCTCGGACAGGAACTGCAGGCCTTCGCTTAACGTGTCTTGGCTGAGAATTGCCATTTGGGATCTTAGCTCTTTCAGGGTGGGACGGACCGAGAATCAAGGGGAGACACTATTCGGAAGCAGCATCACTGTGTTGCGCCGCCATGCGTCACAGATTGATCGTTCCAGGCGCAGTCCGACGGGAGCCTGGCGGCGGTCAAGTCGCCGAAGGCTGCGACCAGTTCCCGTCCGTCTGCCGGAACTGCGAAGATAGGGCCGGACGGCGTGATGAGTTCCCGGAGTCTGCTGAACAGGTTATGCATAGTCAGGATGCGTCTGGCCCCACTTGGCGCTGAAGACCTGTTCGGAGAGAGGATGGCGGCTGCGGGGGGCAATTTCGCGCTCCCGCATCGTGTCCGAAAGTATGGCGGGGTCAGCAAGGTAACCGATGGCTGCGGAGACGACCGGCTCAAACTGTTCGGGGATTTCCAAAAGTTCGCGTGCCATTTCTCTGCGAAAACCGCCCATCTGATGGATATATAGTCCGCAGGACATTGCCTGAATCGAAAGGTGGGCCATGGCCTGGCCGACATCGTATTGAGCGTAGGTATTGCCGCCCTTGACATTTTCGGGTTCCGGCTCGGTGACGGCGATAAGCAGAACGGAGGCACGCTTTCCCCAGGACTTGTTGGCCCCCACGAGGGTGCTGAGAATGCGGGCAAATCCGTCGGCATCGTGATGGCGCGCGGCGATCACAAACCGCCACGGTTGTAGGTTGCGGGAAGATGGCGCCCAGCGGGCTGCTTCAAAAAGGCTGCCCAGGACCTCTGTGGGGATGGCGCGATCGGCGAAGGCTCTGGGGCTCCAGCGGTTGGCGAGGAGATCGTTTATGGGAAAGGCAGTCTCTGCGCGCTTATCGGATTCGTGCACGTAACTTCTCCTTGGAATCTTACATTAGATGATCTTTAGCAGGACGCATTGTGTTTCTGCGTGGACTTCGTAGGCGCCCAGTGCAGCAGGAAGGAGAAGCCAGGAGACCTCTCTTAGCTCGAAAGTCTCGCCGTCGCAGTGGAGTGAGGCGCTGCCAGAAATGCATCCCCAAATATTGAAGGAGCTGCCGTCGCAGGAGCCTTGCCAGACTGCCCCGGCCTGGCCTGTGAGACGGTCGACCTGAAAATAGGGACAGGCCGTTTCTGAATCCCCGTCTGTGTACAGGTTGCCGGCGGCGGGGCCGCCAATTGCACGCAGGTCGGCCAGCGCCTCCCTCACCCATCCTGCAGGGGCGGCAAGAATCGGAGGGGCGGCGACGGCGGGTTCGACCATGCGCCAGTCGATGACATCGAGAGCCTGGCGAACGTGCAGCGGCCTGGATTGCCCGTCAGCCTCGGTGCGTCCCCAGTCGTAGAGGCGGTAGGTTGTGTCGCTGTTCTGTTGGATTTCGGCGATTATGGCGCCGGGCCCGAGGGCGTGGACCGTGCCAGCGGGCAAGTAGACGGCGTCTCCGGTTCGGATGGGGATGCGGTGGAGCATCGAATCGATGGCGCCGGTTGCAGCTGACCGGGCAAAGCGTTCACGGTTGACGCCGGCCTTCAACCCGTAGATGATCTCCGCGTCCGGCTCGGCGTGAAGAATGATCCACAGTTCGGTCTTGCCCAGGTCGCCGGCGTGTTCCATGGCGTAGGGGTCGTCCGGATGGACCTGGACAGAGAGCCAGCTGTTGGAGTCGAGTACCTTTATCAGGAGGGGGAAAGTGTCAGAGTCGACTGAACTTCCGAGGAGATGCCGGCCCCATTGCTGCTGCACTTCGGCCAATGTCGATCCTTGCAGGGGGCCGGTTGCGACTTTGGATTGCCCGTTGGCATGCGCGGCGATCTCCCAGCTCTCGGCAATGGTGCCAGGGGGCAGCTCTCTTCCCAGAATGGTTTCCAGGTTGCGTCCCCCCCAGATGTAATCTTTGAATACGGGCTGGAAGGAGAGGGGGTAGACATTTCCGTCGAGAGGCGGGGCCGGCTCTTCTTCTGAGGGGTCGTTCCGTTGCATGTCTTTTTCCTGGGACTCTTCTTCATCCGGGAAGGGCGGGAGGTCGAGCATTTTGTGCCATGCGTATTCTCCCAGGATTCGAATGGAGGCGACGACGGGCGCGGCAAGAATCGCGCCGAGAAGTCCGGCAAGGGAGGCGCCCATGACTACGCTGACCATCACCAGGAGGGGATGCAAATTGAGGGCTTTGCCTACGATTCGCGGGACCAGCAGCGTGTTTTCGATCTGCTGAATCACAATCATGGCCACGGCCACTACGAGCGCGAACTGGAGAGGGTCCAGGCCGAATCCTGGCGAGCTCTGAAATAGGGCGACCAGGATGGCTGCACCTGCGCCGGCCAGCGGCCCGATGACGGGAAGAAACTCCATGGCGCCGGAAAGCAGGCCCAGACCGAGGGCGTTGTCGACGCCCAGGATCCCGAGCACGGCGCTGACCATGACGAAAATGATGATGGCAAGGAGGGCCTGTCCACGCATATAGGCCGCCCACACCTGGCTTACATTTGAGGTCAGGCGTTCGGCGTCGCGTCGGAATCCGGGTTTGTGGGCGATGTTGGCGATCATGCTGCCGATGCGGGGAATGTCGACAGCGATATAGATTGAAATAATGAAAATCAGGACGATTTGACCCAGAACTGCAACAGTTCCCGTTACGACGCTGGCTGCCAGACTACCGCCGCGACCCAAGATCGGCTGGAGCAGGCCAAACACCTGGCTGAAGAGCTGGTCCCAACCGGGAAGTTGAGGCAGGAGGCTGGCAACTGGAACGGCAAATCCGCCAACGGTTATCGATTCCGGCAGTTGCTCCCGCAGCACCTGAAGTTGATCGAGGGCCTCTTCGAACCAGTCCGGCAGACGTCGGGAGAGATCGAGGACCTGTTGAAAGGTGGTGACGCCTACCATGGAGAAGAGGGCAACGACAATTAGGGCAAGGGCCAGGTAGAAGGCAAGAACGACGGTGACTCGATTGACGGGCGTGCGCCGGTCGATAAATGTAATGAGCGGGTGGAGCAAGTAGGCCAGTATTGCAGCCAGCACTACTTGCTGCAGGAGGCCGCGAAAGACCCAGACAAGCAGGCAGAAGAGGGCCAGTGCCGAAACGGCAACGATGGCCTTTGTAGTAGTGTTCCATGGGGGAGAAGCGGATTGCACGATGTCGTCCTGCGCACCTGGGCGCTTTGGCGAAGTCTAGAGGATCTTCAGATTTGCCAGTGACGCCATGAATTTCTTGACGCCCAAGTTCGGGAAAGCAACCGACACTTCCTCTTCGCCGCCTATCACAATGCTGTCTATTACCATGCCCACGCCAAATTTGGGATGTTCCACACTTTGGCGGCGCTTGAAGAGCGTGGGGGCGTCGGTGGTGGTCGGCCGGCGGCGGGGGCGGCGGGACTGCGCACGATTGGAAGGGGAGCGATTCGTTGTTTTGTAGGCTGTGGGTTCGCCAAAGTTGCTATTGCCGTCTCTGTATCTGCCAAACATGGCGGGCCCGTCCAGCCAGCTGGTGGACCTTTCGTAAGCAGCGGCCTGGCGGCTGCGGCGGTCGACCTGACCGCTCAGCAACTCTTCCGGGATGTCTTCCAGAAAGCGGCTGGCCGTCTGCAGTTCGCTGTTGCCCCACATGGCGCGTTGGGAGGCGTGCACCAGGTAGAGGCGATGCTTGGCGCGAGTGATGCCGACGTAGGCGAGACGCCGTTCCTCGGCCATATCCTCCTCGTCTTCGCTGCGAATGCTGCGGGCATGCGGTAGCAGGCCCTCTTCCATCCCCACCATAAAGACGACGGGGAACTCCAGCCCTTTGGCCGTGTGCAGTGTCATCAGGGTTAGAGCTTCTTCACTCTCTTCGTAATCGTCCTGTTCGCTGACAAGGCTGATCTCCTGCAGAAAGAGGCCGAGAGGATCCTGGTCCGACTCGAGGTCGTCGAGTCCGGGACGGTACTGGGCGGCTACGGCGCGCAGCTCATTGATGTTTTCGAAGCGTTCTTCGCCCTCGTCGCTGCCATCACGCAGGCGGTCAAGGTAGCCGGAATCGGTCAGGATGCGGTCGAGCAGTTCTGCGACGTCTTCGTACTGCACTTCTGATGCCAGTTGCACCCAAGAGTTCAGCATTGAGGCGAATCTGATTAAGGCATTACGGGCCCGAGCTGCAAACTTCACAGCGGGGAGTTGCACGGGAGCGGCTTCATCGATCTTCGTTTCCTGACCGTCCCCAATCAGGGTCTGCAGTGCCTGCCATTCGCTTACCGAGGCGGAGGCGGCCCAATTTTTCAGCAGCTCGTAGGTTCGGGCCCCGATGCCGCGTGGGGGAACATTGATGATGCGGTCGAGCGCCATCGTGGCTGAAGGGTTGTGTACAAGGCGCAGATAGGCGAGTGCATCTTTGATCTCGCGACGTTCGTAGAAGCGGGTTGCGCCAACCAGCCGGTAGCGAAGATTGCGATGGACACAGGCCTCCTCGATGGCGCGGCTCTGGGCATTTGTGCGGTAGACAACCGCAGCGGCGCCGGGACCCATGCCGCTTTGTGCGGTCAGGCGGGAGGCTTCGTCGAGCACGTATTCAGCCTCTTCAACCTCGTTGTAGGCCTCGTGAATTGCAACTTTGAGGCCGCTGCCCTGGTCAGTTCGAAGGTGTTTTGGCGTGCGATTCGTGTTCTTGGCGATAACTGCGTTAGCGACATCGAGAATGTTCTGGGTGCTGCGATAGTTCTGCTCGAGGAGGACAACATTCGCCCCAGGGTAGTCACGGCGGAAACGCAGGACGTTGCGGTAGTCGGCGCCGCGAAAACGGTAGATCGACTGGTCCTCGTCGCCGACGACGAAGAGGTTGCCTCTGCCTTCCGGTGGGCCGACGAAATGTGAAGCCAACTCGTACTGGGCGGTGTTGGTATCCTGAAACTCGTCCACCAGGACGTACCGCCACTTGTCCTGGTACTTTCGCCGGATATCCTTGTTTTTGCGCAGGAGGAGGACCGCGTGCATCAGCAGGTCATCGAAGTCCATGGCGTTGTTGAGGCGGAGGAGCTGCTGGTAACGCCCGTAGACGCGGTCGCAGATCTCCTGCATGTATCCGTCAGCGCTCACCATATCGGGCGTTAGCAAATCGCTTTTCCAGCCGCCAATCTGTGACAGGACTGCGCGAGGGCTGAAACGCTTCTCATCGAACTTCATTTCTCTCATGACTTCGCGGATGAGAGCCAGTTGGTCGGCGCTGTCATAGATAACCCAGTTGCGCTGGAAGCCTGCCGCATCCACCTCTACGCGCAATACGCGCGCACAGACCGAGTGAAATGTGCCTATGGTCAGCCCACCGAGGCTGCGGCGGCGGCCCTCTACGGGCGGTGGAAAGTGGTGCCCAATCAGTTCTTCTACCCGGTCGCCCATCTCCTTTGCAGCTTTGTTGGTGAAGGTAACGGCGAGGACATGCCACGGATCGATCTTCTTTTCTTCAATCAAGTAGGCGATTCGCCGGGTGAGGACGCGAGTCTTGCCGGAGCCAGGGCCTGCCAGGACGAGAACGGGGCCCTCGGTGGCCCGGACTGCGGCCTGCTGCTGGTCGTTGAGACCTTCAAGGATTTGTGACATTAATCTTATTGCGTATCGCGAAAGTCAGATTACGCGGAGCGTTATGTTCTGTTGCCGTGACTTATCCGGTTGACTTTCGCTCTAGTCGATAGACGGGAATGCGACTGCGTACGGGAAAGACCAGGGGAACTTACCATTCCTCCAACTGAAAGCTCTCCCCGTTCAAAAGGCGCACGTAGCTGTCGTAGCGTTCAGGCGATACTTTGCCGTCTTCGGCAGCCTTGCGCACGGCGCAGTCTGGCTCGTGGTCGTGCGTGCAGTTTGGAAAATGGCAGTCGTTAACGAAGGGCTTGAGGTCGACAAAGAAGAAGCCAAGACTTCCCGGGTCCAACTCGTACAGGCCCAATTCGCGTATACCTGGTGTATCGGCAATAAATGTCGTGTCTCCCAGAGGCAGACGAAAGAGTTGGGCGTTGCGCGTTGTGTGCCGGCCTTTGCCTTCGAAGCTGCGCAGGGCGCCCACACGCAGATTCAGCTGCGGGTGGATGGCGTTGATCAGCTCGCTTTTGCCTACGCCGCTAGGGCCGGTCACGACCGTCAATTTGTCGGTCAGCAATCGACGAAGATGCTCGAAATCGTCAGATTCCGAGGGACCAGAGCCATCATGGTCTGGAACGACTTCGAACCCTTCGGTCGCGCTCACGTACAGGAGTGGATAATCCAACTCTTCGTAGAGGGAAAATTTCTCGCGAGCAGCCTCCAAGCCGGTCAGGTCGACTTTGTTAGCGACGATAACCGCGGGAAGCTCATTGGCTTCTGCGATAACGAGAAAGCGGTCCAGCATCCGCAAGTGCGGCTCCGGGTCCTCCACGGCAAATACGACAAGTACCTGATCGGGATTGGCGATGATCACGTCTTCGGCGGGACGAGTGGAGCCGGGGAGCTGGCGGCTCAGGGTCGAATCCCGCTCTTCGACGGAGTCGATGAGACCTGAACGTCTGCCTTCCATGACAACCTGAACCCGGTCGCCGACAGCCACGAGCGTCAGGTCCTTGGTTCGTTCCTGGAGCAGCCGCCCGCGTACTCGGCAGCTTATCAGTTTGTCATTGGAGGTAGCGACGTCGTAGTGATGGCCCCTGGCGCGTACGACCACTCCATCTACTGTCCGGTCCTTCTTTTTCGGCTTCGGTTTGCTTTTGGCCGGCGCGTCGAAATAGTCGTCCTCGTAGGCCTCATCCCACTCGTCGTAGACTTCCGCTTTCCTCGGCAAAGGCATCTCCTGTCGGCACCTTTCTGTTCATTGGCTCGCCTTGCCAGGCGAACAGAATTCAGACCAAGTGTATCAATGTAAGGGCCCAAATGGCAATAAGCGGCCAGCGCTGTCAGTCGACCCTTACCCGTCGTCAGAGGTGGGAATCCACGGCCTGTCGCTGGCAACATTGAAGTCCAGTCAAGGCGGGGCAGACCTGTAAAGGCTGGCGCGCCGGTGTCACGTTGAATTCTGACAGTAGGTGGATCAGGTCGGCGGCCGGCAGGCCCATCACGCCGGCAGGGCAGCCCGTGATGCTCTTGGCGGGGTGGAACTCCTGATGCTGGATAGCGTATGCACCAGCCTTGTCCAGCGGATCTCCTGTTGCCACGTAGGCGGCAATCTCCTCATTGCTGTAGGGCCGCATTTCCACCGTTGTCGTGTTCAACTGGCTGCGCGTGCGTTTCAGCACCCCTTCTGTATAGAGGACGACAGCGATCGCGGTATGGACCTCGTGGGGACGGGCACGAAGCCGAGTCAGCATGGCATGGGCTTCCCCGGCGCCGGCGGGCTTGCCGAGAACCTCACTACCGATGGCTACAACAGTGTCGGCGCCGATTACGAGGGTTTCTGCGGGGTGGTCTGGGTCAGTTGAGTCCGCAATGGATGAGAGGCGACTGACCACAGCCAGTGCCTTGGCGAGGGCAAGCCGTTCCACTACCTGGACGGGTGACTCACCGGGTGCGGGCGCCTCATCGATGTCAGCGGATTCGGCCAGGAATGGGATGCCAAGAGCGTGGAAGAACTGCTGGCGGCGGGGGCTATTGGAAGCAAGAATGACTTTGGGTGAGCTCATCGTCGCGTTGGAGAATAGAGAGAAACGAGTATTGCCGCTAGTCTCATACTTTTGGCGCGCACCTGGAGACTATATTGGTGAGAACTCGGTAGAACATTCCCCGTCTCCCGGGACTTGGCATTTTGTTGCCCGGGCCGGGGGTTGCGAGAGCGGGACGCCGCACTGTATTTTACGAGCCGGCCCAGAGATTACAAAACCCGGTGTGTTTTACGAAGGATGTAAGGGCGGGAAGCAATGCCGCAGGCTTCAAGCAGGTTTTTGTCAGATTTTGGCGGTGAAATCTTGCTGGTGACTTTATGGCAAGGTATGATTGGCTGACCGGTCAGAAACTCTCCCGGTACCCGTAGTGAAAGCCGGTTTGCAGGCCCCCACTGTCGTACGGTGCATGGCCGCTTCAGTAGAGTGCGGCGGCGCCGTTGCTCCGGCTCTTTTGGTATTGTTTCATAATTCCACAATTAAGACAGTCAGGAGTCGGTCCATGACAGAACGTCGAGCCGGCGGGGCGTCGCCCCGCGTTCGAATGGCATTTATTGGGTGCGGCGGCATGGCGCGTAGCCATACGCGGCGGATTCTTAAGCAGCAGGACACAACCGAGGTGAAGATCGTATGTGAGCCCTCAGCCAATTCCTACGAGGAGTTTTGTGAGCTCTTCGAAGAGGCGGGCAGGCCTCCTCCTCCGAACGAGCCCGATCTGGAAAAGCTGCTGCAAAACGGCGAACTCGACGCAGCCTTCATCATTACACCGCACATATTTCATTTTTCTCAGGCGAAGGCGTGTTTGGAAGCCGGGCTGGACGTACTGTTGGAGAAGCCAATGGTCATGAACGCAGAGGAGGCGCTGGCGCTTATCGACGTTCGAGACCAAAGCGGGCGTCTACTGTCTGTGTCATTCAACGGCAGTATGTCGCCGCAGGTACGGACCGGCGTAAAGATTCTGCGATCAGGCGAATTGGGTAGGATTCTGAATATCAGTGCGGTGGTATGGCAGAACTGGATGTCCTTCACGACGGGACTGTGGCGTCAGGATCCTGTGGTCGCGGGAGGCGGCTTCCTGTTTGACACGGGTGCGCATATGCTCAATACTATCTCGGATTTGGCGGGAGAAGACTTTGTCGAGGTTGCGGCCTGGATGGACAACCACGGCACGCCGGTGGATATTTTCTCGGCCGTCATTGCCAGGCTGAAGTCGGGCGCGCTGGTGTCGATGAATGCAGCAGGGAACACGAACTGCGGGATCGGTTCGGACGTTCGTGTTCTGTGCGACAAAGGCATGCTGCAGACGGGAATTTGGGGAGAGCGCCTCCTGATTCAGAAAATGGAGGATGAGGAGCTGACGCCGGTCGAACTGCCCGAATCGCTGGGCACGTGGCAGCAGTTTCTGCGAGTGCGGGCTGGCAAGATGGAGAACCCCTGTCCTCCGGAAATCGGCCTGCGAATGGCGCGTTTGTGGGATGCGATAAAGGAGTCGGCCGGTAATGGAGGACAGCCGGTGAAGGTTGGAAGTTAGAGAACCGGCTGGGCCAAAGGGACAGAGAAATAAGGGAGGAGAAGCGCATCTTGACGGATGCGCCCCGTTTTTTATCTTCGGAAATCACAATTTGGAGGAAACAGGATGGGAGACATTCGAGTAACGGTCTGGAACGAGTTTCAACACGAAAACATTAACGAGTTCATCGGCGGGATATACCCCGATGGCATTCACGGGGCCATTGCCGAAGGGTTGCGTCAGCACGGATTCTCCTCAATACGGACAGCTACGCTGGATCAGCCCGAGCATGGTCTGACAGATGAAGTTCTGGCGGAGACGGACGTGCTGACATGGTGGGGCCACCGGGCGCATGCGCAGGTTGACGATGAGATTGTGGAGCGGGTCAAGAAACGGGTTCTGGAGGGAATGGGCATGGTGGTCCTGCACTCTGGCCACTTCTCCAAGATCTTCCGCAGCTTGATGGGCACGACCTGCAGCCTGCGCTGGCGGGAGGCGGACGAGAAGGAGCGCATCTGGGTCGTCAAGCCGTCCCACCCGATTGCGCAGGGCCTGCCGCCCTACTTTGAGATCGAGGAGTGCGAGATGTACGGGGAGCTGTTCGATATCCCCACGCCGGACGATCTGGTGTTTGTCAGCTGGTTTGAGGGAGGAAATGTGTTCCGCAGCGGGGCCTGCTTCCACCGCGGCAATGGCAAGATCTTCTACTTCCGGCCGGGACATGAAACCTACCCGATTTTTCACATGGACATTGTCCGCCAGGTGATCGCAAACGGCGTGCGTTGGGCGGCGCCTTCGGGGGGCCCGACGTTCCCCTATTATCAGGAGGGTGCGTCGCAACTCATTGCTTTCAACGAAAAGGAGCCGTTGGAGACGATCGCGGAAAAGGGTTCGGTGCGGGACCGGGTTGGCTAAGGTTGGCGTTTCAGGTTTTCTCGATTTGGGGCTCTAAAGGTGTGACTTCCTGTTGCCAGGGCACAGGTTTTGCCGCCAAGTCCTGAAATTGGGCCAAGAGCCGGGAAATAAAGGAACGAAACGCCAGAGGATGGAGTACTGCTAAAGCATGTTGCCGCACGTCCGCACGCATTTGAGGGTAGGCCTGTCGTACGAGACTTGAGAATCTCGGTTGAACTCGCAGCTGGCCCTGCACAGTTTGCCGCTGATGAATCACCGGCCCTAGTGCAATGAACAGCGCCGCCATGTCAAAGAGGACAATGGCGGCGCTGTCTTTCTATGAAGTAGGGTATTTGGGTTCCACCCCATAAGAATGGGCTGCAAGGCACGCAACTCGACTCGCTCTTCCGCTGTTACCCGCAGAGCCAAGATCACCTGACTTTAGAGGCACCCCCTGTAGGAGTCGAACCTACGACCGACGGATTAGAAGTCCGTTGCTCTATCCTCTGAGCTAAGGGGGCGTATCGGAACCCGGCCTTCGCAGGCCCATTCTACTCGATTCCCTGCCGGCGCGAAAATACCTGTAGAGATCCACGCGGTGACGATCGAACCGGATGGGGAGAACGGTGGGCTATAGTCCGCCGCAGGTTTCGGGCAGGCCGGAATCGGCAATATCTGTCTGGGCGCTGTTACCGGCGCCTTCTTCGCCACTGTCGGACTCGTCGTCGCCCAGGAGCGCCAGATTCGCGGGCCGCTGAAGAAGGTTCCCCATACGGACTCGCGCGATTACTGCCAGCTGCGGGTTGCCGTCAGCTGCCAGCTGGAAGGTCTCCTCGAAGAGGTCAACGGCACAGACTGTATCGCCTTTCATCTCAGCGACGCTTGCGAGGAGGAAGTAGCCCTGCGGATCGGAAGAATCCAAGCCAACTGCTTCAAAACCTGAGTTTCGGGCCTCTTCCAGGTTGCCAACTGAAAGTTGAACTGAGCCAAGCGACCACCAGTAGGCCACGAGTTTACCGGCTGGCACCAGGGATTTCGCTTCAGCCAGCGCCTCGCTGGCAAGTTCGTGTTGGCCCAGTTTTCCGCGGATCACTCCTTCCCAGATCAGGAGTTCGGCATCGGGCTTGGTGAGTTGAGCCTTGGCGTCTTCGATTGCTGCGAGGGCCTCTTCCCAGCGCTCCTCAAAGGCCAGTTGCTGGAGGGTGGAGATCGCTTCCGAGGCAACAACCGTGTTGGGGTCCGGGGGAAATACGAAGGTAAGCAGCACCCAGATTAACGCAAGCACACCGACTATGGTCCCGAAGGTGATGCCCAGGCGGCGGACCAGACGGCGGCGGGCTTCGGCCACCACGGCGTCAAGGCGCCACCAGAGCCCTTCTGCCGGCGGATTGGCCTTGCGTAACTGATCCAGACCGCCTGCCACGTCAATGACGCGAACGATGCGGCCTGCTTCCCGCCGCATCTTGCTTTGGAGGCTGCCCCAGCGCGTGTACTCAGGACGCAGGTCAAGGCCGCTGGACTCCAGTTGGACAAAACGGTCTTCGATACGGTCCAGAAGCAGCAGGAACTGTTCGACAGTGTCGCGCCGCACCTGAACAATCATCCGCTCCGCCTCGTCAAGATCTTCACGTAAACTATTGGCGAGGCTTTGGCGTTCTTGCCGAACCGAGTAGGCCACTACTGATTGGCCTCCACCGCAGCTGGTGTGGGGATCAGGTTAGCTTCAGCCTGCGGTTCGTGGAGGACGGGTTCGCCATTCGGTGAAGGTTGCAGAGCCCCGTTCTGGGACTCTACTCCAGCCAACTCTTCTTCCCTCTGGATCTCACGGTAGACTCGATTGATTCCCGACTTTATCTGACTCTCAATTTTGGCTTTGCGTTCCAGCGGAACGGGGAACAACTCCAGCATTTCGCCAACAAGCCCGCTCTTGGCTTCATTCTTGGTCTTGCCGGCGCGGTAGTAGTCGCGAACCCGCTCTCGTTTGAAAAGAATGTACTCCTCAACCCGGTGTGTGTCGTCAGGACGGCAGACTGGGCCGTGACCTGGGACCAATCGCTCTGCGCCGAGTGTTCGGATCCGTCGCAGGGCTTCGATCCATTCGAGAGAATCGGCCTGGGCCATGTATGGATGCTGGTCCACCCAGAGGATGTCGCCGACAAATGCGACCTTCTCTTCCGGAAGCCAGGCGATACTTGTGGCTGGCGTGTGGCCGCCGGCATAGATCAACTGAATTTCACGACCGCCATATTTGAGGCGAGCGCAGTCGGTGAAAGTAACGTCCGGGAGGACAATCTCGATGTTGGTCAACTGTTCCTGGATCTCGGGCTCTCGCTTGAAGCTATTGTAGACTCGTTCCTTGAAGTTCTCGGTGTAGCCCGACATCTCCTTGTAAGCGCGTTCGTGTGCTATGACCGTTGCAGGCAGGAAGTACTGGTTTCCCAGGGCATGGCCGCGATGGTGGTCGGTGTTGAAAACATAGAGGATGGGCAGGTCCGGCGCTTCCGCTTCTATCTGTTCCCGCCAATCTTTGGCCTGCTTAGGGATTAACGGCGTATCGATAAGAATCAGACCCTCGTCGGTAACGACGAAACCCGGTGTACAGCCTCTATAGAAGGTGTTGATAAACAGACCCGGTGCGATCTCCTGCCGCTCGCCCAAGCCCGTCACACCTAATTTGAAGGAAGTTCTACGTCTGGCAGCCATGATCGAAACCTCTCGTCCAGGTGGCCTTTGGCGCCGGAATCATCGTTGCTTTGAAACTGAGCATCGAATTCGTTTCGCCAACTGCAGTGCCGATTATGAACAGGTAGTGTACATTTTGAGTGCTTGTTCTGTCAAAGAGGGAGGAGTAATGCATTGACCGGAAAGGAAGCTGTACATACAGGAGTACGGGGTCGAGGCGCTTCACTTCTTGCAGGTTGCCGGACCTCTGCCGTGCTGAAGCATCACATGAGCAAGCCCGCGATTTCATCGGGATATCAGGAGCTGACAAGGGAACCTCCGGCTCTGAATGCGAGATGCGGGAACAACCTGCTACATGCTATAATCTTCTGGAATCGGGAAAAGCCGCTGCGGAGCGGCACAGGGAAGTAGCTTGGCCGCGAAAGGAGGGCGGCGCATGGCAAAGACAGCTCGGCTTGGCGTCCTCACCAGCGGAGGCGATGCGCAGGGCATGAATGCGGCTGTGCGCTCGGCCGTGCGTGCGGCTTTGGAGCAGAAGGCGGAGGTGTTTGGAATCTTCGAAGGGTTTCAGGGGATGATCGAAGGCGGCAAGCTGATTCGCCCATTTTCCTGGGACTCGGTTGGCGGCGTGCTGCAAGAAGGGGGGACCCTGCTTGGAACTGCCCGCAGCCCGGACTTTCTCAGGCGGGAAGGCCGCAAAGAGGCGGTGTACAATCTGATGCTCCAAGGCATAAACCGGCTGATCGTGATTGGAGGCGACGGCAGTTTGACCGGGGCACAGGTCCTGCGGGAGGAGTGGCGTTCACTGTTGGAAGAGCTGGTGGCCGAAGGACGCCTCGACAATTCCGTCTTGGAAGAGTATGGATTCCTCGCGGTCGCCGGCCTGGTCGGTTCAATCGACAATGACATGTCCGGAACTGACTTGTCCATAGGCACGGACTCCGCCCTGCACCGCATCACCGAGGCGCTGGACGCCATCACCAGTACGGCGGCCAGTCACCAGCGGGCCTTTGTGGTCGAGGTGATGGGGCATCACTGCGGTCATCTCGCGCTGATGGGCGCACTTGCATCAGGAGCCGATTTTGCGCTGATTCCGGAGAACCCGCCCAATCTGGACCAGTGGGAAGAGAGGATGTGCTCAATTCTGCGCACGGGCCGCGAAATGGGCCGGCGGGACAGTATTGTGGTCGTGGCGGAGGGAGCGCAGGATAGAGACGGGAACCCAATATCCAGCGCCTATGTGGAGGAGGTACTTACAAAATACCTGGAAGAAGAGGCTCGAGTGACCGTTCTTGGCCACGTGCAACGCGGTGGTTCACCCAGCGCTTCGGACAGAGTCATGGCGACTCTGTTGGGCGCGGCGGCCGCTGAAACTGTCCTTAATGCCACGTCCGGCGATGAAGCAGTCCTGATCGGTTTCGAGAACAACAAGATAGTTCACAGCTCGTTGAAGGAATGCGTAGAACAGACACACAAGGTGGGCAGATGCATCCATGACTGCCGATTCGACGAGGCGATGGAGCATCGGGGCAAGGCCTACAGGGACTCCTTCCGCATTCTGCGGACACTGATTCGCGCCAACCCGCGCCCTCCGCCGCCGAATAAACGACGCCTGCGGGTCGCCGTCATGACCGGAGGAGCGCCGGCGCCGGGCATGAATGCTGCGACACGTGCGGTCGTGCGCATGCTTGAAGACAAGGGCCACATCCCTCTCGGCGTCAAGTGGGGCTTTCGGGGCCTGATCGACGACGATATTGAAGAAATGAACTGGATGGCGGTCAACGGCTGGGCGCCCACGGGTGGATCGGAGCTGGGCAGCAGCCGGAAGAACCCGGAGGGCGCGGAGCTGTATGCGGCGGCGCAGGTGCTCGAGAAACATCGAGTGGATGCTATCGTCATGATTGGCGGCTGGGCCGGGTATCACGCCGCACACAAATTTTACGAAGAGCGGCAAAACTTTCCGGCATTCGACATACCCATCATCTGCATTCCTGCCAGCATAAACAACAACCTGCCGGGCTCGGAGTTGAGTATCGGCGCCGACACAGCCCTGAACAGCATTGTCGAGGTCGTTGACAAGATTAAGCAGTCCGCCGTGGCTCTGAACAGGTGTTTCATTGTGGAAGTAATGGGACGATATTGCGGATACCTGGCCCTGATGAGCGCTATTGCCACGGGGGCCGAACGCGTCTACCTGCACGAGGAAGGCATAACGCTAAAGGACCTCGAACGAGATATCGAGCTCCTGAAGCAGGGATTCCAGCAAGGCAAGCGTTTGGGGCTGATGATACGAAACGAAGCTGCAAACTCCTTCTATACGACCTCCTTCATTTCCGCCCTTTTCGAAGAAGAGGGCGGTGACCTGTTCGAGGTGCGCCAGTCAATTCTGGGACACCTGCAGCAGGGCGGGAACCCGTCCCCTTTCGACCGAATTCTGGCAGCGCGACTTGCCTGGGAAGCAGTGCGAAGACTTGAAGAGGTGGCGGGCCAGCCGGTTGCAAGGCGTTATTTGGATGTAGGGGCTGTCTGTCTGGGGATTCAGGAGGGTGAGGTAAACGCTACCCCACTTTATCGGATTCCCAGGCTGATGGACGAGGTCCATCAGCGGCCGCTTGAACAGTGGTGGATGGAGCTGCGGCCTTTGGCGCGCATGCTGGCCCAGCCCGAACCGGGGTTTTTCGAACAGTCGGCATTGGGCCAGGCTGACCCCTTTTGAGAAGTAAACAGGAAACGACTCTCGGTGACAGACTATCGTTCCGTCACATCAGAACTGAAACGCGCTTACGATGCCAAGGCTGAACAACGGGACAAAAACCCCATCAGGGAGTGGCAGAAAGAGCTTTGGGTACAGTTCTTGCAGAACTTGCAGGACGAGGATTTGACGTCGCTCCTGGAGATAGGCGCAGGTACAGGCCAGGCCGCCCATTTCTTTCAAGGCTCGGGACTGGAGGTCGTGTGCACAGATCTTTCTCCGGAGATGGTTCGCCTGTGCCGGGAGAAGGGGCTGGAAGCATACGAGATGGACTTTCTGAAGCTGGATTTTAAGGACGGCCGCTTCGACGGACTGTTCGCGCAGAACTGTCTGCTACATGTGCCGAAAAAGGACTTCGCGGACGTCTTGCAGGAGATCCGTCGGGTCGTAAGGCCCGAAGGGTTGATTTTCATCATCATGCATGGGGGTCGGAGCTCTGAAGGTGTACGGGAAGAGGACTTCTATGAGCCCAAACGCTTCTATGCGCTCTATACGGACGACGAGCTGCGGAGGATTCTGGAACGCTTCTTTCTGATACTTTCCTTCCAGACAATCACGCGAGATGAGGAAAGCGCAACCTGTAGCCAGGCGATACTACTGCGCAACCGACAATAGAAACGGGAGGCGGCACAGATGACTGCCACAGTGCTTTTTCTCTGCACGGGAAACTATTATCGCAGTCGTTTTGCCGAGCACTTCTTCAACGAGCAGGCCCGGCAACGCAAACTGGACTGGAAGGCGAGCAGCCGAGGGCTGCAGCCAAGTCCGGAGAATCCGGGCTATATGTCCAGACATGCCCTGGACCGGCTACGCAATCTCGGGATAGAGCCTTCCAACCCTGCCCGACTGCCCATGGACCTGCAGGCCTCAGATTTGACGGCTGCATCACTCACGATCGCTATGAACGAGATCGAGCATCGCCCCCTTATGGCGGCGCGGTTCCCCGAATGGACAGAGTGCGTCCGCTATTGGGAGATGCACGACCTGGATGTGGTGGACGCAGACGCCGGGCTGGCGGCGATCGAGAATGCTGTACTGGCGCTTATGAATGAACTCAGCGCACTTTGAGAACGATCTTGCCGATGTTTTCATAGGTGCGCATGCGTTCGTGGGCAGCGTGGGCATCGGCAACTGGAAACACCTGGTCGATGACGGGACGGATCAAGCCCTCTTCGATCTGGCCCCAGAACTGCTGCCGGAAGCGTCGGATGATTTCGGCTTTTTCCGCGACCGTCCGGGGCCGAAGGACAGAGCCGATCAGGCGTGCGCGCTTGCCCATGAGTTGCCTGATGTCGACCACTGCTTCTGAGCCCCCGAGCGTCGCGATGAACACGAGACGGCCTTTCACCTTCAGCAGGCCGATGTTCCTCTCCACGTATTCTGCCCCCACCATGTCGAGGACGACGTCGACACCCTCACCCTCGGTGTACTCCAGGATGTTGGCGACGAAGTCTTCAGTCCGATAGTTGATCGCCAAGTCAGCGCCCTGTTCGATACAGGTCTCCACTTTGTCAGGGCGTCCGGCCGTCGTTATGACGCGTCCCCCTGCACCCTTCGCGAGTTGAATCGCGGCAGTTCCCACTCCGCTAGCTCCACCATGGATGAGGACTGTCTCCCCAGCTTCAAACCCGGCTTCCATGAAGATATTGACGTATGCGGTCAGGTAGACCTCCGAGAGGCAGGCGGCCTCTTCGAAGGACCAACCGGTTGGAATCGGAATCAGAAGGCGCTGGTCAACAGCTACGCGTTCGGCGTATCCGCCGCCGGCGAGCAGTGCACAGGCTTTGTCCCCGACCTGCCAACCTTCTACACCCGCGCCAAGTTCAAGGATTTCTCCCGACATGTCCAGCCCCATGATGTGCGGAGCTCCGGGGGGAGGGGGGTAGTTGCCTTCGGCCTGAGACAGGTCAGCGCGATTGAGCGTTGTAGCATGAATGCGCACGAGCGCTTCGCCCGGCTGGGGTACGGGGTCTTCCACTTCCCGCCAGACAAGCTGGGGGCCTGATTGCGTCT
The DNA here is from genome assembly GCA_009838625.1 of Caldilineaceae bacterium SB0664_bin_27. Lineage (GTDB taxonomy): Bacteria > Chloroflexota > Anaerolineae > Caldilineales > Caldilineaceae > Bin5. The sequence continues at coordinate 21,983 of VXRG01000136.1, forward strand.
GTTCGACTTCAATTGCGTTCATTAAACAGCTCCTTCGTATGGCCGAGCTTCATTTAGTCTTGTGAAATGGAAAACCCGTCGAACCGTTGAGTTCTGGGGCCATAAGGCCGCTGCAGGATCTGGCCGCGAAACGACGGCGGTAGTCGTAATTTTCAGGGCTCTATCTGTCTAGTTGCCGTTTCTCAGGTTCGCCATAGAGAAGGCAATGGCCATGAAATCGCACAGGCGTTCTTTTCGACAGTATACTTAATGGCGTTGAATTCCGAAATAGAGTCAAAGAGTCCGGACACTCTTTCCACAGTAAGTTCGTCTACTGGTAAGCCAGGGAGCCGTCCGGGCGAATGAGGAACGGCCTGTGCCAGGAGCGGCCGGGGCGTGCGGCGAGGGCCTCCAGGTTCAGGTCGATGCCCAGGCCGGGGCGGTCGGGTAACTCGAGGTAGCCGTCTATCAATTTGACCGGTTCATCAACGATGTCTGCGCGGCGGCCTTCATCGGCCTTGTACTCAAGTATCAGGAAATTCGAGGTGCTTGCGGAGAAGTGGACGTTGACTGCGGTCGCGACCGGACCGCAAGGATTGTGGGGGGCGACGCTGGCGTAGTGTACTTCGGCCATGGCGGCTATCTTTTTCATTTCCCAGAGGCCGCCGGTAATGCAGATATCGGGCTGAATTATGTCCACGGCGTGATGGCTCAGCAACTCCCGATATTCATGGCGGGTGAAAAGCATCTCGCCGGTGGCGATGGGAACGTTCACCTTTTGGCTAAGCTTTGCGAGGGCCTCATAGTTTTCCGGCCGCAGGGGCTCTTCCACGAAGAAAGGACGATAGGGAGCCACCACGTCGCAGAGCTGTGCGGCGCGACCTATCTCGAGGATGCGGGCGTGAGGATCGAGTCCGATGTCAATGTCGGGTCCGACCGCTTCCCGCACGGCTTCGACACGCCTCTCGGTCTCGCGCAGGACGCGGTTCCAGGGCATCTGGTGCCAGCCGGGAGGCATCGGACTCATCTTCAGTGCAGTGTAGCCGTAGGTCTGGATGAGCCGAATGGCATCGTCTGCCGCCTCTTCCGGCGTATCCCCGCCGATGCTTTGGTAGACGCGAACGCGGTTGCGGGCTTTGCCTCCGATTAGCCTGTACACGGGCAGCCCGGCAGCCTTACCGGCAATGTCCCACAGCGCATGTTCGATACCGCTGATGGCGGCGTTTACGACCGAGCCGCCGGGAAAACGGCTGCCGGCGTACATGAGGTGATAGAGGCCTTCGATGTCGCGCGGATCGCGGCCGGTCAGCCATTCTGCGAAATCATGAATGGCTGCGACGGTGGCGCCGTCGGGACCGCAGGAGAAAGGCTCGCCAACACCATGGATTCCTTCGTCGGTATGGACGACGACGTAGGGTATCGAGCGATGGGACAGTTCGGTCAGGTGTGTGTCTATGCGAGTGATCTTCATGGGAATTGCTCCTGTGGCGGATGGCAGGAATTATCGTTGACTGCGCTTTCCGTGTCAAGACTTCCGGTTATACCTTTTGCTAGTGCATTCCAATACTGAGGCGAACTCTCGTATACGTCGGTAAGCAACCCTACTTGGTGCGTTCCGTTTTAGTGCGATTCTGAACGGTGGCCCAGGACTTTCGCAGAACCTGTACAAAAGCTATACAGAGCCAACCAGGAACAGCCGCATTTCCGCCCTGAATTTCTTTTCATGTCTATAAGCAGTTTAGCCCACCGCTGGAGTCGGCTCTTCGCAATGCTGTCTACACGCCAGAACTGAGATGCACGCTCCTTTCGGTGTGCATTCCAAAGTGGGGGTGAGAATCAGGCTACTCTGGGGAGTCATACCGGGATCTACAGCCAGCAACTCTGGAGAATCACATTTCTGTTTTACATGCCAAAATTGGACGCGTTTCATATACATCGGCAGGCAGCCAGGCTTGGGACGTTCCCTTCCCGCTCGATTCCTAAAACCTGTACAAAACCTGTACGTCTTCGGCAGTCCACCAACCGCGAACAACCGCATTTCCGCGCCGATTTTGCAGCCAAAATCAGCTCGAGAACACGCTCCCTCGGCGCCTCAATTTCCCCGATTTTTACATGAAAGTGATGCATCCCTAGTGATGCACTGCTTTCGCACTGTTTTTCGCCCTTTTTCTCTCTGGTCAGGACCCCAATATCCAGTAATGCATCACT
>VXRG01000084.1 GCA_009838625.1 Caldilineaceae bacterium SB0664_bin_27
GCTACCTAGGGCACGAATTCCTCAGCGCGTTTACGCGGCCCGGCCCCTTTGGCGGTTCCTTTGCCAATCGCACGCGCTTTGTCCGCTCCATCATCGAGGGGATCCGCAAGCGAGCACCCGGTCTCGGCATCGGCGTGCGGCTGAGTGCCTTCGATTTCGTGCCCTTCCGGCCTGATCCAGACGCGAGTATCAACGGCAAGCCGGGGCATGGGGTGCCCGAGCCGTACCAAAACTGCCTGCCCTACGAGTACGGCTTTGGAATTGATCAGGACGATCCGCAACAAATGGACTTAGGCGAGGCCGAGCAGTTCATCGCCTTATTGGAGAGTTTGGACGTGGACCTGATTAACTTGTCCTGCGGCAGCCCCTATTACAATCCGCACATCCAGCGGCCAGCGCTCTTTCCTCCTTCCGATGGATACCTGCCGCCGGAAGACCCGCTGTGCGGGGTGGCGCGGCAAGTAGCCATGGTCGCCCGGCTCAAGGCGCGCTTTCCGCGCAGCCTGTTCGTCGGGTCGGGTTATTCCTACTTGCAGGAATATCTGCCGCACGTGGGGCAGGCCCTCGTGCGGGCGGGCATGGTAGATTTTATCGGCTTGGGGCGGATGGTTCTATCCTACCCCGACCTGCCCTGCGACGTGCTGCAAACCGGCCAAATGCAACGCCGCGTCATCTGCCGCACGTTTTCCGATTGCACCACTGCGCCGCGCAACGGCATGATTTCCGGTTGCTTTCCCCTTGACTCGTTTTACAAGCAGCGCGAGGAAGCTCAGCGCTTGCAGATACTCAAAAAGGAAGCGGAATAATGGGACAATTCACCGATACGGTTGTGGTAGTCACTGGCGCGGGCACTGGGATCGGCGCAGGCATAGCGCGCGGCTTTGCCGACGCAGGAGCGCGGGTGGCGTTTGTCGGGCGACGTCCTGAGCCGCTCGCCACCGCAGCCGCCGGCCTCGATGCCGATCGGATCCTGCTCCGCTCCTGCGACGTATCCGACCGCAGCGCTGTTGAGACTCTAGCGTCCACGGTCGAGGCCGAGTGGGGTACCGTCGATGTGCTAGTCAACAACGCCGGCATCAACACCAATCCGCGCGCAGTCGGCGACGTATCACCCGAGGACTGGGACCAGACCATTGCCATCAATCTCACCGGGGTGTACAACATGGTGCGGGCAGTGTTGCCGGGAATGCGGCAACAAAACGATGGCCTCATCATCACGATTTCGTCCATCGCCGGCCTGCGGGCCAGCAAGCTAGGCGGTGCTGCGTACTCGGCCTCCAAGCACGGAGCAGTGGCTCTGACGAATTCGATCAACGAGGAGGAGGTCGAGTTCGGCATCCGCGCCTGCGCGATTTGCCCCGGCGAGGTCGAGACGCCGATTTTGGCCCAGCGGCCCGAACCCGTCAGCGCCGAACGCCGGGCCTCCATGCTACAACCCGAAGAACTGGCCCAAGCCGCGCTCTTCGTCGCCGCGCTGCCACCCCGCGCCTGCGTACCCCTCTTGGTGATCAAGCCGACGGTGCAGTTGTTTCAGTAGGGCGTTCCTAGAAGCTATCTCATAAATAAGCGCTTTATATACTGACGTTACGCAGTTTTTGTCCCCAACTTTCCATCCCTGTATCCTTTCCGCTACACTCCAACGCCTCATATCCCCTCCTACCCTCTGAGCCGCCGCCTTGGCACGATTCTTGCCCGTTGCGGATACCACCTCACCCGCAACCCAAGGCATGGCCCATGGCCGACTTCGATCCCATCGCCAAACATCTCATCTACACCTACCCCGCCGATTTCGCCCGCTTCGCCCTCCAGCGCGACGATATCGAAGTCGTCGAAGTGCTCGATACCGAGCAACCTACGGTCCGCCGCACTGATAGCCTCCTCCATGTGCGCGTCGCCGGTGAGGAGGCGTTGGTGCATCACGAGTTTCAAACCACCGATAGCACCGATCCGCCCATGCCACGGCGCATGGCCGGCTACATCGGCTACCTGATCGAGCGCTACGGCCTGCCGACCTACTCCAGCGTCATCTATCTGCGTCCCGACGCCGGCCGGAATGATCCGGGATACTATCTTCAAGAGCGGCACGGCTTCCGCGTGTTGGTGCAATACCAAGTGATTCGGCTGATTGAACTAGACGGCCAACGCATGCTCGACGCAGGGCATTCGGGCTTGATTCCGTTTGCACCGTTGATGCAGCAGCCAGCGGGTGTGGAGGCCGAGGAGTGGTTGCGCCAGTGCGTAAACCGGGCGCAAGCAGTACCTATGGACGAAACCCTCAAGGCGAATTACTTGGCCGATCTTGCCATTTTGAGCGGGTTGGTGTATAACTTAGAAACGATTACGACCATCATCGCGGAGGAGACCATGTACGAATCGTCGGTAGTGCAGTATTTCACGGAAAAGGGTATAGAGCAAGGCAGCAGAGAACGCGCCGTTGAAGATCTGCTCGACGTGCTAGAGATTCGTTTTGGGCTAGCCGCGTCGGATCCCTTGGCCACCCGCATTGGGGCCATTAAAGATGTGCAGCGACTCAAGCAGTTGTTTCGGGCGGCCATACAGGTGCCCAGCCTCGAAGCCTTTAGCAACCTGTTAGACGCCGACGAGTAGGTCGCCGCGTAACGTCAGTTATATATGAAGCGGCCTCAGTTCGCACTCCGTTGATCGAAGGAGCAAGGGGAAATGACTACGCGGAAAATCGCAATCGACGTTC
>VXRG01000025.1 GCA_009838625.1 Caldilineaceae bacterium SB0664_bin_27
GCCAACATGCACATATGAAAGCATCCCAAACAGTGAGGAACTTTCATATGATTCAACCAACGAAAACGCTGCTGCCGGCCCGCAATCCAATCTCCTGCAGAGGAGCCGGCAGCTCTTGGTTCCACGCCTCTCCACCCTTTCCTCGCTCTGTTCCAACGCCAAATCCGGAATCCAACCTGGAGCCGTCTCTATCAATAAGAATCCGAATGGCCGCACGGGCGGGACTTTCCCGCAGCCCTTACCCGATCGAGTGGAATGCCTCGGCTATGCATCTTCCAACCCGCCCAATTAACGCGTTTGCGCGGGGTACAGACTTTCCCGATCAGAAATCGCTATGCTATACTTTCTCGGGAGTTTGTTAAATTCCACACAAACGGATTCTCGGCAATGCTCAGTCAATATTTCTTCATTCTTATTATGTCCGGTCTGGCGGTCGTGTTGCCCCTGGCCGCCATCGTGATGGGCCATTTCCTTGGCCCCCGCCGGCCTGATGAGATAAAGAACGACATCTACGAGAGCGGGGTCGAAACCATCGGTGAAACTTGGGTGCAATTTCGCGCTCAGTACTATCTGATAGGCCTTGTATTTGTCGTGTTCGACGTTGAAGCGTTGTTCCTTTTCCCGATCGCAGTGGCGTATCAGCAGCTGGAAATGTTCGCGGTGCTCGCGACAATCTTCTTTATCCTGCTGCTCGTGATCGGGCTCATGTACGACTGGCGCAAGGGCGCCCTGGAGTGGCAGTAGGTCTCGAAGTGATGCTGCGTTAGTCTTTCCGTGACGCAGCCCCGGCAGATCTCAACTTCTCAGCTACCTGTTCGGAGGCTAAGGTTATGCAGGTAACCCAATGGAGCGAAGCGCTCTCCAGTTGGCTCATGGGGCTGGGACTTCCCGGCTGGGCGGCTATATTTCTGGTCTACGCCGTCGGCTCCTTCATCCTCATCAACTACGGAATGCTGTCGGTTCTACTGTTGATCTGGATAACGCGCAAAGCCATCAGCCGCATACAGGACCGGATTGGCCCCAATCGAGTCGGCAAGTACGGCCTCCTCCAAACCGTCGCCGATGCGGCCAAGTTGCTCTCAAAAGAGGACATCACTCCGTACGAAGCGGACAAGATAGCCTACAATCTGTCCCCGGTACTTGCAGTTTTCGGTGTGCTGATGCTGCTGGCGGTCATTCCATTTGCGCCGGGCCTGACCGGGGTGGACCTGAACATTGCCGCCCTCTATGTTGTGGCTCTCGGCTCAATAGGAATTATGGCGGCGCTGATGGCCGGCTGGGGCAGCAACAACAAGTATGCCTTGCTGGCCGGTTTTCGTGTTGTGGCTCAACTTCTGAGCTACGAGATCCCTCTGGTCCTGGCCATCCTGACGGTCGTACTGCTCACCGGTTCAATGCGATTCGGTAACATCGTCGAAATGCAGTCTCTGCATCTCGGTGGCTTTAACCTCGGACTGGGTTGGCTCGGTATCGTAATGCCGGGAGCGCTGATTGTCTTCTTTGTCAGTTCACTCGCCGAGGCTGAACTTACGCCATTCGACCTTTTGGAAGCGGAGTCTGAGCTGATTGCCGGATTCCATATCGAATATTCAGGCATGAAATTCGCCATGTTCTTCCTGGCACAGTTTCTCAACGCCTGGATACTGGCCGCGGTCGCCGTAACCCTCTTCCTGGGCGGCTGGCAGGGCCCGGGAGTCGGCTTGCCCGTCATCGGCCCGTTGCTGGGGCTCGGGTATTTCATGATTAAGGTATACGGCATCTACGTCCTGCAGCAGTGGATCAGAGGGACCTTCCCCCGCATCCGAATTGACCAGATGATGTACTTCGCCTGGAAAGTCCTCGTGCCGCTGATGATCGGTCTGATTGTCGCCCAGGCCATAATCCAAAAGCTGCCGACCCCGGTCGCCGTCCAATATGTCCTGATCTTCATTGCAAATGTCGGCGTGATGGCCGTCGTTGCTTTCGTCCTGCAGAAATACTTCCGTGAAGAACAGATGCGAACGAAGCGCTCGTTCGAACCATCTTCCCTGATAGGCTCCATGCAGGTCTCCGAAAAAGGCACTATGTATTAGGTTTTTCCTGACGGGCCGAGTCGAAGCCCTGGCTGCGTCGAAGCGCGGCATAGGTATAGTGTAGACTCATTCCGCACCAGAAAAGGCAGGAATTCCCATGCAGTTACCGCTGGGCATAGAGGTACCGATACCGACTTTTGAACAGTTCGTGTTCATCCAGGTGGCCCTGCTTACTGCCGTTGCCGGTCTGGCCGTAGTGATGAGCCGCAACCTCTTTCACAGCGCTCTGGCACTCACGCTGACCTTCTTCGGCGTCGCCGGAGTCTATGTCTTTTTGGAAGCCGAGTTTCTGGCGGTCAGCCAGGTACTCGTGTACGTCGGCGCAATCGCCATGTTGATCGCCTTTGCAATCATGCTCACCCGCAGCATGATGTACGGGCGCACCTCTCCGCTCAACAATCAATGGGGAAAGTCGTCTCTGTTCGCCTTTCTCTTTTTCATTGGACTGCTGGCCTTCGCGCGGGCAACGCCTTGGCCCGCCGTGGGCGAAGAGGTCGTTGCCGACGAAGCGCTGATTGGTGCACTGGGCAGGGAGTTTGTAACTACCTACGTAATCGCATTCGAAGTTCTGGGGCTGCTGCTGCTTTTGGCTTTGGTCGGCGCCGTCATGTTGGCACGCGACCGCTAGGGCACAATCTGAACTATTTCGGTTATCCGCAATGACTGATTACCGACTACTTGCTACCGCATCTGTTTGGGGTTGATCTATGGTTCCGCTCAGTTGGTATCTGATGCTCGCCGCATTCCTTTTCTCATGCGGCCTGTACGGCGCACTTGCCCGGCGCAACGCTATCGCCATGCTCATGGGCATCGAGTTGATGCTCAACGCCGCCAACATTAACCTTGTGGCTTTTTGGCGGCACGGAGTCGGCCCGATGGAGGATCTGACAGGCCAGGCCTTCGCCGTACTTATCATCGGTCTGGCCGCTGCCGAGGCCGCCGTGGGACTGGCCCTGATTATCGCAGTCTATCGTGAGCGGCGCACCATCGATGTCGACGAGTTGGATATTCTTTCAGGCTGAACCGGCCCGTGCAGGGATGGCGGCGTCGTGTGCGGAGATCTCTAGGTAAAGGTGGCCAGGAAGCAGCTGACGGGGACACTTGAAGAGCAGTGCAGTTTTCTCTACCAGCTCGCACAGGAGAAGATGGCGAGCGGAAACTACACGGGCGCAGTCTATGCCCTCAAGGAAATCATAAAGCATAAACCCGACTATGGCGACGCAGCACAACTCTTGGAGAAGGCCCGTCATCACAAGAAAGCGCAATCTTTTCGCCTGGTCATCTCTCTTGTGGGGGCAGTCATCTTTGTAGGCATCGGCTCGGGCGCAGGGCTGGACAATGATCTGTGGCTGTTCGCCTTTGCGTTTGCCGGCCTGCTCGTGGGATATGTGTTCGCCAATCTCGTTCGAGGCGAAGCGACCGGTTAGGTATCGGGACTGAAACCTGAACTGACTACGGATGAACGTCCGGTTTTCACTTTAGACTGAGGCTTTTCTATGGAAGGACTTTTCAGCGTCACCTGGGTTGTGCCGATTCCTCCCTTCCTGGCATTCCTGGCGATCCTGCTCTTTCTCAACAAGAACAAACGCGGCAGCGCGCTGACCGCAATCGGCTCGGCCCTCATCAGCTGTGTACTGGGTTGGGGAATCGCCTTTGCTTCATTCTTCCGTGACCATTTCGGCGACCATCCGGTGGACGAGGCAATATACGCAATTCCCACCGGCGCCACCGAGCTTGTCATCGGTTACGCGGTTGACCCGGCCAATGCCTTGATGCTCTTCATGGTGCCGTTCCTGGTGTTGATGATATTCATCTACTCCAGCGGCTACATGAGTTTCCCCCACCATCTCAAGGCAGAGCAGTACCCGACCGCATACGCGCAGGGCAAAGACCCCCGCTACAGCCGCTTCATGGCCTACATCTGTCTGTTCGCCACAGGTATGCTGGGGTTGGTCGTCGCCAATAATCTGCTCCAGTTCTTTGTGTTCTGGGAAGTGATGGGGCTGTGCAGCTATCTCTTGATCGGTTTCTGGTACGAGAAGGCTTCGGCGCGGGCAGCTGCGGTGAAGGCGTTCATTACCACCCGCATCGGCGACGCCCTCCTCATGATCGGCCTGATCCTGCTGTACGTGCGCAGCGAGCCGAGCACTCTGCGCTTCAGCGAGCTCTTTACCAAGACAAATCTGGATCAGCTCGCCCAAACACTTGTTGACCTGCCTCTCTTTGGTGAAGTCCACTGGATTTCGCTCATCGGTGTGCTCATCTTCTGCGGCGCCATCGGCAAGAGTGCCCAGTTCCCGCTGCACATCTGGCTGCCGGATGCCATGGAAGGGCCGACACCTGTCAGCGCCATGATCCACGCGGCCACAATGGTTTCAGCCGGTGTCTTCCTGCTGGTTCGGATGTTCCCGATTTACGAGTTCTCCGGAAAAGTATCCGGCGAAACGCTGCAGTTCGTCGCCTTCATCGGCGCGTTTACGGCCCTCTTTGCGGCGACAATCGCCGTCGCCCAGTGGGACATAAAGCGGGTGCTGGCCTATTCCACGATCTCCCAGCTCGGATATATGGTAGCCGCCATCGGCATGGGGGCCTATGTCGCCGCCCTCTTCCACTTGCTCACCCATGCCTTTTTCAAAGCCCTCCTGTTCCTCGGATCAGGCAGCGTGATTCACGGCGTGGAACATGGCTACCATCACGCGCATGAGCACGCACACGACGACCATGGCGATAGCCATGCTGAATATATCGTCCCCCGCGCCGATGGCGTGCTCGACACCGAAGACGCGCAAGATATGCGCAACATGGGCGGCTTACTGTCCAGGATGCCCCGCACTGGATGGACCTTCATCATTGGCGGGCTGGCTCTCTCCGGCTTTCCACTGTTTACATCCGGCTTCTGGTCCAAAGATGAGATCCTGGCCTTCGCCTGGGATGGCAACCATCAGTGGGTGTTCTGGACGCTGGCCTTGTCCGCCTTCCTGACCGCCTTCTATACGATGCGGCAGATCGGGCTGACCTTCCTTGGACGGGCGCGCACGGAGGGAGCCTCGCACGCGCCGGAGAGCGTCGCCAGCATGACGACACCGCTGATTCTGATCAGCATCTTCGCCATTGCCGGCGGGTGGTTCGGCATTCCTGAGGCATTCCCTGTTCTGGGCGGCGCCGTTCCCAATTGGATCGCCCACTTCCTCGAACCTTACATGAAGTACATGCACCTCTACCCGCATCATCCGGACTTCAATTTCGTGCCGCTGGCAGTCTCTATTGTGGTCGCGCTTGGCGGCCTTGCAGCCGGCTACCTTGTCTATGGACAGGGGTTGAAGGAGGGTCAGACCGATCCCGTCGCGCGGATTCTCGGTCCCATCTGGTGGATGTGGCATCGCAAGTACTGGATAGATGAACTGTATAACGGCACGATCGTGCTGATCACAATGTGGTTGAGCCGCTTCCTGGCCCTTTTCGACCGCGAATGGATTATAGACTGGGTTGTCAACGGTGTGGGACGAGTTGCCATTCGGATCGGCGATCTCACCTCTGCCTTTGACAGATTCGTCGTTGACGGCTTCGTTGATGGCGTCGGCTGGATCTCCGATCAAGCCGGGCACATCGCCCGTCTCTTGCAGGACGGTCGCGTCCAGACTTACCTGCTCTTCGGTATGTTGATCCTGGCCGTTTGGCTGTTCTTGAACGTGCTACCCATGATTCTTACTTTGGTGTGAGGAACCGCGCCGCCTCGAGCGGCCCCGGACCCGGTTCGCCACTACTGCCTTAACCAAAACTCTGCGTGGAGACGGCTTCATGGAATCACCTGATTCAATCGTCCTGACAATACTGCTCTTCTGGCCGCTGGTGTCGGCGCTCCTGGTCATCCTGCTTGGCAGCAGCGACAGCTTCATAAAGAAGCTCTCGATCTGGGCCAGTTTGCTCCCTCTTGCCCTCAGCGTCTATCTGCTTTTTGCCTATGACTCCGACATGGGAGGAATGCAGTTTGAGCAGTTCGCCAAGTGGATTCCACAGCTGAATGCCGGCTACCATCTCGGTGTCGACGGGCTGAGCATTCCCCTGATCTTCCTGACTACTCTGCTCAGCACACTGAGTCTGTACTACAGCGCGGGCGTCATCAACGAGCGCGTCAAGGAATACTTCTTTCTGATGCACCTGCTGGAATTCAGCATGATAGGCGTCTTTCTGGCCCTGGACTACGTTCTCTTCTACGTATTTTGGGAAATCAGCCTGGTGCCGATGTACTTTCTCATTGGAATCTGGGGCGGCGAAAATCGCGGATACGCGGCCACCAAGTTCTTCATCTATACCCTGGTGGGCTCGGTGGCGATGCTGCTTGCGATCCTGGGGGTCTACTTCGCAACGGGGACCTTCGACATCGTTGAAGCGGCTGCGGCCCAGCCCTTCGCCGGTAACCTGACGCTGGCCAGCCTTGCGTTCTGGGGCTTTTTCCTGGGGTTCGCCTTCAAAGTTCCGAGCTTCCCCTTCCACACCTGGCTTCCCGACGCCCATACAGAGGCGCCCACGGCCGGCTCGGTAATTCTGGCAGGCGTTCTACTGAAGTTGGGCGCCTACGGTATGTTGCGCATTATGTTGCCCAGCTTTCCCGAGGCCTCCGTCTACTGGGCCACCTGGATTGTGGGGCTGGGAGCAATCGCAATCGTCTACGGCGCATTCGTATGCGTGGCCCAGACCGACCTGAAACGGCTGATTGCATATAGCTCCGTAAGTCACATGGGTTACGTGATGCTGGGAATCGGTGCGGCGGCCGCAGTAATGACGCCCGATGCACTGGATGGCGCGGTCAACAGATTTGGCCTCACAGGGGAGGCCATTCAGGACAGCGCGGCGATGGCCCTCAACGGCGCTGCCCTCCAGATGTTCAATCACGGCATCATCACCGGCGCGCTGTTTTTTCTCGTTGGCATCATCTACGAGCGGGCGCATACGCGCGACCTGGCGAGATTCGGCGGCCTGGCGACCAGGACGCCCCACTTCTACGGTCTCATGTTGGTTGCGGCCTTCGCCAGCCTCGGGCTTCCGGGCCTGGCCGGCTTCTGGGCGGAGCTGTTCACCTTCCGCGGGGCTTTTGCCATCATGCCCTACTGGGCCGCCTTTGGCACGATCGGCATCGTCATCACCGCCGTTTACATTCTCTATCGAATCATCCAGAACGTCTTCCTGGGCGAGTATGATCCAAGCAAACACTCGCACTGGACGACGGTGCAAGGTGAGCACGCCGACGGCCCCACCGACATGGTCGGCTTTGAAAAAGTGACGATGTGGCCCCTGGTCGCGGCGATGTTCCTGATCGGCATCTACCCGACGCCACTGGTGAGCTATTTCAATCAGTCTGCGCGGGAGCTCCTGGCCTTTGTGCAGAATCTCGGCTGAACCCTGCAGTGACCTGTACTCTGCTGCTGGCCGCGGCACGATAGACCGACAGCAGCAGAACGACTTCCGTCACTGCTACATGGAGAACAATCCGTGGGCGACTTAGGATATATCGCACCCGAAATAATACTTCTCATCGGCGGCCTCTTTATCTTCTGCCTGGATCTGGCCTACGATCCCGGTGTGGGCAAGAAATCGGGGCTGAGCTACATGGCGTTGGCAGCCCTCTTCCTGACCGCAGCCCTCGTTGCCGCCGTCCTGCAGCTGAACATCTCCGATCCGGAAGCCGGACCGAAGATCGCCTACTCGATGATGACGATCGACAACTTCGGCAGCTTCATCAAAGTCACGATCTTTTCCGGCATGATCCTGACGACCATCGCCGGCGGGCGCTACATGAACCGCCGCTCCGGCAATCAGGGCGAATTCTGGACCTTCTTTCTGATGGTCAGCCTGGCGATGAGCATCGCCGCCAGCGCAAACAACCTGGTCCTCATCTATCTCGCCATCGAATTCCTGTCGATTACCAGTTACATGCTCGCCGGATTCCTGCGCGAAAACCGGCGCAGCAACGAGGCTGGTCTGAAATACTTCCTTTACGGGTCGATCGCCTCGGCGGTTATGCTTTACGGCATCAGCCTGCTCTACGGCGCAACGGGATCTCTCTACCTTCACGACATTGCAGCCTCGTTTTCCGAAATCCTTGGTGAATCCACGGAAGTTAGCGGGCTGGCCTTTGCCGCCCTGCCGGCAATGCTTCTCATCCTGGCAGGATTGGGCTTCAAGGCAAGCCTGGCGCCCTTCTACCAGTGGGCGCCGGACACCTACGACGGTTCACCTACGCCGGTCGCCACCTATCTTTCCACCGCCTCCAAGGCCGCGGCCTTCGCCGTGCTGGCCCGATTCTTTATTGTGGCCATGGCCTCATTTGAACTCAACTGGGTGCCGATTCTGGCTGCTTTCAGCATCATCACCATGACAATGGGCAATCTGGCCGCGCTTCGGCAGAGCAGCGTCAAACGCATGATCGCCTACAGCTCCGTGGCCCAGGCCGGCTACATTTTGATGGGATTGGTTGCGGTGACGTCATCCTCGCCCAGCGCGATGGATGGTCTAAACGGGGTACTTCTCTATCTCTTCGCCTATCTGTTCACGAATGTTGGCGCATTCCTGGTGGTCATGGCACTCGAAGAGACGGTCGACAGTACGCATATCAGCGCCTACCGGGGTCTGATCATGCGGGCGCCTTGGCTGGCGGTCATGTTTACCGTCTTCCTGCTCAGTCTTACAGGCATTCCTCTTACAGGTGGATTCTTCGGCAAATTCTACGTTTTCGGCGCAGCCATCCAGCGCCAGTACTTCTGGTTGGCCGGAATTGGCATGATAAATGCCGGTATCGCTGCCTTCTACTACCTGCGCGTGGTGCGAGAGATGTTCTTCACCAGCGAAAGTGAAGGCGGGACCCTGGAAGTGCCAATGGCGCTGCAGACCAGCCTGCTAATCTGTACAGTCGTTACCGTCTGGATAGGTGTCTATCCCAGCGCGGTTCTTGACTGGGTAAGCAACGCCTCGGTCCAGCTTCTCTCCGTTGTCCCATAAACTCTCAGCCCATAGGCTCTCAGGGAGTTGGGGCATCCTCCCTGAGCAACCCCTCGGACTTTAGCGCGCTCCACAGTTCCTCCGGGACCGGTTTCTGGAGCATTTCGAAGTTGGCCTGTACGTGGGCAACCTTGAGCGCGCCGGGAATGATGGCCGACACAATAGGGTTGGCCGTCAGGAACTGCAGCGCGGCGCAAGGTAGCGGCGTCTGATATCGATTGCAGATCTTCTCGATACGGTCGGTCCTCTCCATCATCTCCGGCGAGGCAGGAGCGTAAAAGTAATGTGCGCCGGGCACAGCGCCGGTGGCCAGGATTCCTGATGCAAAAACTGCGCCCACAATGACGCTGATTCCCTGCTGATCGCAAAGGGGGAACTCCTCCTCCAGCATCTCCTGAGTGAGCAGGTTATACCCGTAGGCGACAAGAAAAAAGTCGAGTTCCACCAGATCGAGAAAACGGGGTATCATCCCCAATTCATTGATTCCCGCGCCAACACCCTTTATGAGCCCGTGACGTCGCAGTTCGTCGAGCGCACGCCAACCGCTGGTGAACAGTTGGTTGAGGTAAGCGTTCACGCGGGCCTCTGTCTCGTAAAAGTAGAAATCCAGGTCGTGAATAACCAACAGGTCAATATTGGGCAGGCTGAGCCGGTGCAGGCTGTCTTCGTACGAACGCATGATCCCGTCATAGCTGTAGTCGACCGTGAATTCGAAAGGCAATGCCCCTGTGAAGGGACCAGGGTCAAAAGTCTCAAGATCTCTTGCAGGGTGGAAGACCCTCCCTACCTTGGTCGAAAGCACATATTCATCACGCGGTTTCTGTCGCAAGAAGTGGCCGACGCGGTGTTCGCTCTTGCCATTCCCGTAAAAAGGAGATGTATCGAATAAGCGAACGCCGACGTCCCAGGCGGCCTGCAACACGTTTTGTGCTGCACCTTCGTCGAGCGCCTCGAACAGGTCTCCCAGGGGCGCCGTACCCAGCCCGAACTGCGTGACCGAAGTCCCTGTGCTGCCAATCTCCCTCAGTGGAATGTTGTTCATCGAACGCCCTCCCGGCGGATTGCTTTCAGTGCGAGGACTTCCAAGCGGCCCATTGCAAGACTCAAGTTCGAGCCTGCTCGCCGTATGGAAGAATACACTGATGTCACGTGATTGGATTAGGTAGCTTTCAGCAGGACGAAAATTAGCGACCCATCCAAACCCGCGACGGGGCCCATTTGATTTCAAATATGGTTTGAGAACAGCCCTGCCTTTATGTTACTATGAAACCATCTCCTGTTACTACTCCGCCCTTAAGGATGGAATTCTGAACTGCTCTCGCCCAGGAATAACAGACCTGTTGCCCCCGAGGCCGCCAAGCCACGGAGATGTCAAACTATGACGAATTCGGAAAGTACTACTCGCAGTCGCTCTAAGGATACGAGCAAGACAGCCGTTCTTGTCGCGACGGTCCGCGCTGTGCATCTTCGCTGGCACGACCCGCCCCACATTTTTGAGGACACCTTTGCAATGCATATGCTGACGCCCTTTTGGCATGCAGTGGCAAAGTACAGGCTGTTCAAGTGGCTTGTTGGCGATGTTATCTTGGGCGTCTACCGCCCGGTCTACCCTGCGATCGTCCTTCGCTCACGCTATACTGAGGACCAGCTGGTTGACGCGATCGACTCAGGCACGAAACAGTATGTGATTCTCGGCGCCGGACATGATACTTTCGCCCTCCGCCGCATGGATCTTGCCGGTAAAGTTCGCGTCTTTGAAGTGGATCATCCGGCTACACAGGACGTGAAAAAGCAGCGCATTCTGAAGGCAAATGGAAGCATCCCTGACAATCTCACCTTCGTTCCAGTGGACTTTGAAGTTGACCGGCTCGATGAGGAGCTCGAAAAGGCAGGTTTCGACTCCCAGATTCCTGCTTTCTACTCCTGGCTTGGCGTAACATACTACCTCACCCCAGAGGCCATACGTGATACACTGGACCGGCTCGCGGCAACGTCTGCACCAGGAAGTCGTATCGTATTTGACTTCAAAATCGCCAAACACATGATGTCCACGGAATGGCGGACCCTCTGCGAAAAGATGGAGGCTTTCGTGGCGCGCCGCGGAGAACCCATGCTGACCGACTTTACGCCGCAGTCACTAGGCGACATGATGGCCCGGCACGGCTACACTGAAGTAGAGATGATACCGCCCGAGGAGCAGCGCCGGCGCTATCTGGGAGAACGTACCGACATAGAGCCGACGGCTTTCTTCCACTTTGCTCATTTCTCACTTGAGCCGCAGTCTCAAGAGGAGGAGTAGAGACGCTCATGGCACGCCCACCTGCTCCCCATGCCGACGAATGGCTGCTTGACAATTCACAAATGCGGCGCTTCATCAGTGCTGTAAACGCCGCACGGGCGTGCGAATCGGACCCACACAAAATCGTTGCTGCTGTACGTCCGGATTTCATTAGTCTCCTGGCTGATCCCGCTTGGCTGCCGCGAAAGTTCCAGCAACCATCCACTGAGAGCGGCATGGGCGGCGGTATCGGCATGTGGTTGCTATATCGTGCAGGCGACGGCGGCCTGGCCTTTTCGGCCCTGGTTGTACCCCCGGGGGCCCAGACTCCCGTGCATGACCATCTGGCTTGGGGACTTGTCGGTCTGTACAAGGGTGAGCAGGAAGAGGAGGTCTATACCCGTCAGGACGACGGCCGCGACGAATCCCGCGCCAAGTTGACCCTCTCCGTGCGCCAGATGCTGCGGCCGGGCGACCTCTACGAACTGCTGCCGGAAAACGACATCCATCGCGTGCGCACGACAAGCGCCGACACTTCGGTTTCACTCCATCTGTTGGGCAACGACAATGGCTGCATTTGGCGCCACCGTTTCGACCCGGAAACCGACTCCGCGCAGCCTTTCCGTTCCGGGTGGCTCAATGTGGATTGCGAGGACAGCGACAGCTGAACTGTGATCGCGCCGTACAGTAATCTCCTGTCGTATCCCCCGGCAAAAGACATAAGTCGCCCTTTTTTCATCATTGACGCGTGCGCAATGCACCTGCAGTGAACCGAATTTCCACCTGGCAGGAAAACAATGAAGCCCCATCCCTCACAGGAGATATTACATGGCCAACCGTGTTAACCGAGCGATCCAGCTGCTGGACCAGGGCCAGCCGATATACTACACAGGCGGGCATACCGGCCACGTTCTCACACACGAACAGGGCCTCGAAGATGCAGCGATCTGGTCGGACTACATCAATGTAGGGATGGAGCACGGCTCCTTCGACATGGGCGGTCTGGAGAGCTACATGCAGGGGCTTGTGGAAGGCGGCCCAACGGCCAGCGGGCATCGTACGCCCACCGTTATCGTCGAGGCACCCGTCGAAGGAACTGCAGCTGACATCGTCCGCTACAACGCATGGCAGTTTCGTCAGATTCTGGCGCGTGGCGTCCATGGCATTCTTCTGTGTCAGGCCGAGACGCCTGAAGCGGTCGCCGCTTTTGTCGAATCTTGCCGCTATCCCATCAATCGCATCGGTGTAGGTCAGGGACTGCAAGCCGGCCGTCGGGGCGTCGGCTCGGAGCCGACCGCTTCCGCCGTCTGGGGCATCGACTATGCCGCCTATCTCGACAAGGCCGACCCGTGGCCCCTTAACCCTGAAGGCGAGCTGTTGTTGGGCCTGAAGATCGAGTCTGCCGCCGCCCTGCCTCGCATCGAAGAGATCCTGGCCGTACCCGGAATCGGATTTGCCGAAATGGGACCTGGCGACCTTAGCATCTCCCTGGGCTATCGCAAGCGTCCGCCGACATTCCCACCCGAAATGCAGGAAGCGAGTGATCGCGTCCAGGCGGCATGCGAGGCCAACGGCGTTGCCTTTCTGCAGCCGGCAAC
Source organism: Caldilineaceae bacterium SB0664_bin_27 (assembly GCA_009838625.1). GTDB lineage: Bacteria > Chloroflexota > Anaerolineae > Caldilineales > Caldilineaceae > Bin5. The sequence goes on from VXRG01000025.1 coordinate 12,945, forward strand.
GGCAGAGACAATCGCACAAAGAATCGACGCCGGCGTGCGCGTTATCGGCGGCCATGATCCGGAAACTGCCCGTGTCGGCCGGGCTCACACACGCCGTCAGATGCCTGTTTGAGACCTGTTACCGGAATTTCGAGGACGCGCAACGCAATTCAGATCAGCCACTCGCGAAACCAGAACGGAGAATCTATGAATACGCTAATTGGTGGGATCTTGCGCCCCCTGGTCATCTCTCTGCTGCTGGCGCTGGCGTTTAGCGCCTGTGTCCCCGCGGCGCCCTCCCCGGCATCTGGTGACTCCGGCGCGCAGTCTTCAGGTGTCGTTTCCCCTGTCGGCATGCACAACGTCGTCTACGACAGTCTGCCGGACATGGACGGCGCGGAAGTAGTGGCGGTAACGGGCAACGACTACATACCGCTCAACTTCATCGATCCGGCAAGCGGCGAGGCCGTCGGCTGGGAATACGATGCGGTCAACGAGATCTGCCGCCGTCTCAACTGTGTCGTCAACTGGCAGGTCACCTCGTGGGAAGCGATGATCCAGGCCGTCGCCGAAGGACAGTTCGACGTCGGCATGGACGGCATCACGATCACGGCTGAACGGGCTGAAGTTGTAGATTTCTCGGACGCCTACATGACCAGCCAGCAGTTCATGCTGGTTCGCGCCGGCGAGGAGCGTTTCGATACGCCCGAAGCATTTGCCGCTGACGGGTCGCTCTTAGTTGGTGCGCAGGCAGGCACGACCGGCTTCTATACGGCCGTATACGACATTCTTGACGGCGATGAGGCGAACCCGCGCATCCAACTGCTCGACAGCTTCGGGGCATCGGTGCAGGCGCTGATCGCCGGAGATGTCGACATGGTGCTGGTGGACGCCGCCTCGGGTCGCGGCTACATTGGGGCCAACCCGGAGAAGCTAAAGATCGTGGGCGAGGCGCTTGCAACCGAGGATTTCGGCTTCATCTTCACGCCCGGCAGCGCTTGGACTGCGCCCTTCAACGCCGCCTTGGCCACCATGAAGGCGGACGGTTATCTGGCCTACCTGAATACCCGCTGGTTTTTCCTCACCGATCCCAACGCCGCGGACATCTACGACAGCCTGCCCGACATGGGCGGCGCGGAGGTAGTGGCAGTAACGGGCAACGACTACATACCGCTCAACTTCATCGATCCTGCGAGCGGCGAGGCCGTCGGCTGGGAATATGACGCGGTCAACGAGATCTGCCGCCGCCTCAACTGTGTCGTCAACTGGCAGGTCACCTCGTGGGAAGCGATGATCCAGGCCGTCGCCGAAGGACAGTTCGACGTCGGCATGGACGGCATCACGATCACGGCTGAACGGGCCGAAGTTGTAGACTTTTCCGACGCCTACATGACCAGCCAGCAGTTCATGCTTGTTCGCGCCGGCGAGGAGCGTTTCGATACGCCCGAAGCATTCGCCGCTGACGGGTCGCTCCTGATCGGAGCGCAGGCGGGTACGACCGGCTTCTATACTGCCGTGTACGACATTCTTGACGGCGACGAGGCGAACCCGCGCATTCAACTGCTCGACAGCTTCGGGGCATCGGTGCAGGCGCTTATCGCCGGAGATGTCGACATGGTGCTGGTGGACGCCGCCTCGGGTCGCGGCTACATTGGGGCCAACCCGGAGAAGCTAAAGATCGTGGGCGAGGCGCTTGCAACTGAGGATTTCGGCTTCATCTTCACGCCAGGCAGCGAGTGGACTGCGCCCTTCAACGCCGCCTTGGCCACCATGAAGGCAGACGGCCACAATGAGTACCTGAACGTAAAGTGGTTCTTCCTTTACGATCCGAACTAAGTCGATTTCGAGCGAAGGGAGTTTTGTCGACAAAAGACCTTTCTCCCTTTGCTCGATACCTGACAGATCTCCGCAAACGTGGCAGCAGGTGACACCACCCAAGGGCAGAACCGGCGTTCGCCAGCCGACTACTTCGCGCGCCTGCCCTACTGGCTCCTTCTGGCGCTGCTACTGGGCGTGCTGCTCCTCTGGAGCCTGCTGGCAGACAAAGACTACAATCTGATCTTCAACGCCGTATCCAAAGGTGTCGGCGTGACTCTGTACGTCTGCCTGATCTCTTTTGGAATGGCTCTGTTGGTCGGTCTGGCCTTCGGCCTGGCCCGCGTGTCCCGCAATCGCTTGATCTATGAGGCCGCGTCCTTCTACGTGGAGATCATCCGCGGCGTCCCCATGTTGGTGATTCTCTTTTACATTGCCTTCGTGGGCGCCCCGGGGCTCGTGGATCTGTTCAACTGGGTGGGTGGTGAACTGCAGGACCTGGGATTAGGCCTGATGGGGAGGCCGCTGGCCGAGTTCGGCATCCGCCAGCTCTCCTTTACCAGCCGCGCCATTTTGGCGCTGGTGATCGGCTACAGCGCCTTTATCGCTGAAATCTTTCGGGCAGGAATCGAGAGCGTGGAACGGGGCCAGATGGAGGCGGCGCTCAGCCTCGGCATGAGCCGGGGTCAGGCCATGCGCTATGTGATCTTGCCGCAAGCAATTCGGCGAGTCCTGCCGCCGCTGGGTAACGACTTCATCGCCATGCTGAAGGACTCGGCGCTGGTCTCAGTTCTGGGCGTGCAGGACATCACCCAGCTGGGCAGGCTCTACGCAACCAGTACGTTCCGCTTCTTCGAAACGTATAACGTCGTCGCCTTCCTCTATCTGGTAATGACGATTGGACTGTCGCTGGTCGTACGATTCTGGGAAAAACGCAACCCGCTCAACGAGCGATAACGACGGAAGCCAGCCGCTGCCGTAGCTGCTCCGGAAGAAAATGGGACCTGTTGCAGTTTGAACCCGGTCGCAGTGCCGGCAGAGACCGGCCAGCCCGTTATCGGGAAACGATTCTACTGTTCTCTACCGGTCTGATGTTCGGAGATATCTATCTCGCCCTCGTATACGAGCGCGTCGTCCCCTTCTTCTCCTGTGCTGATACGGATGATGTTTTCCACCGGACAGATGAAAATGGCGCCGTCACCTTGCGTTCCGGTAGCCGCCGTCCTCTGAATGGTCTCCACCACCTGTCCAACCTCTTCCTCGCTTACAACGAGATTCATCTGAATACGGGGCAAAGTGTCGACTACGTAAGTGCTGTGCCGCCCGGCCAGCTTGATTCCGCTCTGACGGCCGTGCCCCTGGACTTCGACAGTATCGATAGCGGGGACACCAATCTCAATTAGAGCCAGCCTGACACTGTCCAGCTTCTCATGTCGGATGTACGCTTCGATCTTTTTGAACACCGCCCATTCTCCTGTGTGTTGAAAGGAACTCTTGCTTCACGTGGCAGCAAAGAGTCGATTCATTCATCAATTCTGTACTTCCTTTCCAGGAAGAACGCAAAGAAGTCGCTGAGATCAGGGGGAGGCGAGAGGAATCCTTGAATGTCGATGTCACCTTCATAGACCAGCACATCGGTCCCAACTTCTCCGGTGCTTACTCGCACAATATTGTCCACCGGACAGATATAGATGGCGCCGTCGCCCTGCCTTCCCGTAGCGGCATTCTCTCTGATCGTCTCTACGACCTGGGCGACGTCCTCCTCACTTATGACTACGGTCAGTCGAAGACGGGGTAACGTATCGACTATGTAACTGCTTTGCCGTCCGGCCAACTTGATGCCGGTCTGCCTGCCGTGTCCCTGCACCTCGACTGTATCTATGGCGGGAACGCCGATCTCTACCAATGCCGACCTGACGTCAGTCAACTTCTCGAGTCGAATGTAGGCTTCAACCTTCTTGAGCATCTCTCCTCTTCCTCCTTCGAAAGAGGAGTGTTTCGCAGTTTTGAGTAGGGCCGTGCGGCCAGCCGCACGACCCTGAAGCAAGAAGGAGTTTAGGACTCTTTACTTTCACTACTCTCATTGCCTTCACTACTCTCGCTCTCTTCGCTTACTTCATATTCTTCGAATTCTTCGGAGCCTCCAACTTCACTACCTTGCCTCGCTAGTCACGCATAGGCGCGCTCGCCATGCTCGCTGATGTCCAGACCAATCTCTTCTTCCTGCTCTGTTACGGCCAGTCCCCAAACCGCGTCCAGGATCTTGGTCAGAATGAACGTAATGATGTACGAGTAGATGATTGTCACAATTACGGTCATCAACTGGATGCCGAACTGTGTGGGGTTGCCATAGAAAAGGCCATCCGTTCCCCCGACGGCAGCAGTGGCGAACAGCCCGGTTGCCAGCGCTCCCCAAGTGCCGGCCATCCCGTGACAGGCCCATACATCCAAGCTTTCGTCAAGGCCTTTCTTCTCTCTTAGGTCGATGCTGTAGTAACTGACGGGCGCCGCAATAGCGCCGATCAGGAGCGCGGCCATCGGCGTGACGAAACCGGCAGCCGGCGTGATCGCGACCAGACCCACAACAGCTCCTGTCACGATACCCAGGACGCTTGGCTTATTGTCGCGCCAGGATAAAAACATCCAGACAACTGCCGCGGCCGCAGCAGCCGTATTCGTGTTCACCAGGGCCTGTACAGCCAGGCCGTCAGCCGCTAGCGCGCTGCCGCCGTTGAAGCCAAACCAGCCGACCCACAGTAGCCCCGCACCCAAAACTGTGAACGCGATGTTGTGCGGTTCAATTGCAACTTGCCCGAACCCCTTGCGCTTGCGAATCGCCATCGCAAATGCCAGTGCCGAAAAACCAGCCGTAATGTGCACGACCGTCCCGCCGGCAAAGTCCAACGCGCCCCAGCGCGCAAAGATGCCGCCGCCCCAGGCCCAGTGGCAGACCGGATCATAGACGAGCGTCGCCCATAAGACCGCAAAGACCAGGTACACTTTGAAGCGAATGCGTTCCACAAACGTCCCTGAAATCAGTGCGGGCGTGATTATGGCGAAGGTCATCTGAAATGCGGCAAACAGCAGATGGGGTATAGAGAGACCTTCCATTGCCTCCACCCCGACATTGGACAGACCAATGTAATCGAGTCCGCCCACCAGCCCGGCGACGCTCGTGCCAAATGCCAAGGTGTAACCTATGATGACCCACTGAATGCTGATGAGGCCAATCGTAATGAAACTGAGATTGAGAGTGGAGAGGATGTTCTTCCGGCGTACCATCCCACCGTAAAAGAAGCCCAGCGCCGGCGTCATCATCAGCACCAAAGCGGTGGCGACGATGATCCAGGCAGTATCTCCAGAGTTGATTCCATCCATATGCCCGTTTCCTCCTGTTGCAGGCAGAACCCGCTGTCCGAAAAGATGATCGTGGGGTTAAGTCGATGAAGAGGCCCCCGGATGGGAACCCCTTTGGCTACAATCCAATCATCGCCGAAACCAAGCCGCAAATCCTATGGTCATTCTGCACAATAGAACGCCAACCACTGTTGTAAACGTTGCCCAACCGCCTCCTTCTACTTCCGGGCTATATCACAGATCTCTTGGACAGACCCTTCAATCTGGAGATACCGCTTTTGTGAAGTTGGAAAAACAGGGGGCTTTTGACTACAATAGCAGAAGTCAAATTCGAGCGCAAGGAGTTGAACAGAATCGGCTGTCGGTGTACAGCCTTTCTGCGCAGCAGGAGACAAATCTGTCCCGTTGTGGCAACAAAGGAGGCACACACCTATGAGTACGAAAAATGGACAGCAGAGAGATGGTCAGGTGGAACGGGGAACCTTCGCTGTAAAGGCCGGTCTGGCACAGATGCTAAAGGGCGGCGTCATTATGGACGTGGTCACGGCGGACCAGGCCCGCATTGCGGAGGAAGCCGGCGCCTGTGCCGTCATGGCCCTTGAACGCGTTCCCGCTGACATTCGCAAAGATGGCGGGGTTGCGCGCATGAGCGACCCGCGGCTGATCAAAGAGATCATGGCCTCTGTCACCATTCCAGTGATGGCAAAAGTACGGATCGGCCACTTTGTTGAAGCCCAGATCCTGGAGGCGCTTGGCGTCGATTATATCGACGAAAGCGAAGTCCTGACGCCCGCCGACGAAAGTCATCACATCAACAAGCACAGTTTCACCATTCCCTTTGTGTGCGGCTGCCGCAACCTGGGTGAGGCCCTGCGCCGTATCGCCGAGGGCGCCGCAATGATCCGCACCAAGGGCGAGGCGGGGACAGGCGATGTCGTCGAAGCTGTCCGGCATGCACGAAATGTAAACGGCGCTATCCGCCGCATCAACAGGATGGATGCAGACGAGCTGTTCACCTTCGCAAAGGAAATTCAGGCGCCGTACGAACTGGTGAAGGAAACGGCGGAGCTGAATCGGTTGCCGGTCGTGAACTTCGCGGCTGGTGGTGTGGCGACGCCGGCGGATGCCGCGCTAATGATGCAGTTGGGTGTGGATGGCGTTTTCGTCGGCTCAGGCATTTTCAAGAGCGACGACCCTGCCAAGCGCGCCCATGCCATCGTTCAGGCCGTTACGCACTTCAACGACCCTCACATTCTGGCTGAGGTGAGTGAAAATCTGGGCGCGCCGATGGTCGGCATCAACGTAACCGAACTGTCAGAAGCCGAGAAGCTGGCAGAGCGGGGTTGGTAGCGAGCGAGTCGCTCGAATCTTCAATACTGTACATGACGGCGGCAGGAGAGACCGTGTCTTCTGCCGCCGCATACGGCGTCACCCTCTGCTGAGAGAATCGAGTGTCCTAGAGTGCAGTTTCCTCAATCAACTTTCTCTTAGCACAAAGTCCCAGTACGAGCCTCTGTCACGCCTTCACTCGACCGCCGCAAGGACATCCCAAATGAGCCTCTTGAGAGGAATGCCATGAACGAAGTCCGTCTGGGAGTCCTCGCGCTTCAAGGTGCCTTCCGCGAACATATCGCCATGCTGAAGCGCCTCAACGTCGAAGCTGTGGAGGTGCGTCTGGCAGGAGAGCTCGACGACCTGGACGGACTGATTATTCCGGGCGGAGAGAGCACTAGCATGGGGCTTGTCGCTGAGCGCTGGGGCCTCGTTGAGCCCTTGCGTCAATGGGTCCACGGAGGTCGGCCTACTTGGGGTACCTGCGCCGGAATGATTCTGCTGGCTGAGCACGCGACCGGCCAGAAACTGGGCGGTCAGGCGCTGATCGGTGGTCTGGACGTGACAGTCAATCGCAACTATTTTGGCCGCCAGGTCGATAGCTTCGAGGCCGACCTCGACGTACCGGTCCTGGGAGATACGCCTTTCCACGCAGTTTTCATTCGGGCGCCCGCCATTACCGCAGTAGCTGAAGGCGTGGAGACTCTGGCGACCGTCGCCTCCCTGCCGGATGAAGCCGATTCCGTGATCGCCGCTGTCCGCAAAGGAACAGTTCTGGCGACTGCATTCCACCCCGAACTCACTGGCGATCTCCGCTGGCACCGCTTCTTCGTGCAAATCGTAAACGATTACAAGTCGTGTTCCGGCTGAAGTCGGCTTGAGATTCCATTGTGACCCAATAGCGATGGTCGGGGAATGAGCTCATCCGATTCGGTGCTCACTTTGCAGTTATCCGGCCCGGCTCTTGCTAATGCGAAAAAAGAAGCCCGTGCGAAATAACACAGTCTCGCACGGGCTTGTCCAATTTGAGTGCAATGCCTAACCAGTAGGCAACCTTTCCCTAAGGGCTCTTCGGCTCCGAAGGTAGTTCATCCTCCTCAGACTGATTGTCGTCGTCTGGCTTAACATCCTCCTCTGGTTGCACAGATTCTTCCGGAGTCTCCGACTCGGCGAGGGAATCGGGTTCCACGGACGGCTCCGGTTCTTCCTGGGGATCAAACACTGCCGGTGGAACAATCTCAGCAGTGGTCTCAGGCCTTTCGACAGGTTCAGCTGTCCAACCGGTATCTGGTTCCCTGACGGGACTGGCGCCAAAACCGCCTCCTCCGGAGCCTTCCCCTGCAACTCGCGCAAGCTGGCCGTACAAGTGGCTCTGGAAGTAGTAGATGATCAACTGCGACAACGGTACGGTCACTACCGCGCCGATAACACACAGAATCAGTCCCACAATGCTGCCGACCGTCGTAATAATCATGCTGGCAATTACAGTGAGAATCGCGACTATCGCGACATTGCCTATGTTGTCGCGGGTCCAGTCCCAGATATCGGAAACTTGAAGGCCATCGCTTATCGTTTCGTTCCTGGCAAAGGCGATCGTGAATCCAGGTTGGAAGACGAGGAAAACGATTCCAACCAGAAACTGCAGACAAAGGGAACACACAATAAAGATTGCCCCAATGTCTTCGTCACCGTAAGGCACGTTCTCCGAAATAACTGCCCCAATGATGAACATTGGTACTGAAGCGAAAAAGATCGGCAGGGCCCACACCAGATAGACGCATGCAAGCTTTACCCCCCGAACAAGGTCATCACCCCACCGGTCCCACTCCGGCAAGACAGGATGTACGTCGTCGCGCACATTCTGGAGCAAGCGCACCAGGTAACCGAACAGGATAAAGTAGCCCAGAACGCCGATCAGCGCTACAAGGAGCAATGAACTGATCAGAAGCAAACCCGTGCCGATGGCCGTCTTCTCGACCCAGCGGTCATCCTCCGAAAAGTAGGTCAGCGCTCGTCCGATATCCATAGGTGCTCTCCTTTGTCGCAGACACTGCCACGCAAAGCAACTCAGTGTCCTGAAATGCGGCTGTATTCTTCTCTACGACTGCCCGTGGGTAAAGTTTCATCTCCCCGCCCAAGCGCCCATCCAATCTCCTCACGCACCCACTCGTCCGACTCATCGGCAAGGCGGGATTCCAGGCAGGCCGCGGCCCGCATGTCGTTGCCGCGGCGCAGAAGCTCGCCCAGCCCCCAGGCCGCGTGCCCCCGCGCCAGGGCAGCCTCGTCGGCTATGGCTGCTTCCAAACCTGCGAACGCCGCCGGATCCTTCCAGTTTCCGAGAGCAACACAGACGTTACGCAGCATTCCTGTCCTCTTGGCCCGCTTCAGCGGCGACCGCCGCCAGCGTTCGGCGAAAGCGCGCGGCTCAAGCCAATAGGGCATCCGCCAGTCAAACCCCTCCAGCAGCGGCGGCGAGACTCGCTCCTGCTGCGCCTCCAGCTCTCTAATCAGCGGCGTGCGCTCCGAAAGCCGTTGGTTCCATGGGCACACCTCCTGGCAAATATCGCATCCAAAGATCCGGTTGCCGAACAGGCGCCGCAATGGCCGGGGAATCGGCCGGCGTGACTCGATGGTCCAGTAGGAAATACACCGCTGCGGGTCCAGATGAAAGGGTCCGACAAAGGCGTCGGTCGGGCAGGCATCCAGGCAGCGCGTGCAATGGCCGCAGGTCGCCAGCGGCAACTCGCGCGACTCTTCCTCGATTTCAAGTGCGCCGCGTTGACCCTTTCCTGACGGCAACCTATTGTCCCATCGCAATTGCCAGGACCCGTAATCGCCGTCTGCCGGCAGACCTGCCAGCGTTTCTTCCACAAAGGAATCAGAGGGATGGACCGCGACGGCCGCCGGATCGCAGGCCAGCCCTTCCGGTACGAGCAGCGTTGCCAGAAAGAGCCAGCTTCCTCTTTTGGGGTGAATCGTACAGCAGTTTTTGCCTGTAAAACCAATGCCGGCCCTGTGCGCCCAGTCCCGCTCCAGAACAGGACCCGTGTCCACCAGCCCTTTCCCCAATGTCGAGCGGCCGGTCTTGGCGCGTAGCCAGCCGTCAAGCGCATAAAGCAGAGGACGAACAACCTCGTGGTAGTCGTCCCCCCAGGCGTAACGAGCAATGATGCCGCGTGCCGGGTCATTCAGGATTTCAGGCGCCAGATCGAAACGATGATGGTCGACACCCAAGACAATCAGTGATCGGAAGGGTGGGCCTTTCTCTGCAAGCAAAGCCGGATTTCGCCTCTTTTCCAGATTGCGCGCCAGGTATTCCATTTCGCCGGCGCGGCCCAAATCCAGCCAGCGGGTGAAAAACTCGGCATGGGGCGGCTCGCCCACCTTCACAATGCGACAGAAGTCGAATCCAAGGCGGCGCGCTTCCACCTTCAACAGTTCTGACAGTGTACGGTCGGACATGCGGGATACCTCAAGAGGATCAGTCAACCAGCGCTTGCTCTCTTTGCTTCAATGCAATGCTACCCGTGTGCAGGGAAAGGGTCGGCCTGGCAGGTACCGCACTGCCTTCGCCAACTGTGGAGAAAACGCGTTTACCTGCACGCGATATTCGGGAGGAGTAAATGTTCAGCAAGCCAGGCACATTATAATGGCAGCCGATCAAAGTATCAAGAGATCGACTTTCGGGGGGTGCAGACCAGATTTGGGGCGAAGAAGGTCAGATGGGGATTTCATGCCAG
>VXRG01000013.1 GCA_009838625.1 Caldilineaceae bacterium SB0664_bin_27
CACACCACCACCTCTCCGGTTCGGGTGGTGGGGTTTTTGTTTTTAATCCCACGTCATTATACCTGCCCTTCCTGGTGGGGTTTTGTTGGGGGTGTTTGGGGCGCGTGGGGGGGGGGGGGTTAAGAGGCCAGTGGTTAGGGTCTGATCCGATCGACAGAGGAAAAGCGTGGCGAGACTGCGCGGCCTTGCGCGGACAGGCCGTTTGCGGGAGCAAACTGTTTTGCTGACAAATTCGGCCCACTACCATTTTCACAGTAGTGCTTCCAGTTCTCCTAATGCCGACGGCCGGCAGTTGCGTGCCAGCCGTTTTCTTCCCCGGCTTGGCGTGTCTCTCAGTCAGCGGGTAGAATTCAGCGATGAACTCTATTCTGACGATCGAACTTACTCACGTAGCCGAGACAGGCGAAGCCGTTGGCCGCGACGAGGACGGCCGGGCTGTTTTCGTCGCCGACGCTATCCCGGGCGAAACGGTCGAAGTTGAGATCACGCATGAGTCAAATCGCCTGCAGCGCGGTACTCTTCGCCGGATTGTGAAGACCAGCCAGGATCGCGTGGAAGCGCCCTGTCCGCATTTCGGTCTCCGACATCCTGTGACTACCGCCGAAGGACGTCTTCTAAACTCGTCCTGGCGCCGCGCCGGTTGCTCAGGCTGCCTGTGGCAGCATATCGACTACGAGCGCCAGTTGTCAATGAAGCGAGAAATCATTGTCAGAATTCTGGCTCGCGAGGCAAACCCCGGCGGAACCCGTAAGCAGAGCCGGCAAATCGCCGAAGACCTGGTAGCGGACGTCATCGCCCTTGGCGCAAACGCTGACGAACAGTCCCCGGCCGCTCCGGCCGTGCTCGACTTTGGATTTCTCACACAGATGCGATTTGACATGGCACAGTCCCAACAGCTCTCACTCGCAGGTCGCGACCGGGAACCTGTAGCCATTGACACCTGTCTTCTCCACCACCCGCAACTGGCCGAACTGTTCGCAGGATTCCGAAACGATTGGGACGAAGTCGAGAGTGCAGAAGAAGATGAACTCGCTCCGCAATCCGAACCAATCACCGTCCAACGCGTTACCCTCGCCGCAGGAGGTACGTCTGGCTCCCTGAGCGAGTCGGCGAAGGGCGTACTCATCCTGCACAGCGAAAGCGACGATCCACCCACCCTGGAACTGGACCTTCCTGTGAACGTCTTCTTCCTCCACGAAGCCAATGACCCTACGTTGGAGTTGCTTGTCGGCGACTGGAGTTACGGATTGCAAGTGGAAGGGCATCAGCTTACCGCCTTTCCCCCGCTTGGCGACGCTGCCCGCGACAGACATCTTCTGGCCGATGAAGTACTGTCTTCCGTGGCAGCGGAGGTGCTCGAACTGAAGACGTTCGAGCACCTTCTCGACCTGTGGGCCGGCATCGGTGCTCGCGCCACAGTCCTGTCCGAAAGGGTCGCCACTATCGTCGCAGTTGAAGAAGCAGAGTTGCCTGCCGCCGCGTTGCGCGTCAATCTTGAAAGGCTCGAAAATGCCGACGCCTGGCACGGGGAGATGCTACCCACGATCCGGAAACTGCGCCGCGGACAATACCATTTTGACGCCGCCCTGCTCGCGCCGCCCGGCGGCCACATTGAACCGGAACTGTTTTCGCTGCTCACACGCATGCGCATTCGTCGGTGCGCGCTCATTACCGAAGAACCGGGGCGACTGGCGCGGGCGCTGGCCGCCCTCGAAGAGGAAGGATATCGTCTGGCGGCCGTCCAGCCGGTCGATCTTCAACCCCATCAGCCGGGTTCGACGCTTGTCGCTCGCTTCGACAGAAAGTAAGTAGATGCAACAGAGAAACGGCAGAAGCATGCCACATTCCGCCTCAACAGAAAGCGAGACAAAAGACAGATGAGCGATTCAATTGAGATCCGCACTGTCACATCAGTTGAAGACTGTCGTCGCGTGCAAGTGGTCCAGGACCTTGTCTGGGGCGGTGGGCATGGCGATACCATGTCAATCCACGTGCTGGTCACGCAGACCAAGAGCGGCGGTCTACTGCAAGCGGCGTTTGTCGAACGGGGCGCCGAGGAGACGGAAGGGATGGTCGGCTTTTCCTTCGGCTGGCCGGCATTCGGCTATGACACGAACGGCGAGCGGAAGCTGAAGTTCTGCAGCCATATCATGGGAGTCTTGCCCACATGGCACGGCCGCGGAATCGGACTGCGCCTGAAGCTGTCCCAAAGGGAGGAGTTGCTACGCCAAGGTTGGACCGACTGGGTGACGTGGACCTTTGATCCGCTGCAGAGAGTGAACGGCCGCCTGAATACTAGCCGGCTCGGCGGCATCAGCACTACTTATCTGCGCAATGTCTATGGCGAGATGACGGACAGCCTCAACGCCGGCATGCCGACCGACCGGTTTCAAGTGGACTGGTACCTGGACAGCCCTCGCGTGCGAAATGCGATTAGCGCCGACCGCCCGACGCCGGAATGGCCTTCAAGCTCTCTTCAGCGCGCACGCACACATTCCTCCGGCAACAGCCTGCCGCGGGCTCCCCACGGCCATCCACCGTCGCCGGATGGCCGTCCCTACGCACTTCCCTTACCCGACAACGTCGACGATCTGCGCCGCGCCGGAGGCACACTGCTCTTTGACTGGCGCTTCTTCGTGCGCCAGGCCGCAGAAACCTGCCTGGCCGCAGGCTACGCGCTGGCGGGTTGCACACTGATTGAAAATGAGTGGCACTACATCTTCGAGTTGCAGGACTGAGCTCTTTCCACGCGCTCCGGGAACTGTATACCCAATTTCAAGCCGGTAACTGCCGCATGTTCACAACGCGGTGAGCGGCCAACTTTGTGCAAATAATTGACTCTTTCCATTGATTTCGGTATACTTCCTTGCTTGTAAGGACAGAGAACTGTCCGACACCGTGAATTGAGCAGCTCTCGTTATGGACATGATCTCCGGACAGCACCGTGCCAGGCGCGCGGCGGTCAAACATGAATATCAAGCGGGTTAGGAGTTGCAGCAGCAACTCAGAGTGAATCACAGTTTCTGACCTCCACGAACACCGAAAGGATTCCACATGTTAAGGGAAGCCATTGCCCAGCTAATCGCCAAGACCGCGGTTGAAGCCGTCAGCGCCCACTGTGACGGCCCCTGCGGCGTCTATGACCCCGCCTCTGCACGTATCGCCGCAGAAGCAGCGCTGTCGATGACCAAGAAGATCATCGATCTCGGGCCAGCAGAGTCTGCCGATCACAACACCTATGGCCGCTTCGTTGCCATCAAGGAACAGCAGGCACACTTGGCCAAGGAGGAGCTGCTCATCCTCTGGACCGACTACTTCAAGCCGGAGCACCTGGGTGAATACCCGGACCTGCACGAAAAGTTCTGGAACGCTGCCAAGCTTTGCTCGGCGGTCAAGCAGGGCGTGGACGTTGATGCTGCCAACGATCTGATGGCTGCCATCGAGGACATCCACAACGTCTACTGGGCCACCAAGGGTCGGGATGTAGCCTACTACGTGGCTACCTGATTCCGGGTAATCCGGAACCGGTCTGACCCCGCAGGCCGATTACAACGTAAATTGAAGGACAGCGGCCGGATCCATAACAGGATCCGGTCTCTCTTTTGGAGGGGGAAATGGAAGGGGAACTACCCCGAAGTGGCTGGAGGGAGATGGCGCTGTGGCTGTTCCGCAAGCGTCGGCTCTTTCGAGTGACCGGAGATTCGATGGCCCCGACTCTTGCGTCCGGCGCCGTTGTGATGCTGGATCCCCGCGCCTACCGTTCGCAAAGCCCGCAAGAGGACGAAATTGTCGTAACGCGCCATCCCCGCAACAACGAGCTGCAAATCGTCAAGCGCGTCGCGGCAGTTATCGATAGCCGTACTGAAAGCGGTGCCCCTGGGATAAGGGTCTTACTTGCCAGCGACAACGCCGCGGCCGGTGCAGACAGCCGATCATTTGGGCCGGTCGCAATGGACCTCGTGCTGGGAAAGGTAGTCAGTTGCCTGCGCCGGTAGGTGCAAGGCATGGAAGTACCTGAGGATACCGCTCTCTCTTGGTTGCAACTTGAACTCTAGCGGCGCTGGCGGGGATCGAGCGCGTCGCGCAGGCCGTCGCCGATGAAGTTAATGCTGAGAATCGTGAGGGAGATGAACAAGCCGGGCCAGATGACGAGCCACGGATTCTGGGTGATGAAATCTTTGTTCTCGAAGAGCAGCCGCCCCCACGTAGGTACGTTGGAAGGAAAACCCAGGCCCAGGAAAGAAAGCGCCGACTCGGTCAGTATCGCCGCAGCAACTCCCAGCGTTGCCGACACAATAATCGGGCTCAAGACGTTGGGCAGGATGTGCTGCCACAGGATCGCAGGCTCGCGCGTCCCAACGCTGACCGCAGCCTCGACGAACTCCTTCTCCTTGATGGACAATACCGATCCCCGCACGACCCGCGCTGTCGGCATCCAGCCCAGAATACCTATAACGAGCACCACGAGCAGGAAGATGCCCAGTTCCGGGCCCAGCAATGCCTTGAGCGAATCACGGAAAAGCATGATGATAACCAGCAGCAATGGCAGGCTCGGTAGGGCCAGCATCAGGTCGGTGAAGCGCATGAGTGGATTGTCCAGCCTGCGGAAAAAACCGGACAGCACGCCGACCAGCGTGCCAAAAGTGATGGAGACGAACATGGCGACGACGCCGACTGCCAGCGAGATGCGCCCGCCGAACAGGTTGCGCGCCAGCGTGTCCCGCCCCAAGTCGTCCGTGCCCAGCGGGTACTCTACCGAAGGAGGTTGATTGATCGAGTCAATATCATCGACGATGAAGCTGTATTCCGGGTCGACCGTGTAGATGAGAGGACCGGCGAGGACGCCTATCACCAGTAAGACAAGCACGACTACACCGATGTTTGCCAGATTGTGGCGGCGAAAGCGCAGCCATACATCCCCCCACAAAGTACGATGCTGGCGTTGCGGGAGTTCTGAGGAGAGGCTTTCAGCGGATGCCGTTTCCGTGCCTACGGCCATAATCAATCCTGTGGCCAGCAGTTCGCGGTGCCTGGCCTGTTAGCCCAGTGACAACTGGCCACTGCGCTCTAGGTGTACCGGATACGCGGGTCGAGTATGCCGTAAATGACATCGGCAATAAGATTGAAGGCGACGATCAAGCAGGCGAAGATAAAGGTGACCGTCTGAACCAAGGGAATGTCGTTCAACTGGATGGCGCCGATGAGGAGCGCACCCAGGCCGTTTACGCGGAATATCTGTTCAGTGATGATAGCGCCGCTGAAGATTGCGGGGATGCCCAAGGCGATAAGGGTGACGACAGGGATCAGGCTGTTGCGCAGAATGTGGCGAATAACAACATACCTTTCGCGAAAACCTTTGGCCGTCGCCGTTCGTACGTAGTCCATCGGAATGTTGTCGAGCATCGACGAGCGCGTAAAGCGGGCCAGAATTGCCGCCTGGAAGAAGCCGAGTACGGCCACCGGCATGGCACTCTGCCTCAACTGTTCGACAAAGCTGTGCCAATCCACAACCTGAAGATTCGTGTCATAGATCATTGGAAACCATTTGAGCTTCACACTGAACAACAGAATCATCAAGAGACCGGTGAAGAAGGTCGGGATCGAATAGCCGATAAGCGAAATGAAGGTCCCAACCTGATCAAAGATCGAGTACTGTCGAATCGCAGAGACGACACCGATCGGCACGGCGATCACAATCGCGACCAGATAGGCCAGCCCCACAACCCAGAGTGTTTGCGGAACGCGCTCCAATATCATATCCATCACGGGAACGCCCCGACTGCCCCAGGAGGTTACCCGTAACCGCTTCTCTCCATCCCCGATCTGAATGCCAAAAGCCTTCTCGATCAGTGAAAGCGGCTCGTTGACAAAGAACTGGCGCATCCACAGCCCATACTTGACTGGAAAGGGTTCATCCAGCCCCATCGCCTTGCGAATCTGCTGACGCACCTCGGGCCGAATCGTCTCCGGCAGCGCGCTGGTCGGGTCCCCGGGCGCGAGATCGAGCACCGCAAAGATGACAAAGCTGATCGCGATAAGGGTGGGAATAATTGTCAGAAGGCGGCGGACGAGATATTGGCCCACGGCGTCACTTGAGGGAGGCAGAGAAAGAGGGAGGAGAGGGTTCCCTCCTCCCTCCCAAAGTCAGATTAGCGGTGCCAATCACCGACATTCCACATCTGGCTGTCCCATCCGTTGATCCAGACACCCTTGAGAGTGTCCAGCTGGGCCGAGACTTCGCCGCGGTAGACAAGCGGTATCTGATAGAAACTTTGAACATTGATATCGTTCAACTGCTTCACCAGCGCTTCACGCTCCGGGCCGACCGGTGTCTGCGTCAGTTGTTCGAAGAGCGCGTCGAATTCCGAGTTACAGCCGCGGAAGATGTTGCCGCCGCCCCAGGAGTTGTCCCTCATCGGAATCTGTTCGCAGATCCAATTCGAGAGATGCTGCTGCGGGTCAATTGTGGGACCGGTCGTATACATCTGCAGGTCCGTGTAGAACTTCTGATAGGTGTCGGGGCTGTTGGGATCGCCGCCGAAGAACACGCTCGCGTCGTGGTTTATCAGCTCGGTCTCGATCCCGATCTGCAGCCACCACTGGCGCAGGAGGGCCTGCGTTTTCTGACGTACCGAGTTCGTGGAGGTCTGGTAGGAGATCTTGAGCGGAATGCCGTTGTACTCGCGGATGCCGTCACCGTCCGTGTCGAGGACACCGTTTTCGTCCAACAACGCATTTGCGCCGTCAATATCCTGGGTCAGGCAGCCGTCGTTTGACTCCGATACATAGTGTAGCGGGGCCGGGATCACGTTGCAGGTAGGCTGGCCGGCAAATCCGTAGAGCTGTTCAGATATGAGCGTGCGATCGATCGCCATCGACATTGCCTGCGGAATCGGCGGGAATGTCAGGAATGGATGGGGGTTGTCGCCCTCCATGTATTCGGAACGATCATCGCCCAAATCGGAATGTGGATTGGTCTGGTTGACCAGGACGCGCTCGACATAACCGGCAAAGGCGGAGATCACTGTGCCTAGCCCGGCAGCTTCCATGTCTCGCAGAATGTCCGGCTCGACCTGCAGGTTCCAGGCATAGTCGGCTTCACCTGTTTCCAAGACGGCGCGGGCCGCCGACGCAGCGTCGCCGCCACCCTTGAAGATCACCGTGTCAAAGTACGCGGCTTCGCCGTGGTAGTGCGGGTTCCGCTCATAAACGGCGACATCATTTACCTTGAAGTCGATGATGCGATACGGACCTGTTCCGAGAGGGGCAGTGTTCTCCTCGTTGCAGGTCTGCGCAGCCGAGCCCACACAGTTGGCAAACTGGGCACTGCTGATAATCGGCGTATTTGCGCCGACAAAAGCGTTGTACGGATAAGGTGTCGGCGAATCGAACGTGATCTTGATAGTTCGATCATCCATCGCTTCGACACTCTCTATGCCCAAGAAAGCCTCGCTGGCTGTGCAGCCGGTCTCCTCGTGGCTGCAGTATTCCCAAGTAAAGACGACGTCTTCGGAGGTCACGTCGCTGCCGTCCGACCAGAGCAGTCCTTCCTTGAGCGTCCAGGTAATCGTCATGAGGTCTTCCGAGACGCCGCCGTTCTCAATGGTGGGGATTTCCACCGCAAGTCTGGGCACGATAGTGCCGTTAGGGTCGTAGTTGGCCAGTGGTTCGAGCGTAATCGCGCCGGCGTCCTGGTCCTTTGTGCCGCCCGACAAATACGGTCCGGGCAGCGAAGCGGCCTGCCAGTAGAGAATGGTCAGAACCTTGCTCTCTTCTTCCATAGCCTCTTCTTCTGCCATCTCTTCATCAGCAGCCATGCTCTCGCCGCCGGTCGGCGCCGCTGCCGGACAGGCAGCCAGCAAAAAGGCCATCGCCAGCAAAACGGCAGTGACTCGCAGGGTTGAAAAATGTCTACCAATCATCGACTTCTCCTTTTCACTATTGGGGTATGTGAACTCAGTGTACGTTGCGGGCCGCAGTAGTGTCACCCCTGGTTACTCATAGTTGAGCTAATTCGCGCGGCTTTCGCAATCTGGGCAAGAGTTGCCAGTGGGGGAGTCGGTGTAACACAACCGCCTCAGGGAGTCCGCCCGCACTATTGCGGGCTCGACTCTGCGAATTGTGCAGAAGCTATACTACCATTCTTTTCCGGTGAATTCCAAATGGTTTCAGGAGAGCAGAGGTCCCGAATCAAGAGTCGGAAGCAAGCCTTTCGCCGAATTTCTGAAGCCCCGCTGCAACCCGTTGCGGCACATCACGCGCCCGAGAATTGAGGAAGGCCAAAATGCGGTCCGGCTGGACGCCCTCAGCGGATGCCCTGTTCAAACTGCGCTGGTTGATCTGGTAGAGATAGTTGGGGTAACTGGCCTGCCAGTTGCTGAACCGTTCCACGCGAAATCGGTCCATCAAAGGCGTGTCTGCGGGCAGCTCAACAGTGAAGTCTTCTTCGACAACGATGGATTGCCCCCTCACGTCGTTCGGCGTCTCGCTGTCGTGGCCCAACCAGCGAGCTCCCCCGGCGCTCAGCGAAAACAGCAGATCATCGCCGGCCGAAGGCTCCGCCAGGTCGACGGCTGAGAGCCAGTAGACAGGACCGTTTAGAAGGAAACGCAGCAGGACGCCTTCTACCTGATCCCAGTGCTCGAAACCGCGCAGAAATTTTTCCGTATTTTCGACACGGATATACCAGCTATCGTAGTCGCCGGTGGGTCGCTGAAAGTCAGGGAACGTCTCCTTGATAGCGCTGACGACGTCGGTCTGACTGTACCAGGCGCCAGGCTGTAAACGGCCAAGGTGCTGCAGAACTACCTCTCTCGTTTGCAGAGAATTGTTTTGCCAATTGCCAACCGAGCAGTCGAGGCCTGGAATGCGGACCAGGTCGTTCCACTCTGACGAAGTGCGCCAAGCCTCCCAGAGTGAGAAGCGCTGTTCGGAACGCGGTTGCTCCAGAAAGGCGTAGACGCGGTTTCCTGTGAGGCGAACCCGTTCGTCGTCCGCGCGGCGCAACCAGCCCAGCCGTTTCGCCAGGTGCAAAAGAAGGGCGACTCGGGTTTCTTCGACATTGGCCGTGGGGGACGGAGCCTCGAACGGAGACACGAAACCGTCTTTGGACTTGAGGCGCATCATCAGTTGGTCGATGTCGTCGGGATCCGGAGTGCCATCGGCCTGTAGGCGAAGCCCTTCGGTATGCAAAAACCCTAGTAACGTGCCCGCATCTTCAAGAAAAGCATCCTCCAGCAGGAGCATTCGGGATGACAGCGGAGGGGGTACCGGCGCAGCGGACAGCCCCTGCTCGCCGTCGGCGGTCGCCGGCTGCGGCAGCCAGGGAAGGATATCACTGGGGATGAAGATGATCGTGTGGGCGTTCTGGCCTTCCCCTTTGTACGTGCGGCCAATCAGTCCGTAATAGTAGAGAAACTCAGCGACGCTCTCCGGCGCGTTCCATGGTTGTTCCCGCTCCAATTTGGATGGACCCATCTGCCGGATGCTGCCGTATTCGCGGCTGAATTGAGCTTCCCGCATTTCGCCCCCCTCTTCAATGAGGAGGTCCAAGGCAGACCTGACTTTTGGATAGGAATCGGTAATCTCCTGAAAGGCCATCAACACCGAGGTTGGGTCTGTGATCTGG
The DNA here is from genome assembly GCA_009838625.1 of Caldilineaceae bacterium SB0664_bin_27. Lineage (GTDB taxonomy): Bacteria > Chloroflexota > Anaerolineae > Caldilineales > Caldilineaceae > Bin5. The sequence goes on from VXRG01000013.1 coordinate 9,629, forward strand.
CCAGCCAGGCTATCGATCATCGCATGGACATTTTTTTCGCCATCCAGCGAGGCTCCCCGAAGCTCCGCAATTACATGCAGATGGATCTCCGGGTATTCGACAAGCATCTGACTGGTTTGCGGCATCTGCGTATTCCTGGAGCGCTGTGGCTCAGCACTCAAACACCTGGTCCAGGTAGCGCTCAGTTCTTTCGGTCTGATAGCGAGTGCCGGTTTCGGCAGTTCCTGCGCGCCTGGGTATCCAATCGATTCCACCTGCTGGTTAGCACTTAGCCCTTGTCCCGACTGACGCTTCGGAGTGCCTTGCCAATCTGGGCCAAGCTGTGAGACAATGTGCCCAGAATAGAAGATGAAGCGGCAATCTCACAGTGACTGGAGGCCTGTCGAAATGACCCGCGATTCATCCTTGTTACCCCAAAGCGGCGGTTGGCGCTTTTCCGATATTTTACGCGATTTTGCAGTCGTCTGGCAACTAATGGGCGATCCACAGGTGTCGATTCTGCTGCGAGTCGGTTTCCCGGTGTTGGCTATTCTCTACTGGCTATCGCCGATCGATCTGTGGCCGGGAATGCCTCTAGATGACATCGCCGCTGTCGTCCTGGCAGGTCGCCTGTTCGTGCAGATGGCCCCAAAGGCCGCGGTGCGGCGCGCCCTCGTGCGGCTTGGACATATTTCGCCGGATGAACCGGACCGGGAGGTCTGGGATATCTGGGACGAAGACGACAAGACGATCCCCGGAGACTGGCGAGTCGTTGACGACAAGTAGGAGACGACGCGCCTTCCAAAACAGATGAATGACGCGCTGCTCGATCAAGTTGCCCGTACCGTCGACCGCCAGCGGCTGATCGACACTGCTGTAGCGCTGGTCGAGGTACCCAGCCCCACTCGCAGCGCGGGCCCAGCCGCCGATCGACTTGCCGAGATCCTGTCCGCTGACGGCTTTTCCGTCCAGCGGCATGACGCCGACTGGCCGCAAGCGCCAATTGTCATGACCGCGCTCGACAGCGGCAGGCCCGGCCCTACCCTCCAGTTCGACGGCCATCTTGATACCGTGCATCTGCCCTACGTGCCGCCGCGCGTGGAGAATGACACACTGTATGGATCCAGTTCCGCCGATATGAAAGGCGGCATCGCGGCGGCCTTGGAAGCGCTGCGGGTGTTGCGTACGCTCGACGCCTTGCCGGCGGGCAGAGTGCTGTTTACGGCACATGATCACCACGAAGGACCGTGGGGCGACGGCCGTCAGGTGCGCGCCATGATCCGAGAGGGCCTGGTTGGCGATGCCGTCATGCTGCCGGAATATCTGGCCAGTCCCCTCCCGGTTGCGGGCCGTGGCCTGGCTATTTTTCGAGCGACGATTCATCGTGATGGCGAGCCTGTGCATGAAGTGCTGCGCCCGCCAGGTACGCCTGACGTGGTGGCTGCCGGCGCTCAGTTGGTGAATCGACTGCATAGCTGGAACGAAGAACTGAAGGAGAACAGCCATCCTCTGGTGGGCCATGGCTCCACATTCGTAGGGAATATGCAGGCAGGGGAGATCTATAACCAGTCGCCGACTGAGTGCCTGGTGCAGGGAACGCGACGCTGGGCTCCGCCCTCCGGCAGCGCAGCCGTTCAAGACGAATTCTCCCAGCATCTTGCCGAGGTCGCAGCCGAAACCGACACGACAATTGACGTTGAATTCGCCGTGCAAGGAGGGGCCTACCAGATCGATTCCGACGGCCGCCTGGTCCACGCCTTCCAACAGGCACATACTGCTATTGCCGGTGCCCCTCTGCCGCTCGGCGCCAAGCCATTCGTGGACGACGGCAATATCTATGCCTCTGAAGCCGGCATCCCCGCGCTGACCCACGGGCCTGCCGCGACAGGTGCGCACACGCTGAACGAAGCCACCCCCGTGGAGGAGTTGGTGCGCGTCGCCAAGGTCTACGCGCTCACAGCCATTAAGTTTTGTGTCGAGGCATAGACAGGGTTCAGACCGCAGGGCTCTGAGGTGGTTCCCCTTTCGCAGATGAAGATTCTAAAGTTCGCCCCGCCGCGGGATCGAATCAGCCGCGCCCTGTTTTGTGACGCAAAGCGCCGCGGCCCGCGATGCCAGGGCTAGCGACGCCTGGACCGATTCACCTGCCAGTAGTTCGGCAAGAAAATAACCAATGAAGGTATCGCCGGCGGCCGTCGTATCCACCGCTTCGACCGGTTGCGCCGGCGTCCTGATATGCTCCCCGTCGCTGGCATAGAGGGAACCTCCTCCCCCCAGAGTGAGCAGAATCGCGGCATGGGGATAGCGGTCTCCCAGGGTATCCACTATCGACGCAGGTGAAGCGTCCTCGACTTCCGCCAGCGCCGCGCCCTCTGTCTGATTGACCACGAACAGGGAAACGTCTTCAAGAGGGTATGTCAGCACCTCCTGCGTCATCGGCGCGGGGTTGAAAGCCACGGTCAACCCTCGTTCGGTTGCTTCGCGCAGGATTGCAGGCAGGGAGCTGATTTCGTTCTGGAGCAGGAGCCAGTCGCCTTCACCGAAGTGAGAGAGCACATAGTGAGCATCATCGGAGGTCACAGTGAGGTTGGCGCCCCCATAAAGAAGGATCGAGTTCTCGCCGGCGGGGTCTACCTGAATGACGGCGTGACCGGTGGGCTGGTTGTCGAGACCGACGTGCGTTACATCAACGCCTTCGGCGGCGATGGCGTCTCTCAACCAAAGTCCCTCCGGGCCAATGCGGCCTGCGTGAAAGACGTTCGCGCCCGCGCGCGCCAGGGCGACAGACTGGTTCGCCCCCTTTCCACCCTGAAAGCGGCGATACTCCGTGCTGGGCAGCGTTTCCCCCGGGCGGACAAGATGCTCGACCTGGTAAACGTGGTCGATGTTTAATGAGCCGAATACAAGTATGGACATGGTTCACCTGGCCGGAGCTCTCGAACTTTTCAGCCGATTGTAACATTTAGAATTCGGCAGCCAAAAGAGGCCAACATCCCCACAGCCTGTGCTATAATGCCCGCGAGCAGTTCGCAGGCGGCCTGAGGACAGTGAAGTCTGGTTTCCCTCTGCGTCTGCCCGTATTGTAAGTTGAAGGAACGCTCCATGAACACTTCTGAGTTGCTCGCCGTCGCCCGCGGCGACCAACCCGCCGACCTGTTGCTGCGCAACGGACGCGTGGTCAATGTTTTTTCCGGGGACATCGAAGACTCCGACGTCGCATTGTTTGGTGGACGAATTGCCGGTGTCGGTGCAGGCTACTCAGCCGTGGAATCGGTCGATCTGCAAGGGGCCTTCATTGCGCCGGGCCTGATAGACGCTCATGTTCACATTGAAAGCAGCCTCTGCCTGCCCGCCCAGTTTGCCGCCGCCGTCGTTCCACGCGGCGTGACCACGGTCGTGGCCGACCCCCACGAGATCGCCAATGTGGCGGGAGTGGACGGCGTCCGGTATATGGCCGAGTGCAGCAGAGCTCTCCCTTTACAAGTGGTTCTGATGGCCCCCTCAGCCGTGCCCGCCACACATATGGAGACGAGTGGCGCCTCACTTTCGGCCGAAGACCTGGCCGCGCTGCTGGAGGAAGGAACGGTCCATGGGTTGGCCGAATTGATGAACTTTCCCGGCGTCGTCTACGGCGATCCTGACGTGCTTGCAAAAGTGGCTGCCTTTGGCGGGCGGCCCCTGGATGGCCACGCGCCTGCACTCAGCGGCCCTGCGCTCAATGCATACGCAGCGGCAGGCGCTGGCAGTGATCATGAGTGTGCGACAGTGGCTGAAGCGGCTGAGAAGCTGGCGCGCGGCTTCTACATCTTGATTCGTAAGGCGACAAATTCTAATGACCTGGATGCGTTGCTCCCGCTGGTAAACGAGCACAACAACCGGCGCATCTGCTTGTGCACGGACGACCGCATCCCCAGCGATCTCATCATGCAGGGAAGCATCGACCACATGCTGAGAGAAACCATTGCATTTGGAATTGAACCTGTAACTGCTTTCCGCATGGCTACGCTTAACAGCGCCGAATGGTTCGGCCTGCATGATCGCGGCGCTGTAGCCCCTGGCCGGCGTGCGGACCTGATTGTGTTTGAAGACTTGCGTGCGCCAAGTGCTGCACAGGTCTATGCCGGTGGCCGCCTATCGGCGGAAGGCGGCCGGCTCTTGGACGACCCCTATCAGGACCCGGCTCCCGTTCCTGCGGTTGTCTCTTCCTCTGTCAGGGTTGCCTGGGATGCCTTCGATCTGCGCATCCCGGCTGACGGCGCGCGGGTACGGGTGATCGGTTCGCTGCAGGATCAGTTGCTTACGGAAGAACGCATCATTGCCCCGCTTGTCAAAGACGGGCAGGCGATGACAGACCGGGCGCGAGACATTTTGAAGATGGCTGTGGTCGACAGGCACACAGCCAGCGGGGCGACAGGCCTGGGATTCATTCAGGGCTTCGGACTCAAGCGTGGGGCCATCGCCGGCACAGTCGCCCACGACCATCACAATCTGGTTGTCATCGGCGCAGATGACGAATCGATGACGACAGCAGCCAGAACCGTGGCAGAGATGGGAGGGGGACTGGCTGTCGCCGAGGGTCCGCAAGCGCTGGCGACGCTGCCGCTTCCGGTCGCAGGTCTGATGAGCGACCGGCCGCTCGGCGAAGTACGCAATCGGTATGACTCTCTGCTCGACGCGGCACACGAATTCGGCTCCTCGATTCGGGATCCGTTCATGGCGATGAGTTTTATGGCACTGGAAGTGATCCCGAAGTTGAAATTGACGGACCAGGGACTAGTGGATGTCGAGGCATTCGACTTCGTCGACCTGTTTGTAAGCGAGTAATGGAATCAGGTCCCCGCGTTTCCGGTTTTTTCCGAAACAGATAGAACATAGGCAATCGAATCCAACGAGGCAATACGAATGTTTGAAACGATAACCTCAGCCCCTGCCGATGCGATTCTGGGATTGACGGATGCTTTCAAGGAGGACCTCAATCCGAACAAGATCAACCTGGGCGTCGGTGTTTACAAAGATGGCGGCGGTCAGACTCCTGTGCTGGCCACCGTTAAGGAGGCCGAACAGCGCCTGCTGTGTTCGGAGGCGACAAAGAGTTATCTACCCATTGATGGACTGGCGGAATACGGGCGTTTGAGCCAGCAGCTGGTCTTTGGTCGCGAGCATCCTATTCTGAGAGAAGGGCGTGCGGCCACTGTACAGACGCCCGGGGGAACCGGGGCATTGCGCGTGGCTGCTGATTTCGTGCGTCGGATAATTCCTCAGGCGACGGTCTGGCTGAGCGACCCGACCTGGCCGAATCATCCCAATGTGTTCGGTTCGGCGGCTCTGGAAGCACGATCCTATCCCTACTTTGAGGCACCAACCAACAGAGTAGCCTTTGACCCCATGATGGCCGCGCTGGAGACGATCCCCAAAGGGGATGTCCTGCTGCTCCATGGCTGTTGCCACAACCCTACCGGCGCCGATCTCTCGCCGCAACAGTGGCAGGCGGTCGCTTCCGTTTGCGCCAATCGCGGCATTCTGCCTCTGCTGGACTTCGCCTACCAGGGCTTTGGCGACGGGTTGGATGAGGACGCGACCGGCGTCCGAATCGTCGCCGACCACTGTCGCGAGCTCCTGGTCGCCACCTCATATTCCAAGAACTTCGGACTGTACAACGAGCGTGTTGGCGCGTTGACCCTGGTGGCCGACAGCGCAGAGGCAGCGGAAGCCGCCAACAGCCACATGAAGATCTGTGTGCGCACCAACTATTCGAATCCCCCTGCCCACGGCGGTCAGATCGTGGCGGAAATCCTTGGAGATCATGAGCTGCGAAGTCGCTGGGAGAAAGAGCTGGCGGAGATGCGCAACCGCATCAACGATATGCGCCACCTGTTTGTCGAGACGTTGGACGAGAGAGGCACCGGACGTGACTTTTCGTTCATTGCCCGCCAGCGGGGCATGTTCAGCTACAGCGGTCTGACGCCGGCGCAAGTGCAAGCACTTCGCGAGCGCCATTCCGTCTATGTCGTAGGTTCCGGCCGCATCAACGTGGCCGGGATGACCGAAGCCAACATGGATTATCTCTGTGAGGCGATAGCAGACGTACTGAAGTGAAGGTGGGAAATGAACTATGGGAAGAAAGGGAGAAATCTGATTGTGTTCTGGTATTCATGCGGTTCAGATGCTCCCCAGACAAGCTGTAGCTCAGTTGCAATTTGACCAGTGGTCATCTTGGCATTGAGCACGAATACTGCCGGCGCTATCCGTCCCTCTGCAATGAATTCGCGTAAATGTTCGAACATTGAATTCCGGTTGTTTGTGATAAGCGTGTTTTCATTTCGGGCGCATCAGTCCAGGATTGCAGGATCGGACGTACCGTTTTTGGGGACACCGGGATCACCGACGCGCCATACTGTCATCTCTGGCTCCTTCCCATGAAGGGCGTCACGCAGTACTGGGTTTACGTTTTCATCAAGCAGGAAGCGAAACCGGTTCACGGAGAGTCACGTTGTGCGGCGAGCCGTCGAAGCCGCAAAATGACTGGCGGCAAATTATCTTCCTGCTCGCGTCGATTTCTCTCTCCGTGCTCTAACCAGTCTACGATATACGCTTCAACTTTCTCACGATTGTGCAAATAGTAGAGAATCGTCGCGTAAGCTTGTTCCAGATCAATTGATGGATACGTGTCCGCAATCTGCTCTGCCGTCTGGGAGCGATAGATGTAATCATATAGGACAGTTTCTATCCCCACGCGCGTGCCCGCGATGCGGATGTCGTCATCACTTAGAAAACTAAAATACTTTTCGATTTCCATGTCGAACTCCTTTCCATTTTCAGCGCAAGTATACTACACCAGGCAGGTGAACCCTGATGAAACTCCTTTCGCAGCTTGTCGAGTCCGTGCCCGGAAGCCCAACAACGATGATGATGCAGAAAGGTCGCGAACTGGCCGCGCAAGGGCTGGACGTGATCAATCTGGCCGGAGGCGAGCCGGACGCCGACACGCCCAAGCATATCCAGCAGGCGGCTTTTGACGCCATTGCAGCCGGAGATACCCATTATCCGCCCTCCTTCGGCAAGCCGGAGTTGCTGGATGCAATCTGTGCCAAGCTGGAGCGGGAGAACAACGTAAGGGCTGTACCCGACCAGCTGGTGGTAACGCCGGGGGGCAAGTGGGCGATCTACACGACTCTGGCATCAACCCTCAACGAGGGTGACGAAGTCATGATCCTCGATCCTGCCTGGGTGAGCTACGCGCCGATGGTGCGGCTGAACGGGGGCGTGCCCGTGCATGTTCCTCTGCCGGCCTCCGACAACTTTCGCGTTCGTGCCGCACAGCTGGACAAGCATGTCAGCGAGAAGACCAAGCTGCTTATGATCTGTTCGCCCAGCAACCCGACGGGGCGGGTGCTGACCCAGGAGGAACTCGACGACATCGCCGCCGTGGCGCAGCGGCATGACTTATATGTCCTCAGCGACGAGATCTACGAGCACATTCTCTACGACGGCGCCCTTCACCGTTCTATTGCCAGTATGCCCGGCATGGCTGAACGTACCATCATCATCAACGGGTTCAGCAAGAGCTACGCGATGACCGGCTGGCGGCTGGCATGGCTCGCTGCGCCTCTGCCTGTTGCCAAACTGGCCCGCACCTACCAAACCCAGACGGTTACTTCTGCAGCCAGCTTCTCCATGGTCGCGGGGGCAGCCGCTCTGAATGGCCCCCAGGACTGCGTGCTCGAAATGGTCGCATCCTATGACCAACGGCGTAACTTCCTCCTGGATGCTTTGGACGAGATACCCGGACTGCGCAGCAGCCCTATCGAGGGCGCCTTCTATCTCTTTGCCCAGTTTACGCAGACTGACAAAAAGAGTCTCGAAATCTCTCAGGTCCTGCTGGAGGACGGCCTGCTCGCCACTACGCCCGGCATCGCCTTCGGAGAAGCAGGCGAAGGATACGTTCGTTTCAGCTTCGCCACCGCGATGACCGATCTGGAGAAGACAGTCGAACGATTAGCCCGAATCGTACCGGGTCTCTGAGGGTTGCTATGGACATTTCTCCTCTGCAGTATCTTCTGGCCATTCTCGCCGGCATCGTCGCCGGCGTAATCAACACGCTGGCCGGCAGCGGCTCAGCCGTCACGCTGCCAATGCTTGTTTTCCTGGGGCTGGACTCCGGTGCCGCTAATGCCACCAACCGTATCGGTGTGATAATTCAGAATGTTGTGGGCATCGCGACCTTTGCCCGTAGCGGCCGGATGCAGCTGCGGGGAGGTGAAACTGAAAAGCAGCAGTCTGAAAATATACTGGACGCCGACTCCTTGCGTTTCGGCCTCTGGCTGAGCGCCGCCGGAATGCCGGGCGCGCTTGTCGGAGCCTATGTTGCCACGCTTCTCGACAAGGACGCCATGAACCTGGCAATTGGCGGCATGTTGATTATCGTCCTCGTCACAATCTTCTTCAATCCGACGAAATGGCTGCGAGAAAGATCGGAGGTTCGCAAGGAGCGGCCCGAACTCTTTGTGCTGGTTCTGTTCTTCGCCATCGGCATCTATGGCGGGTTTATCCAGGCCGGCGTCGGCGTCTTCCTGGTGACGGCGCTCGTTCTCGGCGTAGGCTATACCATCGTCCATGCCAACGCGGTCAAACTGATCTTTGTGCTGGCTCTGAACATCGTCGCCTTCATTGTTTTTATCTTGTCGCCACTGGAAATCAATTGGGGCATAGGAGCGCTAATGGCCGTCGGCCAGAGCATCGGCGCCTGGGCCGCGGTGCGGTTTGCCGTATCCGTAAAGGACGCAAACAGATGGGTGCGCTATTTGTTGATTGTGGTGGTCATCTATTCGATTCTGCGTTTCTTCGGTATTCTGGATCTGATCGGCGGCCTTCTTTGAATGTTTCAATTTGCAGTCCGATATAGTACGATCTCCGGTCTCGGTGGGTTCGGGGTTTACGAAACACTGTCGGTCACTTCTCAGTTCTGGGAACTCTCGAACTGTTTGACCGGAAGATGAGCGACGACCAATTGACATTATGCTGCGGCGAATGACAGGAGCGCCCCAATGAGCAGAACAATCAGCCATGTTACCGTCATCGGCGCCGGTACGATGGGCGCCGCCATCGCCGGACACCTGGCCAACGCCGGCGTCTCCTCGCACCTGCTCGATGTCGCGCCGACCGAACTGACGCCCGAGGAGCAGTCCAAGGGCTTGTCACTGGAAGACCGGGCTGTCCGCAACCGGATCGCGCAATCAGGACTCGAGCGCATGACCCAGGCCCGACCGGCCAGCCTCTTCAGCCCCGAACTGGCCGAACTGATCACGCTGGGCAACGTCGACGACGATCTGGAGGCAGCTGCCTCGCAGAGCGATTGGATTGTCGAGGCCATCGTGGAGCGTCCACGGCCCAAACAGGAACTAATGGCCAGGCTCGAAGCCATTGCTCCTTCCGACGCCGTCATCAGTACAAACACCTCCGGCATCCCTATCCATATCATCAGCGCCGGCCGCAGCCAGGCCTTTCAGCGGCGCTTCCTGGGCACACACTTTTTCAACCCGCCCCGCTACCTGCGCCTGCTGGAACTGATTCCCGGTAAGCAGACCGACTCCTCCATCGTTGCCGATATGAGGGCATTTGCCGAGAAACGGCTGGGCAAGGGCGTTGTCATTGCCAAGGACGTGCCCAACTTTGTCGGCAATCGCATGTTCAGCTACATCCAGAGCAGCCTCCTGGAGTTCGCAGTTTCCAATGACTACACCGTCGAGGAGGTAGACCGGCTGACCGGCACGTTGATTGGAAGACCCAAGACGGCAACCTTCCGCCTGCTCGACGTGGTCGGAATTGACGTGGCCGCGCTCGTGGGTGAGCACCTGTACGATATGATCCCCGACGACGAAGATCGGGACACATTGCGCGGGCCTCTTGGCACTGAAGTGCTTTTGACGCTGCTTCAAAACGGTCTTCTCGGCGTCAAGAGTGGTCAGGGCTTTTATAAGACCGTTGTCGACCGTGAGGGCAGAAAGAGCTTTTGGGGGCTGGACTTGCAAGCGGCTTCCGAAGGGGAAGTGGACTACATGCAACCTGCTCGTACCAATTGGCCAGCCGTCGACGCAGTTCGAAACGCCCCTCTGCCCGATCGACTGCGCGGCCTCGTCGCGTCCCGTCCCGCCGGTGAGGATGGGGAGGAAACAGGCGACGAGGCGGCCGGGCTGATCTGGCACACGCTCAGCCGCACTCTGGCGTACGCTTCCAAGCGCGTGCCAGAAATTGCGGACAGCCTAATCGATATCGACAATGCCATGAAGTGGGGCTTCGGCTGGGAGATGGGGCCGTTCGAAACCTGGGACGCACTTGGTGTCGCTGAAACGACGCGGCGTATGGAAGGCGAAGGACTGGCAGTTGCCCCATGGGTGCAGGAAATGCTGGGCAAAGGCCATGACAGCTTTTACCGTTCTGAAGAATCTTCAGGTTCTGGGGTGAGCGCGGCGTCTATGCAGGTGTACAATCCCCAAACGGGCCAGTACGAGTCTGCAGATGATGGCGACCGGGTTGTCAGCATTCCGGCACTCAAACGCGGGCGGGGCGTGCTTGCCGGTAACAGTGCCGCCAGCCTCCTGGACATGGGCGACGGAGTGCTTCTGCTGGAGTTTCATACCAAGATGAACGCTCTCGACCTTGAGATCAACCCCATCGCCGACGCGGCCATCGAGCGTCTGCATGGGAGTGCTACCGGGCTGGTGATCGGCAACCAGGGAGGCAACTTCAGCGCCGGGGCGAACCTTTTGCTCATCGGCGCTCTGGCGCAGTCCGGTGATACGGTCAAGCTGGACGCGGCGATCAAGGCGCTGCAACAGATGATCCTGCAGCTGCGCCGGGCACCCAAGCCTGTCGTGGCGGCGCCGTACCAACTGGCCCTCGGCGGCGGCGCGGAGGTGTCGATGTGTGCCGACCGCATCGTGGCGCATGCGGAACTGTACATTGGCCAGGTCGAGGTTGGAGTCGGTCTGATCCCTGCAGCCGGCGGGTGCAAAGAGTTGATACGCCGCCTTATCAGCCCCCACATGAAGGCGCAGAATGCTGATCCCGCCTCTCATCTGCAGAGGGTCTTCGAGCTTGTCGCTCTCGCCAAGGTTTCGACCTCGGCCGCTGAGGCGCGCCAGATGGGCTTTCTGGGTCCTCGTGACCGTGTTGTGATGAACTCCGACCATCTGCTCGCTGAGGCCAAAGCGGAAGTACTGCGTATGTCTGAAGAAGGCTACAGACCGCCGGACGTCACTGGAAACATTTACGCGGCCGGCCGGGACTACTTGGCCAATCTGCGCGTGGGTATCTATTCAATGCGCGAAGCAGGCTTTATCACGGCGCATGAGGCGATTATCGCGGACCACCTGGCGTACGTCCTGTGCGGAGGCGAGCTCAGCCAGCCGGCATGGATGGACGAGCAGTATTTCCTCGACCTGGAGCGGGAAGCGTTTAAGACCCTGTGCGGCTACCCCAAAAGCCATGAACGAATCTGGCACATGCTGAAGAATGGCAAGCCGCTGCGAAACTGAGATTGCGGTCCTCCTGTTTCCGGAAAAGGGATATTCGGACGTGCTGACACTTCTCTGGTACAAGGGAGTCTTGCACCCAGTTACTCAGTCCAGTCAGTGAGAAGATCTTCGTGAAGTCCGTCTTGAGGATTCTGATTTCCACAGCCCTCGTCTGTGTCTTGACAGTGGGAGTGGAGCGTTCCTTCGCGTTTGCGTCATCACCTGCCGCGTCTACCAACACCGACAGGGATGTGCTGGTCTCACTATACCAAGCAACAGATGGAGTCAACTGGTCGAGGAGCGAAGGCTGGTTGACCGACGCGCCGCTTGATGATTGGCACGGCGTCACCTCGGACAGTAGCGGTCGCGTTATCGCACTGGATCTCTCGCAGAACGACCTGAGAGGCCCGATTCCACCAGACTTGGGCAATCTCAACCATCTGAAAGAACTGCTCCTCTCAGAAAACAAACTGGGCGGTACGATCCCGCCGGAACTGGGCAGTCTCACCTATTTGGCGGAGCTGTCCCTCTCAGAAAACGGGCTGAGCGGTGCGATCCCGCCGGAACTGGGCAGTCTCGCCTATTTGAAGGAACTGTACCTTTCAGACAACGAGCTGAGCGGTACGATCCCGCCGGAGCTGGGCAGTTTGACCCGTTTGAAGGAACTGCACCTTTCAGATAACGAGTTGAAAGGTACGATTCCTCCAGAACTGGGCGGACTCACCAGACTGAAAGGGCTGCACGTTGCAGATAATGAGTTGAACTGTTTGATCCCGCCGGAACTGGGCAGTCTCACCGACCTGAAAGAGCTGTACCTCTGGGGGAACGAGTTGAGCGGTCCGATTCCGCCAGAATTGGGCAAGCTCACCAACCTCAAGAAACTTTACCTCTCAAAGAATGAATTGAGCGGAACGATTTCGTCCGAGTTGGGAAAGCTTTCTGAACTGGAAGTGTTGAGCATCTTTGAGAATCGGTTGAGCGGTTCGATTCCCCCGGAGCTGGGCAAGCTCACCAACCTGGAAGAGCTGTACCTATCAGATAACGATTTGAGTGGTTCGATCATAAAGGAATTTGTATATCTTACCTATCTCAAAGAGGTTTACCTCTGCGTGAACGAGTTGAGCGGAACGATCCCGTCGGAGCTGGGCAATCTCGCCAACCTGGAAGTGCTGCACCTCTCATTTAACGAACTGAACGGCGCGATACCGTCTGAATTAGACAAGCTCGCCAACTTGAAAGAGCTATACCTTTCAGATAACGAGCTCAGCGGTCCGATTCCGCCTAGACTTGCCAATCTCACCGGCCTGACAGAGATGAACCTCTCAGAAAACGAATTGAGCGGTTCGATCCCACTGGAACTGGGCGTTCTTACCGATCTCAAAGAGCTGTACCTCTCAAATAACGGTCTGAGCAGCTCGATCCCCCCTGAACTTGGCAAGCTCATTAACCTGGAAGAGCTGTACCTCTCAAACAACGAGCTGAGTGGTTCGATCCCGCGGGAACTAGGCAAACTCACTAACCTGAAGGAGTTGCAACTCTCCGACAACGAGTTGGACGGTTTGATTCCGTCAGAGTTTGGCAAGCTCGCCTCTCTGAAGGAGATGAATCTTTCAAGTAACTTGCTGAGCGGTTTGATTCCGCCAGAGTTTGGAAACCTCACCGATTTGAAAGAGTTGTACCTCTCAGACAACGAGCTGAGCGGACCGATTCCATCTGAGTTGGGAATGCTCTCCGACCTGAATGAACTGTACCTCTGGGGTAACAAGCTTAGCGGACCGATTCCATCCGAGTTGGGAATGCTCTCCAACCTGAAAGAGTTGCACCTCACTGATAACGAGCTGAGCGGAACAGTTCCTACCGAACTGAGCAAGCTCACAAATCTGGAAGTGTTGGGCCTTTTTGGAAACCAGTTGAACGGTTCGATACCTCCGGAACTGGGCAGGCTCACCAACTTGAAGGAGCTTTACCTTTCAGATAACCTGTTTACTGGCAGAATCCCTTCCGAGCTGGGTAGCCTAACCAAGCTGCAAGACATGTATCTA
>VXRG01000118.1 GCA_009838625.1 Caldilineaceae bacterium SB0664_bin_27
AGGGTGGTCTGGGGGGTTTGCGGGTGGATGCGACAGTGGTCGGGCGGGCGGTCTGCCACGATGTCGTCCATGGTGTGCAGGTACTCGCCTTCGCCGTAGAAAATTTCGCCGAGGTCACCGGCCCGGAGCATGCGCTGTACGTCGCGCAGGCAGAAGGCGTAGCGGACCTGGTTGCCCATGTGGTACTTGAGGCCATGGCGGTCTGTCAGTTCGATGATGCGGTTACACTCGTCAAGTGAGGTTGCCATGGGGATTTCGGAGAGGACGTGTTTGCCCGCTTCGAGCGCCATTATGGCGTGACGGCCGTTAAGGTGATCGGGCGTGGCGACGACGATCAGGTCGATGGCGGGGTCTTCGAGCATGGCTTCGCACGTGGGGAAGCGGGTTTCGACGCCGAATTCGTGTGTTACGCGTTCGGCGAGGCGGGCGTCCTGGTCGCAGACGGCGACGACGGTGGCGCCTTCCAGCAGCTGAAAGGCACGCAGATGGGAGCGGCCTTGTCCGAGGCCGAGTACTCCGACGCGAATCTCAGAACCTCTAGCCGCACCGTTGTGTAAGGTGGAATTGTCCATCTTCCCTTCTCCTCTAAACCATAACGCCAGACACAGTCAGGTCTGGCGCTTCAGTATAGCAGATATGCAGCGGGCATTGGGTACGGTTTCTGACAAGGTGCTGTCCAAGTCATTGGGCAGACGTTGTCTGAATCAGGTTTCTCAGGACTGACGGGATGGCAGACTGTGGGTCGTCGCTCATACCGCGGGCCTGTTCTCGCCGGTTGAGAGAACGGACCGCGGGCTGGGGGGGACGTAAGAGCTGGCGCGAGAGGATAACGAGCGTTGTACAAGAGTTCACGAGCGAGATGCGAGAGAATTGAGGGCGCTAGTGGTCCTTTTCCAAACGGAAACGCGGGAAATCGAGAGAATTCCAAGGAATTTAACATAATTCTTAAAAAAATTAGAGAAAACTATTGACATTCTTAATATAATGAGTTATTATCTTGATTATACGACAGATTTGGTTTGAATATTGGAAGTGAGGACACAGAATGTTCATGGAACGGATGGCTTTAGAGGCGACGCTACGGCGAGAGGAACTGACTTCGGAAGCGAGGAGGTATCATGGGCTGAGGCCGTACCGGCGCCCGCCTCGCTGGCAGGCGTGGCTGCTTGCGCGCCTGGGAGAGTGGCTGGTAGCAAGGGGGACTGCCCTGCAACGACGTTATCAGCGGGCTGGGGCCAGGCTGGTATTACCTGAATATTCGAGGCATAACGGGATGGAGCAACCGCTATGAATCCACTACCTACCGCCTGCCCGATCTGCCAGGCAGGAGATCTGACCGTGACCGGCTTCTTTTGCCGGGAGTGCGACAGCCGGGTGGAGGGCCGGTTCCTGGTCGAGACGCCATTCGCCGGACTGACGCAGGAGCAGATGGAATTCGCGGCCACGTTTATTCGCTGTGAGGGAAAGTTCAACCGGATGGAGGAGGAGTTGGGGATGTCTTACCCGACGCTGCGGGGGCGGCTGCACGAGATGATCCGGGCCATGGGGTTTGAGCCGGGCCGCGATGAGCCAGCGCCGCTGCCGGAAAAGGCGCGGCGGCAGATCCTGGAGCAGTTGGAGGCAGGCGCAATCGACTATGAAGCTGCTATGGAGCAGTTACAGAACGGATAGGACTACCTTGACCTGCCGGCTGGCGGGATTGCAGGGGCAGAAGAGCAGGCATGAGAGGGGAGCCAAATGAGTGAGCGGATACAGGTAGAGCCGGAATCTCCGAATCCGCGCGTACGGGTCAGTTGCGGAGGAGATTTGCTGGTCGAGGGTTGGGAGCAGGCGTTGATCGAGGTGGACGGTCATGGAAGTCAGCCGATCGTGCAGGCCGGGCCGGAGCAGATAGAGATCGCGATTGATGGTCCGTGCACGGTGCGTCTGCCGCGGACGAGCGAGCTGGTGGAAAGCGCGGCGGGGGGCCTGGTGAAGGTCAGCCAAATTCGCGGCGGCGTGGAAATTGAACGGGTCGGCGGAGATTTGCTGGTGGAGGAGACCGGCAGCGTGAGAATCGGGAGCGCTGGAGGCCGGGTGAACCTGGCGAATGCGGCTGGCGGAGTGGAGGTGACGAAGCGGGCACACGGGGATTTGACGGCGGAGCAGATTGGCGGGGCTATTTCGATTTCCGAGGTGGGAGGACGATTGACGTTGCAGAACGTGTCCGCGGTACGGGTAAGGCGGGCGCGCGCAGACGTTGACGTGTTGAACGCGGGCGGAAACGCGGTTGTCGATAGAGCGGACGGCTCGGTGGAGTTCATAAACGTTGACGGCGCGGCCGCGGTCGGAAAGGCGATGGGGCGGGTCAGCCTGCGCGGAGTGCGGGGCAAGGTCGCCTGCGACCAGGTGAATGGGGAGTTGCGCCTTGCAGAAGTGGGGGAGGCGGCGGTGAGCCGGGTGATGGGGGACCTGTCGGCCGAGAGCGTTCGCGGTGCGCTGTCCTGCAGGAAGGCGAACGGGCGGGCGACACTGCGTGAAGTGGGCGGTTCAATTTCGCTGGGCGGCGTAGGCGGCGACCTAGTGGTAGAGGGATGCGGCGGTTCAATTTCGGCCAAGTGCGGCGGCAGCGTCGGGCTAGCGACAGTTCGCGGAAATGTCAACGTGGCTGCGGGGGGCGATGTACGGTGTCGTTTAGATGAGGGAGATGGTGGTTCCTTCAAGGCAGTGTGCGGCGGTGGGCTCACGGTCGAAGGAGGCGCGACGATGGTGGCGCGCGGCCCGGGCGCGCATACGTTCCGCGCCGGAGCGGGGAAGAGCAGCTATTCTCTGGTTGCGGGGGGCAGCGTGCATCTCGAATCCGGCGGCATTCTGAAGGGACTTGGCGACGAGGAGGGCGTGAGAGGGGCACGGCACGCCGCCCGTGCGCAGCGTCACATCACCCGGTCGTTAAGCAAGACATTGCGGCGTAAACTGCGGGATGCGGGCAAGAGAGCGGCTGAAGGAGATTGGGAGGATGCTCGCAGCTGGAGCTTCAGTTTCGACACGGATGCGCCGTCTTCCGGGGCTTCCGGGCGAGACGAGGAGCCGCCGGCTGACTTTGAGGATATCGACGTGAACGTGGAGGTGGACGTCGGGAATGAGGCGGAGGTTGAGCCGGTTACGGAGGAGGAGCGGTTGGCGGTCCTGCGCATGTTGTCGAAGGGGAAGATCTCGGCTGCGGAGGCGGAGGAGCTGCTGGATGCGCTGGGCAGCCGGGCTTCTTAGCTGAGACAGGCACCGCAGAGTTGTCACTCAGGTGTACATGGAGGAACAGGATGGAAAGAGACAGTCGGGATGGAGACAGCCAGTTGCCGACCCGCTCGCGGTCGGCTATCACAGTCCGCAGCGACGGCGCAATTGCGGGCGAATGGAAAGGGGGGCAGGAGGCGCTGCCGCAGATCGTACGCCAAGTTCGGGAGGGCAGTCGCCAGCCGTACGGCACATTCTTGCGCCGTGTTCTCTTTTTCTGGTTGCGCGTTTACGTATTTGAAGTCTACACGAACGGAAAATCGAAGGCGGTGAATGTGCGCATCCCGATCCCCTTGCCTTTGATCGGCGCGTTTTTTCAGTCCAAGTTGAGTTGGTCGCAGGCGTTTCAGTTTATCGAGCGGAGCCGCCGCACACAGGGGATTCCAGCGGAACGTTTTCTGGAATCGTGCATGGCGCTGGAGTTCGTGCGAGTGTACGAGGACAAAGAAGAGAAAGAAGAGTTGGTGGTGGTCGGGTTGGATTGAATTGGAAACCGGTGATGAAAGCAGCCATTAAGATCGAATCTCTGAGCAAGACATTCCGCAGCCGCGGGGGCAATGAAGTGGAAGCCGTCAGCCGGCTGGATTTGACGGTGGAGCCGGGGCAGGTTTTTGGCTTTCTGGGGTCGAACGGGGCGGGCAAGACGACGACGTTGAAGATGGCGTGCGGCCTGGTGATGCCGACGACGGGAACGGTGCAGCTCAACGGATATGACGTAAGCAGGCAGCGGGGCCAGGCGATGCAGCAGATCGGCGCGGTGCTGGAAGGGACGCGCAACGTCTACTGGCGCATGAACGCGTGGCAGAACCTTCTCTACTTTGGCCGGATAAAGGGGGTCTCGGCGAGCAGTGTGCTGAAGGCGAGGGCGGAACAGCTGTTGCGGGAGCTGGATTTGTGGGATCGGCGCAAAGATCCTGTGGGAGAGTTCAGCAGGGGAATGCAACAGAAGGTGGCGATCGGGGCTGCATTGATCTCGGACCCTCCGATCGTGCTTCTGGACGAACCGGCCTTGGGGTTGGATGTACAGGCCTCGCGGACGGTACAGGAGTGGATAATCCAGCTGGCAAAGGAACGCGGCAAGACGGTTGTGTTGACGACGCACCAACTGGATATGGCCGAGAGCCTTTGCGACCGGGTCGCGATCATGAGCCGGGGACGGCTGCTGACCCACCGGCCCACCGGAGAGTTGCTAGATCTGTTCCGCCGCGAATTCTATCAGGTGCGGCTGCGGGGTTTGGTCGAGGCGGAGAAAACCGGGGCCTTTCCGGGATTTACGGCCAGCCAAGAGAACGGGCACACGGTCCTCTCCGGGGAGGTCGGGGAGGAGTTGTCCGTTTTCGACCTGGTAGAACGGGCCCGGCTGGCGGGAATGGACTTGATCAGTGTCACGCCCGCTGAGCCGAATCTGGAAGAGATATTTGTCGAAATGATCGAGCGGGCGGAGGAGACCTCTGCCAAAGACAGTGGATTGGAACAAGGTGCGGGCCGCGTGTCCGCCGGCGTTGAAATCCGAGGTTAAAGCGATGGTGTTGACGGGAACGGTCCTATTGAATGAATGCCAGAAGCGACTGATCATACTTTGGTCGTACAGATTCAACTTTATGCTCGAGACGTTTATGATCGGGTTCCTTTTCGTCGGGATCAGTTTTTTTGTATCGGGCGGCAGGCCTGCGCCCGAGCAGATGGCGCCGGCGCTGTTGGGATACCTGACGTGGTTTTTCGCAGTGTTCGCGATTTCGGACATGAGTCAGGGTATCCGCGAGGAGACGCAGACGGGAACGCTGGAGCAGATGTATATGAGCCCGCTGCCGTCGGGCCTGCTGCTGGCGGGGCGGTCGGTGGCGTCATTGTTCATCAGCAGCGGCATGGTCATTCTGATTGGCGGAATTCTTATGCTCTTGCTGGGGATCCGGATTCCGGTTCGTCTTGAAGGGGTGCCGGTCTTTGCACTGACGATCACTGGGCTGTACGGATTCGCCTTTTTCATGGGTGGGGCGACGCTGGTGTTCAAGCAGGTAAATGCACTGAGCAATTTGCTTACCAATATGCTGTTGTTCCTTAACGGCTCCTTTCTGACGGTAGAGCGCATGCCGGGCTGGATGGAGGCGTTTGCACGCAGCCTGCCTTCCACGCAGGGGATCGATGTATTGCGCCGAGTCGTGTTAGACAACATGTCGCTGGCCAGTGTGTGGCAGGACGGAAGCCTGGTCTGGTTGACCGTGCATACGGTGGTCTTTCTTTTTGCGGGTTGGGGCGTATTTTTGTGGGGAGAGCGGGTTGCCCGCAGGCGCGGGCTGCTTGGGCAGTATTAAGGTATGTTCTGACTGGCGGGAGGCGGAGGACTGTTGGCTTTGAGAGAGATTTGGTCCGTGCACGAAGGGCCACCCAGGGCGACGAAGAGATAATTGCGCGGCGGGACCAGGAGAGAGCGTTAGTATCAGTTTCAGGAAGAGGATTACATGGCTACAGCGGAAGAACGGATGCGGGTCTTGAAGATGATCGAAGAAGGAAAGATTTCGGCGAAAGAGGGCGCGCGTCTTTTGGGTGCGCTTGGTAAGAGCGACGAACAGGCCCGACGTCAGCGGGGGACGGCCGAGGCAGGCGCCGAGGGAGGAGGAAGGTGGCTGCGTCTACGCGTCTCCGATACAAGGAGCGGCAAGACGCGGGTCAACTTGACGATCCCGATTGGGCTTGTCAACATGGGGTTGGCGGTTGGAGCGCGTTTTGTACCGGATGTGGCCGAACTGGACGTTGAGGAGATTCGCGACGCGTTGCGGTCCGGGTTGAATGGGAAGATACTGGAAGTTCACGATGAAGAGGAGCTGGTTGAAATTTTCGTGGAGTAGAAGGGGCCCCGGTCGGCGAAGGCAGTTCTTTGAGCGGATCGTAGCCAAATCGTAGGTAAATTGTCCACCAAGCCGGTTTCGCCGATTTCGGTCAGGTTTGATGCAGGCCGTTGGAGGTCCACCAGAGTAAATTCCCACAGGTCTGGCGTATTGGCAGGGGACGATTGGGGGATCGGAGCGCGGCACTGCGGTTGACAGGAGGAGGGTAAGAGCTTATACTTAGCGTAGCCGTACCCCCCAAGACGAACGGCTCAGGAAATGTTCAGCAAAATTCGATACAAGACCGCCGGCCCGATGGATTTTCATTGTGCCGGGAACAAAACAGTTGACACTCAAGGATGAGCGTGAACGCGAAACGTTTTGCGAGTTGTAGCCGGATTCCACATCGAGTTGCACTGACTGCAAAGGCCATAGACACCCGGGTGCGCGCGTGCCCGGGTGTTGTTGTTTTTGGGGAACGCGCACAAAACGGGAACTTATCTCCGTACCGTTTCGTTTCTTAGGCGCAACCAGCTCAGAGAAAGGAAATCAGAATGGACGCGATTGCCAGCCGTATCCTCAAAGCCCGCCAGTACGCAGCTGAACGCGACGAACGCCTCTGGGTTAACAACCTGCAGGTGAAGATTCACGGCGAGAATTCTGATCACCGCGTTTCTTATGATCAGGGCTCCTGGGATTGTGATTGCGAGGAGTTTCAGCGCAGACGCATATGCGCCCACGTAATGGCGATGGAAGAGATTCTCGGTGAGGCGGTTGAGCCTGCGGTGCTCCCTATTCCGGGATAGCGCAGGCGAGCGAAGTCCAGAAAGTCTACCATGGAATGCCAGGCCGTTTGGCCTGGCATTTTTTTGTGGAGACCAGAGCCTGGTTGCTAGCATTGGGTTTTTGGTGGGCCTGCTTGTGGGTGATGAAGGGGTGAGGCGTGGGCAGGGCCCGCAGAAAGGTTTTGGTTTGGGATTGGGTCCGGATCGGGGCGGATTTCAGCGGGGGTGCGAGGTGTGGAATAATAGCGGGATGAGAAGCGCCAAGAGGGATGGATGAAACGCACTGCCCAACTGCTGATCGGTATTCTGATCAGCGTCTTTTTTCTCTATTTGATTCTGCCGGGCCTCCAATTGCCTGAGGTTTGGCGGGCGATGGGGCAGGCCAACTACTGGTGGATTGTGCCCGGTGTGGCGGTTTATATGGTGGGGCTGTGGGCGCGCACGTGGCGCTGGCACTATATGCTGCGGCACTTGAAGCCGGTGTCGCTGGGCCGGCTCTTTCCGGTGGTGTGCATTGGCTATTTCGGCAACAACGTCTACCCTTTTCGGGCCGGGGAGGTGATGCGGGCGTACGTGCTGTGGCAGCGGGAGGAGATCCCGATCAGCTCGAGCCTGGCGACGGTAATCATCGAGCGCGTGTTTGACGGGCTGGTGATGCTGCTGTTCGTATTTCTGGCGCTGCCTTTTGCGCCGATTCCGGCTTCTTTTCAGCGGTTTGTCGTCTTTGTCACATTTCTGTTGCTGATCGTCACAGCGCTTTTCATTTGGGTCACAGTGCGGCCGCGCCGGATTGAGACGCTGTATGACTGGCTGGCAGAGCATCTGCTGCCGGCGCGGATCCGAGAACGGACAGACGGCTATTTTGAACGGTTCATGGAGGGACTGGGCAGTCTGAGCAGCGGACGGGACCTGTTATTGATTTTTGCGACGAGCATTGTGGTGTGGCTGATGGAGACGGTCAAGTACTGGTTCGTGATGCATGCGTTCGCGTTCAGCGTCAGTTTCCTGGCGCTGATGTTGATCAACGGGATCGTGAATCTGGCGACAACGCTGCCGTCGGCGCCCGGGTACATCGGTACGTTTGATACGCCGGCGATCGAGACGCTGACCGCGTATGGAATCGATACGCAGCTGGCGGCCAGCTATACGCTGACCTTACACGCGGCGCTGTGGGCGCCGGTGACGCTGTTGGGGGCCTATTATTTCTGGCGGGAACAGTTGCGCTGGAGTGACTTCAACAAGGCTCAGGACCGGGCGGCCCAGGGTGAAGCGGCCGTGTTAGAATGAGGTCTCTAAGTATTGCCGCTACAGGCCGCATTCGACATTTCGAATACTCACTTTACAGTTCAGACAGGAAGAGGAGCCAGGACTGATGGGATCAGAGAGCGCAACTCGCGTGCGGGAGAATGGCAGCGTACAGAAGAGACGGCTTGACAACGGCCTCCAGATCCTTCTGAAGGAGAGCCATCTGGCGCCGGTCGCCAGTTTCTGGATCTTCTACCGGGTGGGAAGCCGCAATGAGGTACCCGGCGGCACCGGCATCAGCCACTGGGTGGAGCACATGCTCTTCAAGGGTACTGAGAGGTATCCTCAGGGCTCGTTTGACAAGGCGGTGGCGCGCGCGGGCGGGGCGTTCAACGGCATGACCTGGCAGGACTGGACGACCTACTTCGAGACCTTTCCGGCGGAGCGCATCGAACTGGCGCTGGACGTGGAGAGCGACCGCATGGCGAATGCGATCTTCGACGAGGAGGAGACCGAGTCGGAGCGGACGGTGATCATCAGCGAGCGGGAAGGAAGCGAGAACAGCTACCGGTGGCTGCTGAATACGGAAATGCAGGCTGCGGCGTTCCAGACGCACCCGTACCGGCATCCGGTCATCGGCTGGAAGCAGGACCTGCTGACGATGCGGCGGGACGATCTTTACGAGCATTACCGGACGTTTTATACGCCGAGTAACGCGGTGGCGGTGGTCGTGGGGGACTTTGACAGCGCGCAGATGGCAGACCGCATCGAGCAGTATTTTGGCGGACTGGAAGCGGGCCCTGCCTTGCCAGAGATGCGCCTGGAGGAGCCGGAGCAGCGGGCGGAGCGACGGATCGTGTTGCGGGGCACGGACCAGACTTCCTACTTCGGCCTGGCGTTCCATGCGCCTGATGCGCGGCATCCGGACTTCTTTGCGCTGACGGTGCTGGACAGCATCCTGAGCGGCGCGAAGGGGATGGGGCTTTTCGGGGGCAGCTCTTCCAACCGCAGCAACCGACTCTACCGGGCGCTGGTGGACAAGGAGCTGGCGGTAGGCGTCACTTCCGCGTTCATGCCGACGATCGATCCCTATGTTTTCGGCTTCAGCGCCACGCTTGCGCAGGATATCACGCACCAGGAGATCGAGGATGCCATCTGGGCGGAGATTGAACGCGTGCAGGAGGAACAGGTGGCAGCGGAGGAGCTGGAAAAGGCGATAAAGCAGACGAAGGCACAGTTCGCGTACAGCAGCGAGAGCGTGACGAACCAGGCCTACTGGCTGGGCTTCAGCGAGATGATTGCGGACAGCGAATGGTTTGACGGCTGGCTGACGAACCTGGAGGCGGTGACGGCAGAGGACATTCAGCGGGTCGCGCAAAGCTGGTTCGGACGCAGTAAGCAGACGGTTGGCTGGTATATGCCGGAGGCGTAACGAGCGGACTGTGTTGAGTGCCGAACGCTGAGCAATGTATCTTTCGCGGCTCCATCTGGAACATTTCCGGAACTACAGAGAGTTGGACCTGTGCTTCAGCGCGCCGGTGACCCTGGTGCAGGGCCGCAACGGGCAGGGCAAGACGAATCTGCTCGAGGCGGTCTATTACCTGGCGACGAGCAAGTCACGCCAGGTGCGGACTGAGCGGGAGGCGGTTGACAGGGCCGCGGCGGAGGAGCCGATCCCCTACGCACGCATTCGAGGCGAGGTCGAGCGGAGGGAGGCGTCGACGACGCTTGAGATTCTGTTCACGCTGCGCGGGGACGGGCTCAACTACACGAAGCAGATTCGGGTGAACGGGGCGCCGCGGCGCAGCATGGACCTGATCGGACATTTGCGGGCCGTGCTTTTTCTGCCGGAGGACTTGACGCTTGTGTCCGGCAGCCCAAGTGAGAGGCGGCGTTACATCGACGTTGCTCTCTGCCAGATCGACCGCGGCTACTGCCAGACACTTTCCCGCTATCAGAAGGTGGTTACGCAGCGGAACAGTCTGCTGAAACAGCTGCAGGAACGAGAACAGGCGGACAGCCACTCGGCGGCGGCGCAACTCAGTTTCTGGGATGATCAGCTGGTCGAGCTGGGAACGCGGGTGCTGGCCCGGCGGCATATCTATCTGCAGGAACTGGCACCGATCGCCCGTCGCGTTCAGGCGGAGCTTTCGCAGCAGCAGGAATCGTTGGAGCTGCTTTACCTGCCCAGCTTCAACACCGGGCTCTATTCTGAACATGACTACCAGAGGCTGCGGGAGGGCGAGGAAGTGGAGACCGACGCGATCGCTGGCATGGAGGTCGGGGCAGAGACAATCGGCCAGCGATTCCGTGAACGGCTGGAATTCCGCCGCGGTGTTGAGCTGAAGGCGGGCAGTTCGCTCTACGGGCCGCACCGGGACGAGCTGGTTTTCCTAGTCAATGGCTGGAATCTGCGCACGTACGGGAGCCGGGGTCAGCAGCGCACGGGCGCGCTGGCGCTGAAACTGGCAGAGCTGCAGGCGATGGCGGAGGCGACCGGGGAGAAGCCGATTCTGCTGCTGGACGATGTGATGAGCGAGCTGGACGCGCAGCGGAGGGCGGCCCTGCTAGAGGCGCTGGCGGACGTGCGGCAGGGAATCGTGACGACGACCAATTGGGGGCAGTTTTCCGGGGACTTTCAACAGAACGCGCAGCTGCTGCAGATCGAGGCCGGGGTAGCAACCTCCGCCGCGGGCAGTTTGTGAACTGCGGCGTAAACGGCCGCTGACATCTTCCCACTCAAGTACAGACTCCATGGACGCAAGAATTTATTACGAAGACGCCTACTGCACGAGATTTACGGCACAGGTGGCCGAGCGGCTGACGCACGAGGAACAACCGGCTGTCAGGTTAAGCCGGTCGGCCTTCTACCCAACTTCAGGCGGCCAGCCGCATGACACGGGCAGTCTGGACGGAACGACGGTGGTCGACGTGCAGGTTGGGGCGGACGGCGCGGTGCTGCATCTGCTGGCAGAGCCGTTACCGGAGCAGACGACGAGTGTGAGCGGTGTGATCGACTGGCCGCGGCGTTATGCTCACATGCAGCAGCATTCGGGGCAACATCTGCTGTCGCAGACGTTTTACCGGCTGCTGGGACTGGAGACGGTGAGCGTCCATTTCGGTGATGTGCTGAACACGGTGGACCTGGAAGGGCCGTCGCTTTCGGTGGCGCAGCTGGCGGATGTTGAGAGGGCGGCCAACGAGATGGTATGGGAGAACCGGCCGGTACGGGCCTATTGGGTCGACGAAGAGGAGCGGGAGAAGGTGCCGCTGCGGCGGGCGCCGGCGGTGCAGGGCGCGACGCGCATTGTGGAGATCGACAAGTTTGACTGGTCGGCGTGCGGGGGTACGCACGTGCGGCGGACAGGGGAGATTGGGCTGATCTCGCTGGTGCGGGTTGAAAAACACCGGGGCAAGAGCCGCGTGCATTTCGTGTGCGGGGGGAGAGCGCTGGCGGATGCGGCGCGGCGCCGGGGGTTGCTGGCAGAGACGGCGGGTCTGCTGGACGGCGGCGTGGATGACGTGCCGGAGCTGGTGTCGAAACAGCAGGAGGCACTAAAAGGTGCCGAGAGGGAGTTGAAGGCTCTGCAGGAGGGGCTTGTCGGGTATCAAGCGCGAGAGTTGCTGGCGACCGCAGAAACTGTGGGTGGATTGCGGCTGGTGGCCGAGGCATTGAATGACAGCGAACCGGCGGCGGTGCAGCGGCTGGCGCGGGCGCTCATCTCGGAGCCGGGCGTTGTATCACTGCTCGGATGCGCGCAGCGGGGCAAGGGCACGGTAGTGTTTGCCCGTTCAGCGGACTGTAAGATGCACGTTGGAAATCTCTTACGAGAAACGCTGAAACTGTTCGGCGGAGGTGGAGGAGGGCGCCCAGACTTTGCTCAAGGCGGGGGTGTGGCGGCAGAGAGACTGGGAGATGTGCTCGGCGCGGCGGCGGAGGTCGTTCGGCGCGAGGTGGGCGGCTAGAGGAGAGCCGGAAGGAAACGCAGTTTCCTGTGCTCCGTATAGTGTATATGTTGACATTACGCTACTTGTGGCGTGGTTTGCCGAGTGAGAAGGCGCCACGCCCAGTTAACAGGAAACGGGGAAAACTTCGAATGAAGAGCAACGAAACCATGCCCATTCTGCCGGTCGAGGCCTACACATCGCAGGCGTGGTTTGACCGCGAGCAGGAGCGCATATTTTCACGAACGTGGGCCTTTGCCGGCCTGGTTGGGGACGTCAGCGAACCAGGGCAGTATGTTTCGGTGCAGGCAGGGCTGAACAATATTTTTATTGTGATGGGGCAGGACGGGCAGTTGCGGGCCTTTCACAATATCTGCCGTCACCGGGGGACGCAACTGCTGCGCGCCGTCGGCAATACGAAGAAGGTCATCACCTGTCCCTATCACGATTGGACGTACGACCTGGAAGGCTGTCTGCTGTCTGTTCCTGACAGGAAAAGTCAGTTTCCAGACTTGGATATGGCGAGTCTCGGGTTGAAGAAGGCGTCGGTCGCCCGCTGGCGAGGAATGTTGTGGGTCCATCCTGACGAGAACGCCTGTCCGGTGGAGGAGTGGTTTGACGGGGTTGAGCCCCATCTTGGCCCTCACAAAGTGGATGAACTGGTGGAGTACAAGAAAGGGCGCGCGGAGTACACGATTGCCGCCAATTGGAAGATTGTTGTGGAGAACTACATTGACGGTTATCATCTGGCGCATCTGCATTCCGGCACACTGTCGATGTACGATCACAGGCGCATCGAGTCGGGGTTCGATGGTCCGCACTTCCATTTCTGGGAGCCGCTCAGTGCGGATTATGCTGCTAATGTCGAAAAGAATGCGCCGTTTCCACTGGTCATCCCAGCCGACCAGGCGGGCGCGTGGGTGCCGATGCTGTTTCCGGGCATTGGGCTGGCAGAGCTTGAGAACTCGTGGTCGGTGTTTCACCTGACGCCCTTGGCGCCCGACAGCACGCGCGTCGTCGTCCGCACCAAAATGGCTGACGCTTCATTGCTGGCGTTCGCTTCGCAGTCGATCCGTTCATTCAATTTTTGGACGAATCGGGTCCGGGGCAAGTATGAAAGCGAAGACGGCGACGACCCGATGGCGTCGGGTGACTTCATGCAAGAGGACATCTACGCGTGCGAACAGCAGCAGCGGTCGCTCATGAGCCCCTATTTCGAGCACGGTCCGTCCGCCTTGAACGGGGAGGCGGGTGTGCGGGGACACCAGGAGGTGGTGATGGAGTGGATGGAGGAAAAGCAGTGACTGGAGATCAGTGATCTGCAGGGATTGACTGAAGGGAACAGCGATGCGACCGCCGGGATATGAAATGCCCTTGGCGGTCGCTTGCTTTTGGGGGCTATTTTTCGGGCATTAGCTGGGTTTGTGCAGGGCCCTCGACGGCCGACCTGTGCGCCCGCCAGTGGTCCAAAACTAGGGGGTACTCCCTTTCCATGAAGGCGTAGAGGTCTCGCATTTCTTCCAGACGCTGGCGGCGGGCGGGTGAGGCTCCGTCGAGAAGCAGGAGCCCTTTTTCGGCAAGGCGTCGGAACTCGGTAAACTGCTGGGCTTTTTCTTCCAGCACGCGGGACCAGAAGTCGGGCACGATGCGGTAGTGGTCGCGGCGGTGGCCGGGCAAGCTAAGGCGCTCGATGATGCCCATGCGGATGAGCATGCGTGTACCTGTGCTGATGGAGGATTTGCTGGCCTGCAGGGCGTCGGTGAGATCGTGCATGGTCTGGTGGGGCGGGTCGCAGATCAGAAGCCAGCTCAGGATTCTGCCGGTCATGCGGGGCAGGCCGGCCTCTTCCCAGAAGAGACCGAAACTCTCTACATATTCGTGCAAATCGCTAGTTGGCAACGCAACTTCAGCGGTCAGCGGTTTGTGGTTGGCGGCGCTCATGTTTCCAGGGCCAATTTTTGTTGTTGGCGGCCGATGACACTGCTGAGAAGGACCAGCAGCACGATGGAGATGAGAGCCAGCACAGCGATATCGAGAGCGATCTCGGCGATGCCGGCGCCGTTCTGACTCACTTCGATCAGGGGGTTCATGAGGTAGTAGGTGGGAAAGACGCGGCCGATCCACTCGGGCACCTGTGGAAATATCTTGAGGATGCCGGGTGCGTAGAGCAGTATACCTGCAGCCTTGATGACTCCCATGAAGGTATCCATGTCCTTGGAGACGGAGCCGAGGATGATTCCGAAGGACGAGGACATCAGCCCGCCGAGGGCGATCACGAGCAGGAGGAGGGCGACCTGGCCGACGAAGGCGCCGTTGATCAGCAGAATGACCGAGCCCATGATCCCGCTGAGGATGAAGCCCATCAGCGTCTTGGACAGGTAGACGTCGAGCAGCGAGGTGGGCGTAGAGGTCAGGGCGACCAGGGTGCGATCCTTTTTCTCGTCCAGCAGCGATGCGGCCGGGAAAAAAAGCCCCCCGAGTACGATTGACATGATCAGGAGCAGGGGCAGCAGACGCTGCGACCAGGTCTGTGTGTTGGCGCTGCCTATCTGCTCCGCATTGACGGTGACGGGAAGCTGATCGATGCTGCTGCCGATTCCTGCGGTCATGGCGCGGGCGACGGCCGATTCCAGGAGCAGGAGATTGCGCACGCCGGCCTCCCCCCAGCGGTAGATGGTGAAGTCGACTTCTGCGCTGTCGTCTTCGAGGGACGCGGCGAAGCCGGCGGGCAGGCTGAGGCCGATCTCTTCGCTGCCGCGTCCGACCGCGCTTTGGAGCGCCTCGTCGGAGTTGTAGATGGTGGTGTTGATGCTGGGATGGTCGAGCAGCGGCCTGGTGAACTGTTCACTGGCGCTGGCGTCGTAGATGCCCAAGCGCGGTGTCTGGGCCAAGAGGTCGCCGAAGACAAGCGCGATGAGAAGGCTGAGGACGACCGGCATTACAAGTACATAGATCACCATGAAGTTGGTTGCGCCGAGGCGCACGTCTTTGCCCATCAGAACAGCAATTCGCTGAATATCCATCAGAATTTCCTCATTATGGCGGCCGTTCCGACCGCCATCGAACCTGCGCCAACCAGGAGCAGAAGTGTCAGGTTGCCGGCCACGTCTGCCCAGCCGGCGCTGAAGTTGATGATACGGTGCAGAGAGTCCACGAAGTAGTGGGAAGGGATGAACTCCATCCAACCGGTAGAGAGGCCGGGCAGGAGAATGGAAAAGCCGGGGAACATCAAAGGGATGATAAACACAATCGTCCACCCCATCACGGACGTATTGTCCTTTGAGATTGCGGCGATAAAGAAACCGAGGCCGACCATGAGGAAACTGCCCAGCAGGAGCGTTGCCAGGAGGAGGAGCGGCGCGGTGCCCAAAATGCCCATCACGGCACTCAGGATCAGGACCTGGCCGAAGGCCAAGGCCATCCCCATCAGGGCCTTGCCGACAAAGAACTGATGCAAGCGCAAGGGGCCGGTGACGAGGGCGCGTGCGGTGCCATTATCGACGTCGCGGTTGAGGAGGGTCGCCAGCCCAAAGACCTCTATCACGACAATCAACATCAGCAGAAGGGGCGCGAACCGATCGCGCATCGAGAGAGGCGCGCCGGTCATGTCATTGCCGAGCACGACCTGAGTGTCATTGAAGCGGGTAAGGTCAGTCAACGTCTCCGGGTTCACGGTGTTGGCGACGAGCACCAGCACATCATGGAAAATCTGCTTTGCTTCTGCTGGGACGCCGGGTGCGTAGTAGGCATTCAACTCCACCTTCTCCCCTCTGGCGGCGGCCGCGGTCAACTCTGCGGGAAGCGAAAGGCCGACAAAGAAATCCCCGGTCTCTTCAAGCGCGGTCAGCATCTCGGCCTCGGAGTCGAAGATGGTATAGTCGCCGGGTTCATCAACGAGGCGCTGGTAGAGGGGAATCTCCCGGTCCTCGATGAAAAAGGCCATGCCCGTGCTTTGGTCGACCTGGTTGGGGAGCAGGAAGTAGATGACAAGGTAGAAGACCACGCCTATCGCGGTGACGATGGCGAAGAAGCGGTGGCGGAAGAAGAGTTTGATATCGTTAACAACGAGTGTGCCGATCATCCTTGTAACCCCCTGCCGGTGATATCGAAGAAGATATCTTCCAGCGTTGCCTCCTCGCTGTGGACGGTGAGGATGCGTTCGCTCTTGAAGAGGTCGAAGACTGTCTGCGGGGTCTGGTCTTCATCGAGCGTCACCTCGCGCACTTCGATATCGCCGTTGGGCAGTTCGACCTCCACCTTGAGTGCGCGCATGCCGAAACGCTGCTTGAGACGGGACGGCGTGTCGAGGGCGACGATTTTACCCTGATTGAGGAAGGCGACTCGATCGGACAACTTGTCGGCCTCAACCATATCGTGCGTGGTCAGAAAGACGGTTGATCCCGTCTGGGTAGCGGCGTGGATCAAGGTATGGATCGTTTCGGTGGAGACGGGATCGAGGCCATCGGTCGGTTCGTCGAGGAAGAGCATTCTGGGATCGCTGACTAGGGCGCGCGCCATCATGAGACGTTGTTTCATGCCTTTGGAGTAGTTGGCGACGTGCTCTTTGTCGCGGCCGCCGAGACCTACTTTTTGAAGCAGGTCTATGGCGTCGAAATCGGGTACTTTGTAGAGTTTAGCGAAGAGATTGAGATTTTCGACAGCGCTCATCTGCTCGTACAGGTTCGTGAATTCGAAAGAAATGCCGATCTCCTGCTGGACTTGCTTGCGGTCGTTGACGATATCCATGCCAAGGAGGGTGGCTGAGCCACTTTGGGGCGTCAGTTGACCGGTCAGCATCTTGACGACGGTGGATTTGCCGGCGCCGTTGGGACCGAGGAAGCCGATGACTTCGCCTTCGGCGACATCGAAGGAGATATCGTCGACGGCGAGAGTGTCGCCATAACTGAAGCTCAGGTCTTTCACTGAAATTGCGGGTTGTGCCATGCTGTTGCTCCTTACATCGGGACGCATTTGCCGGCGGGCCGTTCTTCCGCAAGGACTGTTGCGCGTCAGACAGAAGATTGAACATGGACAGCCTAGCAGGTTCTGTTTGTTCAGTCAATGCCGAACAGACAGAACAGTCTGACGTTTTCCTGACAGTTGTGAAATGCTTTTGCCAGGTAGTTCTAAACGCATAGTGCGTGTTCCGATGCCGACGGGAAGGTGTCCCCAAAGGGGAAGGAAAGTACTGCCATCCTCCGCGAAAGGAAGGTTGGCAAATTCTGAAATCCTACTCTGTGGCGTATACTTTGCATCAGAGCTTCAAGGGTATTTCAGGCGCGGCCGTTGCGAAGAGCGCACTGCTTGTTTGGGGAACGGCTGAACGCCAGACGCAAGGAGAAAGACGGGTAATGGAAACTCTGACACTTAACGACGGCGGGCGGCTTCCGGTGCTGGGTTTGGGTACGTGGCAGATGGGGGGCGGCCGCAGTCGCGATTATTCTCGGGATGACGAGATGGTCGCGATTGTCCGGGATGCGATCGAGATGGGATATACGCATATTGACACGGAGGAGATGTACGGTGTCGGTCACTGCGAGGAGCTGGTGGGGCGGGCGATGCAGGATTTCGCGCGTGAGGATATTTTCCTGACGACCAAGGTACTGGCCGACAATGTACGCTACGACGATCTGTTAAGGGCGCTGGACAGCAGCCTGGAGCATTTGCAGACGGAGTATGCCGACATGTACCTCATCCACTGGCCCAACCCGGATGTGCCGCTGGAGGAAACTTTCAGGGCGCTCAATCGAGTTACGGCAGAGGGAAGAGTGAGGCGGGTCGGCGTGAGCAACTTCGACGTTGCGCTGTTGCGAGAGGCGCAGGCGCTGTGCGAGACGCCGGTTGTGACCAACCAGGTGCGCTATAATCTGCACACGCGCGAGCCGGAGGAGAACGGGTTGTTGCGCTACTGCCAGGAGAACAATATCGTGCTCACCGCTTATTGTCCGCTGAAGGACGGGGTGATGCAGAACGAGACGGTACAGGCGGTTGCGCGCAAGCACGGCGCGTCGGCGGCGCAGGTTGCGATTCGCTGGCTGACGCGGCAGCCGCAGGTGGTGACGATTCCGATGTCGACCAACCGC
The DNA here is from genome assembly GCA_009838625.1 of Caldilineaceae bacterium SB0664_bin_27. Lineage (GTDB taxonomy): Bacteria > Chloroflexota > Anaerolineae > Caldilineales > Caldilineaceae > Bin5. Next base: position 18,154 of record VXRG01000118.1, read on the forward strand.
GACCATTTGCGGCAGAACATGGAGGCGTTGACGCTGGCGCTGGATGAGGAGGATGTGCAGCGGTTGGATGCCAGTGGATAGTGGCCGGCCTGCCGCGCGGACTTGGGGCGGTACCCACAGCGGTTTGCAAGAAAATAGAGACAGGAGAACCTATGCTTCCCATTGAATCGATTCGCAAGGTTTTGGACGCCGGGCTCACGAAGGGCGCCGACCTGGCAGAGGTGTATCTGGAGAACAAAGAGAGTCTTTCCCTCACGTTGGACGAGGGGCGGCTGGAAAAGGCGACGCAGGGCAATGATATCGGAGGGGGCGTGCGGGTCTTCTACGGGAACAACGCGGCCTATGCCTACACCGATGATCTGACGGAGGAGTCGCTGATTGAGGCGGCCGGGGTTGCGGCGGCCGCGGCCGAGAACGCAAATAATACGCAGGTGTGCGCCGATCTGACGAAGGGGGAGAGCCCTGTCGTGTCCCGGATCGAGCGCCCTTTCGAAGAGATGTCGACGCAGGAGAAGGCTGGTGTTTTGCGGCAGATGGATGAGATCACACGACAACACAGCCCGCATATTGTCAGCGTGCAGTGCGGCTACACGGAGACGCGGCGGCGGGTCTGGGTCTACAACTCCGAGGGTGTTTGGGCGGAGGACGACCGCGCCTTTATCGAGTTTCAGGGACAGGTGGCGGCTCAGAAAGGGGAGGTACGCCAGTCCAGCGCTACCGGGGTCGGAGGGCAGGTGGGGCTGGAGTTCTTCGACGAGCGAGATCCGGTTGCGATGATGCCGGAGGCGGCTGATACGGCGTTGCTGATGCTGGATGCGAGGCCGGCGCCGGCGGGCGAGATGCCGGTCGTAATCAACAACGGCTGGGGGGGCGTCCTCTTTCACGAGGCCTGCGGACACTGTATGGAGGCGGACTTTATCACCAAGGGCGCGTCGGCCTACACGGGGCTGGTGGGCGAAAAGGTGGGGCCCGACTTTCTGACCGCCTACGACGACGGCACGATCCCGGGGCGGCGGGGGACGATGCGCTTTGACGACGAGGGCGCGCCGACGAACCGGACGGTGCTGATCGAAAACGGCATTTTGAAGGAGTATATGTGGGACCTGACTGAGGCGCGGCGAGCGGGCCGGGCGTCGACGGGCAACGGGCGGCGCCAGACTTTCAGAGATATGCCGATGCCGCGCATGACCAATACGTATATTGACGCGGGCCCGCACGACCCGGAAGAGATCATCGGCTCGGTGAAGAAGGGGCTGTATGCTAAAAAGCTGGGCGGCGGCCAGGTGGAGATCGGACGCGGTGACTATGTGTTCACCGTTACCGAGGGGTGGCTGATCGAGGACGGCAAGCTGACGGCGCCGGTGCGCGGGGCTACGCTGGTGGGCAACGGGCCGGAGACGCTGCGCCTGATCGATATGATCGGGACGGACATGGCGCTGGACCCGGGACGGGGCATGTGCGGCAAGGGGCAGTGGGCGCGGGTGAGCGTCGGCCAGCCGACGGTGCGCGTGCCGAAGTTGACGGTTGGCGGAACAGAGTGAAATAGCAGTGGTTAGTGGTTTGAGACTTCAGATAAGCCTTCCTCTTTGGGGGCGGAAGTGGGAGCAAAGACGTGGATTATCTTGAATTTGCTAAGGACGTGGTTTCGCGGGCGGTTGAACGGGGTGTGGAGGCGGAAGCCTATATCAGTGTGGGGCAGAATACGTCGGTCAATGTCGACCGGGGCGAGGTGGAGAAGCTCTCGCAGGCGGGCTCGAAGGGTCTGGGCGTGCGCGTGATCCGGGACGGGAAGATGGGGTATGCCTATACCTCCGATTTCGAGGCGAGCAGTGTCGAGAAGACTGTCGAGGCGGCGGTCAGCCTGGCTGACGTCGCGGACGGCGACGAATACCGATCTCTGCCGGCGCCGCAGCCTCTGCCGGAGGATGATCTGGAAGTCTATGATCAGGCGATTGTAGACCTGCCGATAGGTCGCAAGGTCGAGATGGCCAGGCGGATTGAGAAGGCTGCCTTGCGCTTTGATGAGCGCGTCGTACTGACCAATCGCTGCACGCTGATGAGCCAGTACGGGACGGTGGCGGTTGCCAACTCCAAAGGGATCGCGGGCAGCTATGACAAGAGCTTTATCGGCGGCTTTGTCATGGCGATGGCCGCGGACGAGAATGATCGCTCAGTGGCGTTCGGATTCGACTTTGGTTCGCGACTAACGGACTTCAAGCCGACCGAGGTCGGTAAAGATGCGGCGCGTAAGGCGGTAGGCATGTTGGGGGGAAGGCCGGTTCCGACACAGCGTGCGTCGGTTGTCTATTCGCCGATGGCGGCGACCAGCATTCTGGGCGCGCTTTCGCGGTCGCTGGGCGCGGACGCGATGCAGCGCAACCGGTCGTTTCTGGAGGGTAAGATAGGCGAGACGGTGGCGGCGGATCTGGTCACTGTGCTGGACAATGGGCGGCTACCCGGCGGAATAGCGACGCGGCCGTTCGACGATGAGGGTGTGCCGACGGCGGCCACGCGGTTGATCGATGAAGGCGTTTTGCAGACGGCGCTGCATGATCATTACACGGCCACCCGCGACGGGACGGCCAGCTCTACGGGGAACGCCAACCGCCGCGGGCACGCGTCTATGCCGACGCTGGACGCGAGCAACTTCTACTTCCAGCCAGGGCAGGAGACGCCCGAGGAGGTAATCGGCGGGGTGGAACAGGGGCTGTACGTGGAGAGCGTGATGAATACGGCCAGCATCAACCCGATCAGCGGCGACTATTCGATCTCGGCAAAGGGGTACTGGATCGAAAATGGCGAGTTGAGCCATCCTGTGAACGAGGTGACGATCGCGCTGCCGATGCAGGAGCTGCTGCACAATGTCAAGTCGGTCGGGAACGATCTGACGTTTGTGCCGATGATGGGCGCGCTGGGGTCGCCGACGATTCGCGTGGACGGGGTGATGATTGGGGGGAGCGGGTAACTTCAGGGGCTAGGGGCTAGGGATTAGTGCAGTAATTATCCTTTTAGCATTGTCCGCTAGAATTCAGGGTCGTCTGGCGTTGGCTTGGTTCTCCAAAATTTGTGGGGGCGAGCCACAAGCTGATCCGGGCGAAGGGCGACAGTTTCAAGTGCGCGTCCTTCGGGATCGCTGAATTCAACTTCAAACGCGAAGCCTCTTGAGAGAACCTCAACCACTGTGCCAACTTGCCCGCGGCTGAGGTTGAGTTCGGGCAGATCGGCTGTGAGGGCGACCATGTCAAGCAGTTTGAATTTCACGCGCTCTTACCTCCTGCATTTCAATGAGGTCCCGCATAAGGAACCTTATACCACCGACAGGGCCATTACAAATCCTGGTAGCCGGTAGGGCAATCGCATCTGAATTCGAAAGTCAGAGTAAGCCACAGAGGGCGCTCACAGGGGACGCCCCTGCTATTCAGACATCCTCACGAGCTCTTGCCCCAATTGAATGCAATGCCCTGGGCAGTCGGTGTCCGGTTGGACAAGCCCGGTGTTTTGAAGTTCAATAAGGGCCTTCCCACCGGTCAACTGGAGTATAGCTTTTGTCCCGCTCGCACGACCCCTATGCCGCATTCCGTATACACGACTACCGGCTTTACGTTGTCGGCTGGGTTGTGGCGCGGATGGGCACTTATATCCAGAGCATTGCGATCGCGTGGGAGATCTACCAACGCACGGGAGAGGCGCTCTCGTTGGGGTTGGTGGGGCTGGCGCAGGCGCTGCCTCTGATGGTGCTGGCGCTGCCGTCGGGGTTGCTGGCGGACCGTTATGAACGGCGGCGGTTGTCGATCATCAGCCTGCTGGGAATGACGGCGACGTCACTGGCGCTGGCTGCCTTCTCGATGATGGAAGGGTCGATATTGTGGATGTACGCACTACTCTTCCTGGACGCCAGCATGATGACGGTGGGACGGCCGGCGCGGACGGCGCTGCTGCCGCAACTGGTGCCGGCGGAGGTCTTTCCTAACGCGGTTACGTGGAATACGAGCCTGATGCATATTGCGTCGGTGGTGGGGCCGGCGTTGGGCGGCTTTGTGGTTGCGGTCAGCGTGCACAGTGCGTATTTTGTGGCTGCGGCAGGATCGCTGTGGCTGGCCTTCATTTTGACCCGCATCCGGTTCCGGCCGGTGGATGAGAAGCCGGAACCGGCCAATTGGCAGACGCTACTGGGCGGGATCCGATTTGTATGGGACAAACGAATTCTGTTCACGCTGATGGCGCTGGACCTGTTTGCGGTGCTGTTGGGCGGGGCGGTCTATCTGCTGCCGATTTTTGCCGAGGATATTCTGAATGTGGGCGCGACGGGGTTCGGCTATCTGCGGGCGGCGCCGGCGGTGGGGGCATTCCTGATGGCGGTGGCGATGATCTATCTGCCGCCGATGAAGCGAGCCGGACACACGCTGCTGCTGGCGGTGGCGGGATTCGGCGTGGCAACGATCTTTTTCGGCTTTTCGCAGAACTTCGCGCTTTCGTGGGTGATGCTGTTTCTGACGGGCGCGCTGGACAATATCAGCATGGTGGTGCGGCAGACGCTGACGCAGTTGCTGACGCCGGACCGGATGCGGGGGCGCGTGTCGGCGGTGAGCGGCATTTTTATCGGGGCGTCGAATGAGCTGGGCGGCTTTGAGTCAGGGCTGGTGGCGCAGTATTTTGGGCCGGTCATTTCGGTGGTGAGCGGGGGGATTGGGACGATCCTGGTGGTGGCG
>VXRG01000173.1 GCA_009838625.1 Caldilineaceae bacterium SB0664_bin_27
GGCACGCGGTGGTAGTTTTCCGCCACTTCCAGCTTGACGTTGTTGCGCTCGGCGGCCTCAATCATCATGTCGGTCATGGGGCGGGTGACGGAGACCGGTGTTTCGACGATGATGTTGATGCCGTTCTCGGCCAGATAGCAGCAGATGGGATGGTGGGCGTCGCCGGGCACGACGACGTCGACGACATCCAACTCTTCGCCGGCGACCAGATCGCGCACGCTGGTGTAGGCGTTGACGCCATATTCAGCAGCGACTTCGCGCAGGACATCCTCTTCCTTATCGCAAACAGCGACAAATTCGAACACATCGTGCATTCTTGGATAGATGGGCAGGTGAGAACTGCGGCCGCGGCGGCCCAGACCGATCAGGGCCAACTTCAATTTGCGTGGCATCGTTTGCTTTTCCTTTGTCGGTGTGGGGATTGTGCGTTCCGGGTTGGCGAGGTTATCCGAAGCAGATCCAGCGCACCCACTTTTCGGCGCGCAGGCTGTGGTCGGTCCAGGGGGCGAGAAGGATCAGATCGGAAGGCCGGACGGTCGTGCACTCGCCGTCGATCGTGACGGTAGCCTCGCCCTCCAGGATGTACCAGAAGCGCTGCTCTCCGTGCTTCTCGGGCTCGAAGGGGTTTGCCGGGGTCGTGATACGCTCGGCGAAATGGTCGATCTGTTCCTGCGCGTCGCGAATCTCGTAGCCTTTGCGGAGGTTGACTTCGGGAATGGCGCTGCCATTAATGATCATAGTCTTGGTACCTGCTCGTTTTCAGTAGACGGTTTTCAGCTTTTCGTAACGGCTGCAGGAGCCCGCTCAAGCCATATGGTCAAGCGCGTCCATTACAGGCTGGCGTAGGGGTCGGCGGCGTCGCGCATGCCGTCGCCCATAAAGTTGAAGGCGGTGACTGCGATGACCACCATGAGGGCGGGCGCAACCATGGTCCAGGGGGCGATGGCGACAGCGCTGATGTTCTGTGCCTCCTGCAACAGGACGCCCCAGCTGATTGCGGGTGGCCGCAGACCGAGACCGAGAAAGCTGAGCGCTGTTTCGGCGAGAATCATCGAAGGGATCGCCAGGGTCATGGTGGCGATGATGTGGCTGAGGAAGGAGGGGAGCATGTGGCGGAGAATGATGCGCAGTTCGCCGCTGCCGGAGAAACGCGCCGCCATTACGAACTCCTCCTCACGCAGCTGCAGGAACTTGCCGCGCACGACGCGAGCCATGCCGGTCCAGCCGATAAATGAGAGGATGACGGTAATGCTGAAATAGACATAGAGAATCGGCCACCCGGGCGGCAGGGCCGCGCTCAGGCCCATCCAAAGCGGAATAGACGGGATCGAGCGCAGAAACTCGATGACGCGCTGGATAATATTGTCGACCGTACCGCCGTAGTAGCCTGAGAGGCCGCCCAGCAGGATGCCGAGGACGAGACTGATGACGACGCCGATGAGGCCGATGGAGAGGGAGAGGCGCGCACCGTAGGCGACGCGGGAGAACATATCGCGGCCTAGCCTGTCGGTTCCCAGCAGGAAGAAGCCCTGCTCTTCGTGGGGCACGCCCAGACCGAAGAGCTTGGTAGTCGCAGCAACTTCGCCCCATAGTTTGTATTCTTCGCCTTTAGGGAAAAAGCGGATGGGATGGATAATCTCCGTGTCCTCGTGGTAGTTATTGCGGAAGGTCTCCGGATCCCGCTCGCGTATGGTCTGGTAAATGAATGGCATACGCAAGTTGCCGTCGGCATCGACGATATGAATCGGCGTCGGCGGGTGCAACTTGTATTTGACGAACTTGGCATCGGGATCGTATGGCGCGACGAATTCACTGAAGGCTGCGATCAGATAAAAGACGATCACAACGAAAGTGCTGAAGACGGCCACGCGATGGCGGCGATAGCGCCACCAGATCAGCTGCCAGAAGGAGGCGACTGCAATGTTCGCCTCGTCTTCCCGTGTCTCCAGGTAGCTTTCTTCCTCTTCAGGGTCGTCCTCATATAGATTTTGGCTTTGTTCGTCGATCGTCATCGTCAGTCCTGGTCCATTTGATAGCGCTCAGATTTCCAAATGTTCGGGCACTCAACACTCGCTCACAAAAAACGAAGAATCAGCAAATGAAACTGCTATGAAATTTCTTCCAGTCGGATGCGAGGATCAACCCATGCCAGCAGCAGGTCGGACAGCAGTGTGCCGATCACAGTCAGGACGCTAAGCATCATGATGAAACTGCCGGCGAGAAACATATCCTGGTTGATAAGAGCTGTAAAAAGCATCGGGCCCGTGGTCTGCAAGCTCAGCACGATGGCCACGATGGTCGTGCCAGAAATCAGGTCCGCCAGCGACCAGCCCACGGTACTGAAGAAGGGGTTGAGGGCGACGCGGGTCGGGTACTTCCAGATCAGCTTCGTCTCCGTAACGCCTTTGGCACGGGCGGTTTCGACGTAGGGTTTGTTGAGCTCGTCGAGCAGATTTGCGCGGGTGATACGGATGCCATTGGCGGTGCTACCTACGGCCAGGATCACGATCGGGATCCAAACATGGGCCAGGAGATCGAGTATGCGGTCGATGGTCCAGGGCGCGTCCATATATTCGGGGCTGAAGAGGCCACCGACGCTCATGTCCGAATAGCTAGTCACGAGCCACATGATCACGAGGGCGAGCATAAACTCCGGCAACCCTTTGCCAATGAAGTTGAGCGCGGTGACGACATAGTCGATCACCGAGTACTGATGGGTCGCCGAATAGACCCCTAATGGGATCGACACGAGCCAGCCGAATAGCAGGGTGGTAAACGAAAGTATGAAGGTGAGACCGAGCCGATCCCAGATCAGTTCCTCCACCGGTTTCTGGAACAACATCGACTCGCCCCAGTCGCCGCGCAGGAGGATGCCCGAGATCCACTTGAGATACTGGATATGCTGGGGCTGGCCCAGGCCGTAACGCCGCTCCAGTCTGGCCATCAGGACCTCGTCGACCTCATCGCCCTGTTCGCGCAGTTGAGCGGCGTAGGTCGTCAGATAATCGCCCGGCGGAAGCTGGATGATGATAAAGGTGACGACCGAGATCACGAAGAGTGTCGGTATCATCACGGCAAACCGGCCCAGGATGTATGAGAACATGACGAACCTCGAGGAGAGAGTGAAGAGGAGTGAGGAGAGAGAAAGCTGCCTCTCCTCACTCCTCTTCACAACATTGCTTTACATGTGCATTGAAGGATCATCCCAATACCAGGTGGCATTGTCGATGATGTGCTCATAGACGCCGCGGCAGCAGTCCCACGGGTTGCCGGCATGGATGCCTTTGAAGCCGTTCTTGACCATTACGAGGCGGGGCAGTTCGCCGAAGAAGCCGACTGAGGGCAACTCTTCGGACCAGATTTCGAGAATCTGCTTGAAGAGATCGGCCTGCGCTTGCTCGCCAGATGTGGCGCGAATCTGGTCCCACAGGTCCCAGATGGTCCAGATCCAGTGGCCGGCTGGCGGCTCCTGGGCGATGGGATTGGTCGGGTCCAGCTTCCATGCGGTCCAGGCGTTGCACCAGGGGCGGTCGTTAATGTTGCGGTGCTTGACCCAGACCTGGGGATCGGCCAAAGGTACGAGGTTGCGATCCATGAAGGAGGTCGTGCATTCGACATCGTTGGACTGGTGAAGCTCGATGCTGAGGGAGCGATCGACGCCGCGGTAGTTGACCTCGAAGCCCAGGTCGCCGAGGTAGTCGATGAAAGTCTGACTGAGGTCAGAGATTTCGGCGCCACCCAACATGGTCCAGCTGATGCGTTCGCCGCTGCCATCTTTCCAGAGGCGGTAGCCGTCGGAGTCTCTTTCGAGGTAGCCGAGGCCGTCGAGCAGGGCATTGGCGGCGTCGGGGTCGTAGTCGAGGTAGGCGTTGCTGAGCTTAGCGTGATGAACGGGAGACTCGACGGGGGGGCCGTACTGCATATTGGTTCCAAAGCCGTCGTAGATCAGTTCGCGTACTTCGTCGCGATTGAAGCCCAGGGAGACGGCGATACGGAAGTCGCGTTCCTGGAAGAGTTCGCGGCGGCGGTCGTCATTGGTGGTCATGTTGAAATGGACACCGTAGACGGCGGTCCACCGCCAGAACTGGATCTTGTAGTCGCCACTTTCCTCATTTTCTTTGAGGACGGTGAGGTCGGTGTTGCGGATGTGGCGGGACTGGCAATCGATCTCGCCATTGACAAGCCGCAGTGCATGGACATCGGAGTCGTTGAAGAGACGGAAGGAGAGGTCGTCAATGTAGGGCAACTGGTTGCCGGCCGTGTCCACAGCCCAGAAGTAGGGGTTGCGCGTGCAGTTGACAATCTCTTCGGTGTAGTCGCTTTGGAGAATCCACGGATAGAGCATGGGGCTGTCGGGATTTTCGTGGCGTCCGCTGCGCATGTCGGTGTAGAGTTCCGTCCAGTTGTCGAGGCCGGCGTCGGCGATTTTCTGGTCGAGCGCGGCCTGGTCGTCGGTATGGTCGGGGTGGAACTGCTTCATGTAGGCAGCAGAGCGTACCGGTGCGCTGAGGACAACACCACCTTCGAGGTGGAAGAGGGCGTTGGGCCCAGCGAACTTGAAGACGACGGTCGTGTCGTCGGGGGCCGTCATCTCGACAGGAACGTTTACGCCGTCGACCGGGCTGGTAAGCCAGCCGGGGAAGACCGGTGTCAGCGTCTCGTTCTTCATCTCTTCCTCGAACCAGAAGACGAAATCGGCGCTGGTGAAGGGTTCGCCGCTGGACCACTTCATGCCTTCTCGCAAGTTGAAGACGTATTCGGTGGCATCGTCGTTGACCGACCAGGAATCGGCGATCATCGGATTGATGGTGAGTTCCTGGTTAATCGACAGGATGCCGCGGATGATGACCTGGTTGAGGGCGAAGTGGTCGGCCTGGCCGCGGAAGCCGGCGCGCCAGAGGCCGCCGTAGTTACCGATGCCATCCAGCCCTTCCAGCACGAGCGGGTTGACGGGCACACGCTCATCGACGGGCGGCAGCTCGCCGTTGGCGACCATTTCGGCCAGTCGCGGCGCTTCGTTGTACATGGACCCCGAATCGGAAGCCGCTTCGGCGGCAGACTCGGCGGGGGCCTCTTCCATCGGCGCTTCGGCTGCGGGTTCTCCACCTGCGCCGCAGGCCACGAGGACGGTGCCTGCCGTCGCCATCGCTGAGACACGCATAAAATCGCGTCTCGACACATCGGTCTTTGGAATCTTAAGACTCCTCATACTTGTCTCCTTGTCTGTGAAAGAAGGCTACATCGAGGAGTGGGAAAAGAGATTCTTCCCACTCCTTTTTGCACTGTGTGGTTTACATATGGTTTTCCGGATCTTCCCAGTACCAAGTGGCGTTGTCGATGATGTGCTCATAGACGCCGCGGCAGCAGTCCCAGGGGTAGCCAGCGTGGATGCCCTTGAAGCCGTTGCGGACGACGACCGGTCGGGGCAGTTCACCGAAGTAGCCGACGGTGGGCAGCTCTCTGCCCCAGATGCGGAGGATCTCTTTGAAGAGCTCGTTCTGCTTGTCTCCGTCGGCGGTGACGCGGATCTCGTCCCAGATGCGCCAGAGATCCCACTGCCAGTGGCCGTCGGGCGGCGGCTCGCCGATGGGGTTGTCGGGGTTGACGGACCACATCTGCCAAGCGTTGCCCCAGGGGCGCTCAGTGTTGGCGCGGTTGATCCAGATAACGGGATCGGCGAGGGGGATGAGGTTGCGGTCCATGAAAGTGGTCCTGGCCTCGATGTCGTTGTTGCGGTCGAGCTCCTGGGCGAGGGCGCGTTCGGCGCCGCGATAGTTGATCTCGAAGCCCATTTCAGTAAGGAAATCAATGAGCAACTGATCGTTGTCGGTGACTGTGGGGCCGCCCAACATGGTCCAGCGGATGCGTTCGCCGCTGCCATCCTTCCAGAGGCGGTAACCATCTGCGTCGCGTTCGGTGTAGCCGAGGCCGTCGATGAGGGCGTTGGCCTGGTCCGGGTCATATTCAAGATAGGCGTTGTTCAGTTCTTCGACGTAAAGGGGTGACTCGACGGGCGGGCCGTACTGCATGTTGGTGGCGGTACCGTCGAAGACGAGCTCGTTGATGGCATCGCGGTCGACGCCGATGGAGCAGGCGATGCGGAAGTCTCGTTCCTGGAAAAGCTCGCGCAAGCGCGGCTCTTTGGCGGTCATGTTGAGGTGCAGACCGTAGACGGCAGTGCGGCGCCAGATCTGGAGCTTGTAGTCACCGGCCTCTTCGTTTTCTTTGAGGACAGTTATATCGGTGTTGCGCACATGGCGGGACTGGCAGTCGATCTCGCCGTTGATGCACCAGAGCGCGTAGACGTCCGGGTCGGTGAACTGGCGGAAGGTGAGGTCGTCGATGTAGGGAAGCTGGTTGCCGTCGGTGTCCACTGCCCAGAAGTAGGGGTTGCGGGTGGCGGTAACAAGCGGCTCGGTGAAATCGGTTCCGACCGTCCAGGGCCAGAGCATTGGTGATTCGGGATTCTCGTGGCGACCGCTGCGCTTGTCGACATAGAGATCGGTCCACAGTTCCAGGTCGGCGTCGGCGATCATCTGGTCGAGCGCGGCCGGGTCATCGGTGTGGTCGGGGTGGAACTGCTTCATATATTCGGCGGAGCGGACGGGGAATGAGAGAAGAATGCCTGCGCTATAGTGGAAGAGCGCGTTGGGGCTGGCGAACTTGAAGATTACGGTGGTGTCATCGGGCGTCGAGACCTCTGCGGGCACGTTTTCGCCATCGACGACGCTGGTGAGCCAAGCCGGAAAGACGGGGGTGAGCTCCTCGTTGTGCACTTCTTCGTCGTACCAGAACCTGATGTCGGCCGACGTGAAGGGGGCGCCGTCGGACCATTTCATGCCTTCACGCAGATTGAAGGTGAACTCGGTGGCGTCGTCGCTGACGGACCAGGATTCGGCGACCATGGGATTGATGGTCAGCTCCTGGTTGACCGACAACGCGCCGCGGATGATGACCTGATTGACGGCGAAGTGGTCGGCCTGGCCGCGGCGACCGGCACGCCAGAGGCCGCCGTAGTTGCCGACACCGTCGAGGCCTTCGAGGACGAGCGGCGACACCGGCAGGCGCTCGTCAACGGGGGGCAGTTCGCCGTTGGCGACCATCTCGGCGAGTCGCGGGGCCTCGTTGTACATAGAGCCTGAGTCGGAAGCGGTTTCGGCAGCAGATTCGGCCGGCGCCTCTTCCATGGGCTCCGCGGCTGCAGGCGCTCCACCTGCACCGCAGGCGACCAGGACCGTGCCGGCGCCAGCCATCGCTGACAGGCGCACGAAGTCGCGACGCGATACATCAGTCTTGATTGACTTCAGACCTTTCATTGGATCGTCTCCTTGAGTTGGGTACTGCTAAAGAAGGTGCTGCCATATTGCCTGAACTGAAAAAGTTTTGTCAACAGTAGAAGCCTTCCAATTCGCGGATTGCCCGACTGAGGGGGAAGTTCCAGCGTGGGCAGAAGTATACTTGCTGACGGTACAAAAGCCAAATCATTTCGGCCACTTCATTGGGGCGGAAATTCCTATTGCAAAGCCGATACAAACGGTTTGCCGGTCGCGGATCCTCTACGTCGTAAGTAGATGAAAAAGAAACCCATGAAGGGCGTAGGAAGCTGCGAGAAGAAAGAGAGCTGATCCAAGAGCAATCGCGATGCGCCGCAAGAGGAGGTTTTTCTGTACGGCTGTACGGAGATAGTTTTCGACAATAATGACCATGCACAAACCAGTGAGACCCACAAAGAAGAAGCTGAAGTTATGAACTGCCGACCGTGCCCACCGGTTGATCCCGAGAACCTCCATCAAGAGCTTAAGGAGACCTGGCGTAATGGACAACATAAGAAAGATCGAGGCGCCAAAGGCGACCCAACTGACGATATAGGCCACGTATTTTCCCCGGAGCAGCCAAGCCGAACTGACGCCGAATCGCTCTTGCAAGGATGTCATCCCAGTTCTCCGCTTGCGGTCACGCCGGCCAAGGTGAGCTCCTCGGCGAAGTGGCAGGCGGCGAAGTGGCCGGGCGAGATTTCGCGCAGTTCCGGCGTCTCCTGGCTGCATTGGTCCTGGACGTAGCGGCAGCGGGGGTGGAAGTAGCAGCCGCTGGGCGGGTTGGCCGGGTCAGCCACATCACCTTCCAGAACGATGCGGTCTTTCTGCTGCCGCATACGGGGGTCGGGATTGGGGACGGCGGAGAGCAGTGCCTCGGTATAGGGGTGGAAGGGCTGTGCGAACAGCTCTTCGGTTTCGGCGACCTCTACGATTTTGCCGACGTACATGACGACAACGCGGTCGCAGATGTACTCGATAACGCTGAGGTCGTGGGATACGAAGATGTAGGTCAGGTTGAACTCTTCCTGGAGATCTTTGATCAGGTTGAGGATCTGGGCGCGAACGGAAACGTCGAGGGCGGAGACGGCTTCGTCGGCCACGACGAGGCGCGGGTCGAGCGCGAGGGCGCGGGCTATGCCTATGCGCTGTCTTTCGCCGCCGCTGAAGGCATGGGGGTAGCGGCGCATGTATTCGGGCCGCAGGCCGACCCTGGCGAGCAGCGAAGCGACGTGGTCCTCCAGCTCCTTGCCGGCGGCGACCCTATTGATCTTGAGGGGGTCACCGACGATATCGATGACAGGCATGCGTGGATTGAGGGAGTTGAAGGGGTCCTGGAAGATCATGCGTACCTGCTGGCGGTACGGCTTCATTTCATTGTTGGTCAGGGGTCCCAGGTCGACCATTTTGCCGTCATGGTCCTGGAAATAGATCTGGCCGCCGGTCAGGTCGTAGGCGCGCAGGATGCAGCGGCCGGCGGTCGTTTTGCCGCAGCCGCTCTCGCCCACCAGGCCGACGGTCTCACCTTGCAGGACGTGGAAAGAGATGTCATCGACTGCTTTGACGTGACCGATCGTTCGGCGGAAAAACCCGGCTGTGATCGGAAACCATTTTTGCAGGTTTTTGACATCCAGGAGGACATTGCCGGCGGCTGCGCTGCCGCTTTCTAATGTGGAGTGTTGCTGACCGTTGGTGGACTGTTCGTTCATTGGTATCAGTGGAATGACTCTATACTCACGATTCGGAGCGGCGGTGATTCAGAAAGGGCGTTAGGTGTTGGAAGTACGCCACCCGCCTATTCGTCTTCGTACAACAGACAGTGGACCTCCCGTTCGGGTCCCAGTGAAATTGGGGGCGGGTTGACGGCGTCACAGCGGCCGGGCATGAAGTGATCGCAGCGCGGCCCGAACATGCAGCCGGATGGCCGGTTGTATGGATCGGGGACCATCCCGCGGATGGAGTCCAGCCGCTGCCGGTTGCGGCTAACACCGAGGCGCGGAATCGACTTCAGCAAAGACTGTGTGTAGGGATGCTTCGGGTCGTGGAAGATCGAGTCGACGTCTCCGCGTTCCGCTACCTGGCCCAGGTACATCACGACGACGTCATCGGCCATTTCGGCCACGACGCCGAGGTCGTGTGTGATGAGCATGATAGCCATGCCGAATTCATCCTGCAGCTCCTCGAGCAGTTCGAGAATCTGGGCCTGGGTGGTGACGTCGACGGCGGTGGTTGGCTCGTCGGCAATCAGGAGGGCGGGGTTGCAGGAGAGGGCCATTGCGATCATGACCCGCTGGCGCATGCCGCCGCTGAGCTCGAAGGGATAGGTATCGAGGCGCTCTTCGGGACGGGGGATGCCGACGCGGCGCAGCAGTTCGATTGCGTGCTCGTCGGCTTCGTCGTCGAGCATATCGGTATGAAGCTTGATCGCTTCGGTGATCTGGTTGCCGACGGTATGGATGGGGCTGAGGGAGGTCATCGGCTCCTGGAATATCATTGAGATATCCTGGCCGCGAATGGCCCTGATCTCCCTGCCGCGGGGATCGAGCGCGGCCAAATCGATGATCTCCGTCGATGAATTGCCGTTGGCGCCGTTCTCGCCTGACGTCCACTCTCCGTTAGCGGCGGCCGACAGGCGATCGGGACGGTGGTAGAGGATTTCTCCTTCGACGATGCGGCCCGGCTGATCGACGATCTGCAGAATCGAGCGGGCAGTGACACTCTTGCCGCAGCCGCTCTCTCCGACGACACAGAGGGTCTTGTGCTGGTGGATGGTAAAGTCGACCCCATTGACGGCCTGAACGGTGCCTTCGTCGAGGAAGAAGTGGGTTTTAAGGTTTTTGATTTCGATGAGTACGGGCGATTCCATGGGACGTCAGTAGTCAGTGGTCTGTGAATCGTTGCTAGCGATTGTAGGGGTCGGCGGCGTCGCGGAGGCCGTCGCCGAGGAAGTTGAGTGCAAGTACGGCTACGAGGACGGCCAGGCCCGGGATCAGGAGCCAGGGGGCAGTGGCGACTGAGCGGATGTTCTGGGCTTCCTGCAGGAGTACACCCCAGCTGACGACGGGCCGGCGCAGGCCGAGACCGAGGAAACTGAGGGAGGTTTCGGCCAGGATCATGCCCGGAATGGAAAGGGTGAGCGAGGCGATGATGTGGCTGAAAAAGGATGGAACCATGTGGCGCCAGATGGTGGTCAGCTCGCTGGCGCCGTCGAGGCGGGCAGCCATGACAAAGTCTTCGGTGCGGAGTGAGAGAAAGCGGCCGCGCACGACGCGGGCCAGACCGGTCCAGCCGATGAAGGAAAGGATGATGGTGATGCCGAAATAGATGCGCAGGGGCGGCCAGTCAGTGGGCAGGGCTGCGGCGAGCCCCATCCAGAGCGGGATGGTCGGGATGGAGCGGATGAATTCGATGACGCGCTGGATGAGATTGTCGGTTGTTCCTCCGAAAAAGCCGGAGATGCCTCCGAGCAGGATACCGAGGAAGAAGCTGAGGAAGACGCCGAGAAGGCCGATCGACATTGAGATACGGGTGCCGTAGACCATGCTGCTCAGGAGGTCGCGGCCCATACGGTCGGCGCCGAGGAAGTAGACAGGGACTTCGACATCGGTCGAGCCCACCAGGTGCAGGTCGGTCTCCCAAAGGCCCCACATTTTGTAGGGTTCGCCGCGCACGAAGAAGCCGATGTCAACGACCTGCTCTTCGTCGATGACAAATGTACGCTTGAGGGCTTCGGGATCGATTTCAACTTTGTAGCCGTTGACATAGGGATCCCAACGCATCCCTTCTTCGGTCTGGCGCAGGAAATGCAGGCGCTGCGGAGGCGCCCAGGTGTAGTCTGCCCGGATTACGCCGGGGCTTGAGGGCGAAAGAAACTCGACAAAGAGGGCAATGAAATAGATGAGCAGCGTCACGATCCCGCCTGCCATGGCAAGGCGATGTTTGCGGAATTTCCACCACATCAGCTGCCATTGGGAGGCAACAGAGACGCTGCTTTCTATTTCGGCCTCGGCTGCGCCCGGCGAGACGGTTTCCGAGGGCAGCGTCTTTGCATCAGTTACGGCCATAAAGCCTTCTCTCTTCCCTTACTCCCGGTATTACTCCATGCGGATGCGGGGATCCAGCCAGGCGAGCAGCAGGTCGGACACCAGCGTACCAATCACGGTGAGGATGCTCAGCAGCATAATAAAGCTTGCCGCCAAGTACATGTCCTGCTGCTGGAGTGCGCGAATCAGCAGGGGGCCTGTGGTGGGCAAACTCAGAACGATAGAGACAATGGCGGCGCCCGACACCAGGGTCGGCAGGACCCAGCCGACGGTGCTTACGAACGGATTGAGGGCTATGCGGACGGGGTATTTGAACAGGAGTCTCCATTCCGGCAGGCCCTTGGCTCTCGCGGTGACCACATAGGGTTTGCGCAACTCGTCGAGCAGATTGGCGCGCATGATGCGAATGAGGCTGGCGGTACCCGCCGTTCCGATAATCACCACCGGCACCCACAGATGGGCAAAGAGGTCGGCCACCTTGCCCCAGGTCCAGGGCGCTTCCTGGTATTCGGGCGAAAAGAGGCCGCCCACGCTTTGATTGAAATATTTAAAAGCGATGTACATCAGAATGAGCGCCAACAGGAAGTTGGGGATGGCCAGGCCAAGAAATCCCAAAAAAGTAGCGACATAGTCGCCAACAGAGTACTGCTTGACAGCCGAATAGATACCGATAGGGAAGGCCACGACCCAGACGAAGAGCAGGCTGGCCAGAGACAGGACAAAGGTGAGTGCCAGGCGACTCCACACCAGTTCTGAGACGGCCTTGTTCCAGCCGAAGGAGTCGCCAAAATCGCCCCTGGTGATGATCCCTTGCATCCACTTCAGGTACTGGATGTGGACGGGCTGGCCAAGCCCGTACTGTTCTTCCAGCGCTTTCAACGCCGTCTGATCCATGTCTTCATCCTGGGCCGCCATCGAAGCCACCATGGTCGTCAAAAAGTCACCGGGAGGCAGCTGAATAATGACGAAGGCGACGATCGAGATCGCGATCAGGGTAGGAATCATGTAGAGTAAGCGGCGCAGAAGAAACTGAAACATGGTGAGGCCCTATCGAACGTGGAAATGCAAAAGAGGAGCGGGGAGCATTGATTCGCTCCCCACCCCAGAACACTTAGTTACGGTTACTCGCCACTGATCCAGAACTGCTCAGGCTGCGTCGGTGCGGGCGTTGGATACTGCCATGAGCCCGGCATCGAGGTCGGCACGTTATGGAAGTTGTTCTTCACGATACCGTAGCCTGGAGGACTGGAGGAGGTGCCGATTACGTAGAACTGATCCTTGGCAATCGCGAGGATTTCCTTCATCAGCTCGATCTGTTTGGCCTGGTCACCAGAAGCCAAGATCTGTGCATAGAGATCCATCTGGTGCTTGACGATGTCCGGCGGCTCTTCCGGCTGCGTCATGGCGCCGGCGCCGCTGGGATTGGTGCGCCACGTCACCCATGCCTGGGCAAAGGTGGACTCGCGGCTGAAGGGGAAGAAGTGACGAGGATCGAGGAAGATCTGCGGGCCGGTGCCTGCGCCCCAGACGTGAACGTCATGCTCATTGGCGTCCTTGCGCTGGTAAAGGAGTGTGCGGTCGACGACGCTCAACTGGGCGTTGACGCCGCAGTCCTGCCACTGGTTAACGGCCATTTCGGCGCGGTCGGAAAGGCCGAAGGCTTCGGTGCTCTGCACAACGAAGGACAACGGCTCGCCGTCGGGACCGAGGAAGTAGCCGTCTGCATCCCGCTCGGTGATGCCGGCCTTGGCGAGGTACTCATGGGCCAGATCCTGATCGAATTCGGTGTATAGCGTATACCACTCTTCATCGTAGAACTCGGCCATGTCCTTGGGAATGGCGCTCTGCATGGGTTCGCCCTGTCCGATGTAGAGGACGTCGATGATTTCCTGGCGATTCATGCAGTGGGACATGGCGATGCGGAAGTCCTTATTGTTGAAGATTTCGCGCATGCGCTCGTCTTTGTGGTTCAGATTGAAATGGAATCCCGTGGTATTGCCGATGCTGCGGGTCTCGAAGAACTCGTACTCGCCGGGTTCGCGATTTTCGGCGATGACGGCCTTGTTGTCGTTGGTGTTGAAGTGGCGGCTCATCATGTCGATTTCGCCGTTGAGCACCTTCAGCAGCAGGACTTCGCGGTCCTCGAGAATGTCATAGACGACGCGGTCGATGTAGGGCAGCTGGTTGCCTTCGGTATCGACCTTCCAGAAGTAGGGATTACGCTCCAGGATCATCTGGGTGCCTTCACCGTAGGCCACGCCAACCTTCCAGGGCATCAGGGTGGGCAGGTCGCCGTTGAACCAGCGCGAGTCGGACGGAGTGCCGGGCACGCTGGAGCACTTCATCTGGTAGAGATGAACCCAGTCGTTGGCGTTGTTATCGGCGATCAGGGCGTCCAGGTTCTCGGTGTTGTAGTCAGTGTGGAACTGGGAGCAGTAGTGCATGGGGACACGGGTGAAGATGCTGCCGCTGGGCGTGGCCAGGTTCTGCAGGAAGAGGCCGTTGGGGGCGTCGAAGGTGATCTTCAGGGTGTAGTCGTCGACTGCTTCGAAGACCGCATCGGCTTCACCGGCGCGCATCCAGCCGGGCGTCCCGCCCGGGCTCAGGTCTGGGTTCAGGATCTGATCGTTCCACCAGAATACGAGGTCGTGGGCGGTGAAGGGCGCGCCGTCGGACCATTTCTGGCCTTCACGGAAGATGAAGGTGTACTCGCTGGCATCTTCGCTGGCGATGACATCTTCAACGGCATTGGGAACGACACCGTCCCACTGGGGCGTCCAGGCCATCAGATGGATGTAGGAGACGGTCCGGACGAGCCAGGCGGTATCGGATCCGCCGACGAGGGCGGTATTCCAGGTGCCTCCGTACTGACCGATGCCATCGACGGGTTCGACGACGGCGGGATTGACGGGCAGGCGCTCAGCAAGGGGCGGCAGGTCACCGTTGCGAACCATCTCCTGTAATTCTGGCGCCTGGTTGGGGCTAACGCCGTCATCGGCTGCCATCTCTTCGCCGGAATCTTCGGCGGCGGGAGCAGCTTCCTCTGCGGGCGCTGCCGGTTCTGAACCACCGCAGGCCGCGAGGACGCCTACTGCCAAGATTGCGATCAGAAGCATCGCAAGTAAGCGGATGGATTTCTGTTGCTGCATTGACTTTCTCCTTTGATGTAGTTATACCTAAGTTCAGGCTTTGACAGGCAAAAACAAGGCAGTAATGGGTACGCTACCGGCGCGTTGCCAGAGCGCTGTTTCGAATGAATACCCGCGCCTCAATAAGAGCGCGAAAGGGGTTGAGGGTGCGGGAATTATAGCTTGAATTAGAGTGGAAGCCAAACTGGAGACCACTGAGGGGGCATCCCGAATCTTTGGGTAGGAACAGTTGCGAGGAAGGCGTGGCGAGGAGTGAGGTGTGAGGGTGAGAAGTGAAGAGTGAGAGCTGCCGGTTCCCCTGCCGAAGTTCGAATTGCGGGCTGGCCGTGGTCTTGTCGGTCGTTGAGGCATACGAGGGTTAGTCACAATTTTGGGATGCGCTTCTTTGTGCTATTTGGATGGCGGGGGCGGTCAGGGATACGCGGACTTCGCGGATTTTGTACAGGTTTTCCAGGGTACGCCAATTCATCATTTCAGTGGCTGAAGAGGCGGTCTTTCGACGCTGCGGCGGGGCGCCCGAAAGGGGCCGCGAAGGTGTTGCAATTTCAGCGAAAGTGTAACATTTCGGTTTTCGGGGCTCCTGACCAGAGAGAATGAGGGAAAAAAAGGGCGAAAAATGTTACAAAAAAATGTTCCAATGGGGATGTTACACTTTTGGCAAAAAATCGGCGGAAATTGAGGCGCCGCGGGAGCGCGCTTTCGAGCTGATTCCGACCGGAATGTCGGGAGGGAAATGCGATTGTTCGCGGCTGGTGATGTGCAGCTTTTGTACAGGTTTTGTGCAGGTTTTGGGGATTGTACAGATTTTGGCGGGAAAGGAACGCCTCAAGCCTGGTTGCTGTCGGAGATATATAAAAGTTCGCCTCAATAATGGGATGCACGCGACCGGTGTTGACGCGGGCATTGCAAGGCGACGGGTCTGGGGGGATGACAGCAGGCGGACCGGTCAGGGAAGAGTTTCTTACTCTGTCGGTAAGAATTGGCATATCAGCAGCATTTCAAGTACAATCCCCTGCACCGCTCTCGATGATATTGTGTCGTCGAAAACCTTGTTGGCGCGCTGAATGGACAGACTACCCTCTGAAACTGAAACTGTCTTTGATGTCTTCAAACAGGCAGGAAGGCAGTTATCGCATTATATTATCTGGTTTCTCAGTTTCGCGATGGGGCTCTGGTTTATCTTTCTGCTCCATGAAATCCTGCAGGTTGTGCTTTTTTTGCGGGTCAATCCGTGGCATCTGCGCGCCTACAGGCTGTGGTCGATCTTCATAATGGGAATGGCCCTAATCGTGTGCATGTTTCTGATCGAGGGCTATCTGCGCCGCGCGCGTAGCGCAGGGCGTTTGCGGGACGCCACGCTGACGGTACTGTCGATCGAGCTGGTGTTGATCGGCATTTCGGCGGGAGCGCTCTATTACACAGACATCAGGGATTTCCTACTTTTTTAAGCGGCTCTGCAGGCGACGCCTGCACTTGGGGTTCCCCCCCTCAGCCGGCAACCCAGTTTCGCAGGAGGTAGTGCTTTGTCTCAGAACGACAGCGAGTCTGTAGTCGAAACTGAACAGACTGAAACTGAACAGACAGAGAACGGCACGCGACGCCATGATGCGCTTCTAGAGGTCGCTGGCCTGAGGAAGTGGTTCCCCATTCAGAAGGGATTCTTCTCGCGCACCGTAGGCCAGGTAAAGGCGGTGGACGGTGTAAGCTTCTACGTGCGGGCCGGGGAGACTTTGGGCCTGGTGGGGGAGAGCGGTTGCGGCAAGACTACGACCGGCCGTCTCATCATGCATGCTTTTCCGCCCACGGCGGGGGATATCTGGTTCGACGACCAGGAACTGGGGCCGGTGAATATTGCCTCGGTGGAAGGCCAGCAGTTGAAGCGGCTGCGGCGCAACATGCAGATGGTGTTTCAGGACCCCTATTCCTCGCTCAATCCGCGAATGAACTTGCTGCAGAATGTGGGTGAACCTCTGCTTGTCAACGAAATTGCAAAGGGGCAGGAGCTGGAGGACCGTGTATCGGAACTTCTGCGCGTGGTGGGGTTGCGGCCCGAATATCTCAATCGGTACCCGCATGCGTTCAGCGGCGGCCAACGCCAGCGAATTGGCGTTGCGCGGGCGCTGGCGTTGAACCCGCAGCTGATCGTCCTTGACGAGCCGGTTTCGGCGTTGGACGTTTCGGTGCAGGCGCAGATTCTCAATCTGTTGCAGGACCTTCAGGAGGAGTTCGACCTGACGTACCTGTTCATCGCACACGATCTGAGCGTGGTGGAGCATATCAGCGACCGGGTGGCGGTGATGTATGTGGGTATGCTTGTGGAGAGCGCGCGTACGGAGGTGCTTTACCAGAACCCCATGCATCCGTATACGGAGGCGCTTCTTTCGTCGGTGCCGAAGCCGGACCCGCGCGACCGGGCGGAGCCCATCGTGCTGGAGGGAGACGTTGCGGATCCGGCCAATCCGCCGAGCGGATGCTACTTCCACCCTCGCTGCCTCTACAACGACAATGAACGCTGCATGGAGGAAACGCCAGAGTTGCGAGAGGTGGAGCAGGGCCATTTCGTGCGCTGCCACTATGCGGGCGAACTGGAGCTGGCAGGGGTCGGCTAGCGTTAGCTTCGAAGCCCGTGCGCGGTGCGGAGATTGATGTACCGGCGGTTAAGACCGGCAATGGAAAACAACGGCGAATCCGGAACACAATTCAATATAGACTTGGAAGAGCTTGGCCTGTTAGGAGAGGGGACAGGGCTGCAGAATGGCAGCAAGAACCGGCCCAAGGTGATGCTCCTTTTCCCGCCCAATTGGACGCCGACGATGCCGCATCTGGCGCTGCCGACGCTGACGGCTTATCTGCGGCAGGAGGGCGTCGACGTGATCCAGCGGGATCTGAACGTTGAGGTCTTCGACGAAATCCTGAGCCGGCGATATCTGACGAGAGCGCTGGCGCGGCTGCGGCGGATGCAGGGCTCTGCCGGCCCGGGGCAGAGGCAGATGCCGGGGTCCGAGAAGGCGGGCGCCGAGAGGATAGGCTGGGCTTTGGAGGCGGGCCCGCGCCTGGCCAAACAGGTGGAGCGCGCGAAGGCGGGGATTCGTTCTTCCGCTTTCTACGACGGCCCCATCGGCCTCGAGATGTTGAGCACGCTGCTGGACTGTCTTGAGATCGCGAACTTGCCGTACCATCCCGCGAGCCTCCATTTTCAAGGTTACGACTCCGCCGGTCCCCCTGACAACAGCCGCTTCCTCCTGCACGGCGTGCGGGACGACCGGCATAATATGTTCCTGGATATCTACCGGCGTCTGCTGTTGCCGGATATTGTGCGGGAGAAGCCGGACGTGGTGGGTATTTCGATCCCGTCGATGGCGCAGATGCTGCCGGGGCTGACTGCGGCGTATCTGGTCAAGGAGGCTGGGCTTGATTGCCACGTGACGGTGGGCGGGCCGCACGTCAGTATGCTGCGGGCGCAGTTTCCGGATGCGCCGGCGCTGTTTGAGCTGATCGACAGTGCGATCGTTTTTGACGGCGAGGTGCCGCTGCTACAACTGGCAAGGGCGGTTGCGAACGGCGAGAGCCTGGCGGGCATCCCCAACCTTGTTTATGGAGACGGCAGCCGGATCCGAGTCAACGAGCGAAAAGAGCCGGAGAAGATCGCGAATCTGCCGATGCCGGACTTTGACGGGCTGCCGCTGGACCGTTACCTGGCGCCGGAGCTGGCGCTGCCTTTGTTGACGGCGCGGGGCTGTTATTTTGGCAAGTGCGCGTTCTGCAACGTGGGCTACGGGGAGCCTGAGTCGTTCAGCCAGCTGCGAGCGCAGGAGTTGGCGGAGCAGATGCTGGCGCTGCACGAAAAGTACGGGGTAAAGCATATTTTCTTCTCGGACGAGGCGGTCACACCGCGCAATCTGCGGGACCTTTCGAAGATATTGAGCCAGCGTCCGGAGACGCTGCACTGGGGCGGCTGCGTACGTTTTGAGAAGGTGATCTCGGGACAGCTGCTGGAGGAGATGGATGCGGGCGGGTGCCGGATGATCCTGTTCGGCCTGGAAAGCGCGTCGGCGGCGATTATCGACCATATGATCAAGGGCACACAGCTGCCGCATATGAGCCGGATTTTGAAGGAGAGCGCGACGGCAGGCATCTGGAACCATACGTTTTTCTTTTTCGGCTTTCCCGGCGAAACGATTGAGGATGCGCAGGAGACGGTCAACTTTCTGTACGGGCACAAGGAGTGCATCCATTCGGCGGCGATGGGCACCTTTCTGATGGAGCGGGACTCTCCGGCCCACAAATACCCGGAATCTTTTGGGGTGAAACGGGTAATCGAAGATCCGTCCAAGGACCTGGCGATTTATTTCGATTTTGAAGTGAGCGCGGGCATGAGCGAGCAGATGGCGGAGATGGTGCATGACAAGTTCCTGGAGTCGCTGCCGCCCAAGCGCTATCCGCAGTTTTATATCAGTGATGTGTACCGATTCCTGTATGCGAGCCATCTGAGCGAGCAGCATCTTCCGCATCCGCCGTGGCTGGTGCCGGAGGATGGAGTCGTGCAGTAGTCGATAGTCAGTGGTCAGTAGTCAGTGTCCAAGGTAGAGAGGTCTGGGCATTGACTACTGCTCATTGGCAGTACCAATCAAATCTTTTTCACCAAGGAGAGAAGAATGAGAAGAGTTGCACGTACACCGATTTCCCGACGTGAGTTTATGCGCGTTTCGGGCGTGGCAGCCGCGGGTGCGGTGGCTGTGGCCTGCGGCGCGAGCGGCGAGCCGGAGGCGATGGAAGAGGCTGCGCCCGCCGAAGACTCGGCTGCCGAGTCTTCCGAGGCGGCGCCGGCTGCTTCGTCGTCCCAGTACAGCGAAGCGCCGATGCTGGCGGACATGGTTGCCGCCGGTGATCTACCGCCCGTGGACGAGCGTTTGCCGGTCAACCCGATGGTGATGCCTGTTGCCGAGGAGAACGGCAACTACGGCGGCACGTTCCGCCGCGGATTCAAGGGCGTCTCCGACCGTTGGGGGCCGACCAAGATGCAAGACCGGGGTCTTTCCTGGTACGACCAGAACCTGAACATGCAACCGCGCATGGCGGAATCCTGGGAGATCAACGAAGACGCTTCCGAGTGGACCTTCCACCTGCGCGAGGGGATGAAGTGGTCGGACGGCACGCCGTTCACCACCGAGGCGATCCGCTGGTGGTGGGAGGAGGACGAGACCAACACGACGATTTCACCCAGCATTGGCGGCACGTGGGTCTCCGGCGCCGAGCGCACGCCGATGGAGCTGGAGATCGTCGACGACTCGACGGTCACGTTCAAGTTCCCCTTGCCCAACCCGCTGTACGTTTTCAGGCTTGGCCGCCAGACCAGGAATCTTTACCTACCCGGTCACTATCTTAAGCAGTTCCACATGGATTTGACGGACGATCAGGACAAGTTGCAAGCACAGGTCGAAGAGGCCGGCTTCAACAGTTGGGAAGAGTACTATACGGACCGACGGTGGTGGTACTTGAACCCGGACCTGCCGAGTATCGGCCCGTGGATTTCCAAAAATGAGCTTTCCAACGAGCTGTTCCTGATGGAGCGCAACCCTTACTTCTTCGGCGTTGATTCCGACGGCAGGCAACTGCCCTACGTCGATGACGTTACCCACCGGCTGTTCGAGACGAACGACGTCTTTGACCTGCGCATCATCAACGGCGAGATCGACTTCCAGGCCCGTCACGTCAATATCGGCAACTTCACGCTCTACAAGGAGAATGAAGAGGCAGGAGACTACCAGGTCTTCCTCGGTTCCGCTTCCGGACACTCGGCGATCCAGCTCAACCTGTCGACCAAGAACGAGCGGCTGGCGGAGTTCTTCAACATTCGCGACGTGCGGATCGCGCTATCGGTTGCAGTGGACCGCGTGGCACTGAACGAGCTGGTGTGGGACGGACTGATGACGCCGCGGCAGTACAGTCCGCTGGAAAGCTCGGCGCAGGCCTACCCCAAGCAGGCCAACGCCTGGATCGAGTACGACCCGGACACGGCCAACCAGCTTCTCGACGATGCCGGATATGCCGAGAAGGACAGCGACGGTTTCCGTCTGTTCAACGACGGCAGCGGGGATACACTGAGCTTTGTCATTGAAGGGACGGCGCAACCGGGAACCACGAGCGAAGATACGGTCCAGGAAGTGATCAAGTACTTTGCGGCGGTGGGCGTCAAGGCGGCCTACAAGGGCTTTGAGCGCTCGCTGTACGAGGAGCACCACGGCGCCAACGAGATCGAAGCGGCGTGGTGGGGAGGCGACCGCACTGTCGTGCCGCTGGTCAACCCGACGATCTGGACGTGTGAGCAGCCGGACCGCCCGTGGGCCGCAGGCTGGGCGCACTGGCGCAACAGCGGCGGCACGAGCCCGGCAGGCGTCGAGCCGCCGGCTGGCCACTGGGTCTGGACCATCTGGGAGATCTGGGACGCTATCAAGATCGAACCGGATCCAGACAAGCAGACGGCGATGTTCCACCAGATTCTTGACATCTGGGCCGAGGAGCTGCCGATGATCGGCTATCTGGGCGAGCGCCCGGCGCCGATTATCGTCAAGAACGGTGTGCGCAACTACTTGCCCGGCTTCCCGCTGGACGATACGACCGGTGACGAGCACCTGCTCCACACCGAGACGTATTTCTGGGAAGACGCGGATTCCATGAGTACGTAGAACGGCGAGAGGAGAGGAAGGGCGAGAAGAGAGTAAAGAGGAATGAGAAGAGAGTAACACCGCTTGGCTAGCCAGGCGGGCTGGAGTATATTCATTCCTCTCTTCTCATTACTCACTCCCAACTTCTCTCTCCTCACTCCTCTCAACTCGCTTCTGTTTTTTTCGGGGGTTTTGATGCTGGCGTATATTGTTCAACGTATTCTTTTGATCATTCCGATGCTGATCGCGATTTCGATTCTGTCGTTCGCTGTAATCCAGCTGCCGCCGGGTGATTTTCTGACTTCTTATGTCGCCCAGCTGCGGCAGGAGGGTGACGAGGTAGACGAGGCCGAGTTGGAGTCGCTGCGCCAGCGATACGGTTTAGGCCAGCCGGCCTATGTCCAGTATTTCAAGTGGATTTACGGCGTGTTGGTGAAAGGCGACTGGGGGCAGTCTTTCGAATGGCAGAAGCCGGTCAGTGAACTGATCTGGGAACGCCTGGGGCTGACGATGGCGCTATCGATGGGGGCGCTGCTTGTCGGCTGGTTTATCGCAATACCGGTAGGGGTCTATTCGGCGACCCATCAATACTCGTGGCTCGATTATCTGATGACGACGTTCAGTTTTGTGGGATTGGGGACGCCAGGTTTTCTGCTGGCGTTGATCATTCTCTTCATGGCCCAGTCGCTACTGGGCGTGAATGTCGGCGGACTTTTTTCAGACGAATATGTACTTGAGCCGTGGAGCTGGCCCAAGATTGTGGACATGTTAAAGCACATCTGGGTGCCGATGTTGATCGTGGCGGTGAATGGCACGGCGGGCAATATTCGCATCACGCGCGCAAACCTGCTGGATGAGCTGAACAAACCCTATGTGGAGACGGCGCGGGCGAAGGGCGTTAAAGAGTCCTCGCTGATCTGGAAGTATCCGGTGCGGGTTGCGCTCAACCCGTTTTTCAGCACGGTTGGCTGGTCGCTGGCCAGTCTCGTGTCGGGCACTACGCTTGTGGCGATGGTGCTGAGTTTGCAGACTACGGGGCCACTGCTGCTGCGTTCTCTTACATCGCAGGACATGTATCTAGCGGGCAGTTTTCTCTTTCTTCTCAGCACGCTGACGGTCATCGGCACTTTGCTTTCTGATGTTCTGCTGGCGATTGTAGACCCTCGCATTCGGCTGCAGTAGGGGAACGGCATTTTTTAGTAGTCAGTTCTTTATGGAGTGCCGCGTGCGAAAGGAGTTTGTGGGACAGTAGTGGTTTAAAAAGTTTACGTTATTGCTATTGGTGGCCCCGCATTTGTGCGGGGTTTTTTGTTGGCGATTTTGGGGGCCTGAATGTGCGGGAGGCGATGTCTGAATAGGGAATTCAGGGTAATTTGTGATATTAACATGGGTCAGGTTTTGTCTGTGCGGTAGAAGGCGACCTGGTCTTCATCGAGTTGGATGCCGAGTCCGGGGT
>VXRG01000051.1 GCA_009838625.1 Caldilineaceae bacterium SB0664_bin_27
ACGCGCGATAAGCAACTGAATGGGGGCATCCGACCTGCGGATTGCCCCCATTTATTTCCAAGGATAAGTACAGATGAGCGGTTAGTCTGCGAAACTGGACTTTATGCGGGCCCAAGCAGTCGACTCGACCGCGGTGGGGGCAGGGGCAGCGGCCTCGACATCGGGATCAACGATGAGGGTAAAGCTGTTCATGGAATCCCCGTTGCCAGTCGCTTCGCTCTCGTTCGAAGTAGCCCAGACCCCGTCCCGACTGTCGCCGCCGTCCCAGTCGTTGCCCTGGAACATGAGGTGAATCTTCGCGTTCTCAGTCAGATCCATGACCGTGCTGGTCTCGGCTCCGCCTTCGCCGGTCGATACAGCCGCATCAAAGAAAGAGAACAAGGTCATGCGCCACTCATAGTGAATGATCACATCTTCATCGCCGTGGCTCCACGGCTTGTCACTGGCCGGCCCAGTGGCGAAGACGAGGTGGGGCGGCTGGTTGGCCCAGAATTGGGAGTAGCTATCGCTGAAGCCCTGCAGGGCGAACACATCGGCATCGCCGGCCGCCTGCATCGTCCACTCCTGACCATTGCTGTACACCCCATCCGGATCAATTGCACCACCACTGTGATCGGGGTCCAGCGCGAAGGTCCAGCCGTCGTCGCCAACCGTGCGACTGCCCCGCAGCATGTCGCGATCGTAGAAGTCGTCGAACGTATAGAGCGCGACCCAGAGCTGATTGCCTTCATCAACACCCGTCCACCCCACACAGATGGTGACGTCGTAGTCATTCAAGTCGAGCCCGTCCGGGCCATCGCGACTGAGCAGCGCATCCCGAGTAATGATGGCGTAACTAGGGAACCAATACCAATCGAAAAATTCCCCATCAATCTCCATTTGTTGGGCAATTCCGGCTGGAATGTGGATGGCGAAGTAATCCGGCGCATCGGCCGTGGCTGGCGCTGCCCCTAACAGGGCCGCCAAGCTCAGCACTAGGATAAAAGAAAATAATCTCATCTCGTTTCGACCTTTCCATTCAATATATTTACTCCCATCCTAGGATTCAACCAATATATTGATACACCTATTGCCCATCCTACTTTTCTTGCGCCACCTGTCTGGCCACTCTGAATCGAGGAAGCGAAAATGGGACTGGCTGTTGCGCCGGCGCGCTGGGTCTCGCCCCGAGTACGGCTCGCACTGATGACGGTTCTGCTGACGGCCTGCGTCCAAGACCACGAGGGAACGGTCGTGGCCATAGTTGGTACCGAGGAAATCACCGCCGAGGAACTTCGCCACTTCGTGCGCCGTCTCGCGCCGAGTCTGGTCAGTGATGAAGCAGGACAGCGGGACCGGGAAGAGTACCTACAGACTTTGGTCGATCGGGAAATCGCGCTCCTTGAGGCCTATGAAAAAGGCTTGGATCAAGACCCCGATTTGCTCAAAACACTCGACGAGAAAAAGAGCGAATACCTCCTCTCCCTCTATCGGGACAAGGAGATCCTGCCCCAGATACAAGTGTCCGAGGAGGAGATCCACCAGTTCTTCGACCAGCAGGATATGGCGCGGGAGCGTCGGACCACTGCCATTTTGGTGCGGACTCGGGAGCAAGCGCAGCAGATCCGCGCCCAGCTCGAAGCCGGGAGCGACTTCGGCGAGTTGGCCAGAAAGCATTCGCTCGACACTTGGTCGGCCCTGCGGGAAGGCGAGTTGGGATTTGTCTCCCGCGCTGCTGCCGAACGGCTCTTGGGGATCCCCGTGGAGGTATTCGACACCCTTGGCACCGGCCAAGTCTCGCCCCCTCTCCCTCGGGGCCGCAATTATCACCTAGTCCGCTTTTTAGCAGACCGGCCCACAGATCTACAGACTCACCGGGAGGCCATAAGGACGCAGTTGCAGGAAGAGAAGCAACGGGCCATCGAAGAGGAGCAAGCAGACACTTTGGCACGCCAATTCAACTGGCAACGGGTCTCTGCAGGGACGACTCTGCTGAAGGATAAAGGCGCGGCCTTGGGAGAGAGCGGAAGGTTGCAGCTCACCGACGAAGAAAAACGCGTGCCACTCTTCACTTATGAGGGCGGGGCCATTTCTCTGGCGGACTACATGGCGCTATTGCGCCAGCACAGGATCAGAGCGCCTCGGGCCTTGCTGGACAGCGTCTTTATCGATTTGCTCGGACGTCGCTTTTTGCAAAAGCCCGCGCTCTTTGTGGCAGCCGCCGAGCGCCTCGGCCTGCCGGAAGATCCCGAGGTGGTACAGTGGGTCGAGAAAACTAGACAGGAGTTGTTGGTCAGAGGTATAAGACAGCGGGAAGTCACCGACCAAATCGCCATTGACGAGGCAGATGTCCGGCGGTTCTACGAGGAAAACGGAGAAATGTTCCGGCGAGAATCCTTTGAACAGGCCCGCCGGAGGGCCGAGGTCGCCTTGAGGAAGGCGCTGGAAAAAGAGCGTTTTGACGCGTGGATCGCCGATCTGCGCCAGCGGTATGAAGACCGAGTCAAAGTCTTCCCCGACCGCTTGGCAAAAGCCCTGCCGGACACGCTGCTGGACAGCCTTTCGAGAAATTGATACCAAGTGCAAACCAAGAGGAGTTGTGCAGGTCGATCCCGATCTGGCGATCCGCGTCATC
>VXRG01000029.1 GCA_009838625.1 Caldilineaceae bacterium SB0664_bin_27
CCCCCCCCCCCATTTTATTATCATGCTCTCGCCGGCATTCCATTTCTAGTAGGGTCTCGTGGGCTCGGAGTTGTGTATTATAGACTGGGGTATGGGCGGCGTGTGGGCAGGGGAGCCAATGTCTGGCTGGTTGTGCCCAATGATGCGGGTGTATTCGATGGCGCTGAGTTTGTGGAGGGGATACGCTGCGTGCATCCGGTGCAGGCGTATGTGGATCTGAAGGGGTATCCGGAAAGGACGGCGGAGGCCGGCGAGGCGCTGCGAAGGCGGCTGTTTGTGAAGGGGGAGGGTTGAAGTGGGCCCCAAAAACTGGACCACGAGCCAAGGTGCATCAATGGAGCGAGCCAGTCAGCCTGTGGAAGGGCGGGACGGTGGTCGAGAAAGGGAGGCGGCGCGCGGCGGCCTTCAAGTTCCGGGGTGCGCTGGAAGCGGTTGAAAGCAGTAAGACGGGCAACGGAGGAAGTTATGGAACTCAAGGAATTGGACGCGCCTTACTCATATAAGAACTGGAAAGAGTTTGAAAGCCGAAAGCCTTCTTTAAGAATTGAGGAATACCCTCTGTTTTCGGACGCTCATTTGACAGACACATTCACGGAAGATTGTGGGCCCTATCAGTTCCTACATCTTGTAGGTCAGCTGGCGGAATGTGGGGTCGCAAGACCTAAATTCATACTCCGCTTTTCACGGCATATTGAAGTTGATATAACCGCTGAGGATATGAAAAAGAGGCGTGATGGCATTTATCATGGCGGTAATCCTGTTGATGAAATTGCGGCACTTGCTTCTTTGGCGATGGGAGTACGTCTGAAGGCCGGGGGGCCAACAAGAGAGTTTCGATTAGGAGAAGAAGGCGACCCACTTGGCACTCCGATGGGTTTGGGCTTTGCGCGTGATCCAGTTATCCCTATGGGAAACTCCAATATGATCTTGCCGAACTCTTGTGGTCCCTATATGCACAGGAACATCAGTAAGACGCTTAAGCCATTCGCCACGCTCCCAAGAATCTCAAATTCTGATGCGGCTGCTCTGGTCCGTGCAGCGCGGCTTTATCAAGACGCGCTATGGATCGTAGAATCTGAACCCTCACTTGCGTGGCTTATGTTGGTTTCTGCGATGGAGACTGCCGCTAGTCACTGGCGAAACTCTTCAAGCGATCCATACAGCATTGTCAAAGAACTGGACCCTGATCTTTACAAGATTGCGAAAGGGGCGGGCGATCCTGATTCTGCAGACAAGGTCATTTGTAAGGCAGCAAAGACACTAAAGTCAACGAAAAAATTCCTTGACTTTAGTATGAAGTTTCGACCTCCTCCTCCTCCTGAAAGGCCAGAGTATGAATGGGCGCAGCATTCCTGGAAATGCAAAAACTTTCGAGCGACTGTGCGAAAGATATATGATCACAGGTCTACAGCATTGCACGATGGGCGACCATTTCCGGCACCGATGTGCCAGCCACCGACGATTTACAGCAGGAATGATTTGCCTGAAGTACCGTTAGGGTCAGGCTCATCTTCGGGTTTTAGCACTTGGCGTATCGAAGATACTCCCATTTTGTTACACACATACGAATACATTGTTCGAGGGTCGTTACTGAAGTGGTGGGATTCAATGGTTTCTGCTGCCTGACCATCTTTACAGAAATAGAGTGGGGTTATATCGTACTCATCACCCGAATCGCCAAATAGCAGGTCTTCAATCCGGTCCATCTTGGGCTGCCAATCGTCCGCTCTCGTCATCTGCTCCATCAGCGCGGCGATCTGAAGGACGGCGTATTTGTCCTTCGCGTAAAGCTTCTCTGCTGCGGCCAGAAAGACCGTGAGGATCGATGGGTTCATGTTCACGTTGTAAGATGATATCCGGTCTTTCCTTTCGCGTGAGTGATGCCGCCGGCGGGCCCAATTGCGCCCACTCCGTCACTGCGGCCAAAGCAGATGCGGCGAATGCTATGTCGTCATTTTCGTCGTTTTTTTGCAGCCCGGTCTAAACGCTATCGTAGGGTGCCGTCGCGTGCTGGGTCCAGGACTGCGGCCGCCCGAACCGTTTCCAGCCGTTCTAGGCGATTCCGCCGTCCAGTCAGCGGTCAATACCGTCTACGATTTCGTCAATCGCTTTCGCGGCCAGTGCCAGCAGTATTGCCCCGTATACCGTACCTCTCTCGATAACGGTCCGGTCCTGCAACAGCAAGAGTTCCTGCCTTTCCGTGTAGGTCATGATGTCAGAGATGCCCGCCACGGCGATAAACAGCAAAACCGCCAGCCAATAGATCCGTCTCATGCTTTCCTCCTGCAGGTTTTTCTGAAGCTTCCGTTGTCCGCACTGGCGAGGCGCTGGCTCTGCGTGCTTCTCGCTCAGAACGGCACTCGCAACCCCCGTTGTAATTCACACACGACGGCGACCGCTGCCGCGACAACGAGAAGGCGTGAGATGAAAGTGAGAAACCGTTTCATGGGGGATATGGTGGGTGGTGTTCTGCGGTACGGTTAGCAAAAATGCTGTGAGAGCGCCTGGTCGACGCGGGCGCGGCGGGGTTGGAGATGGCTGTGCCCGGCCCGGCCGGGAAGGGCGGGGAGTGAGG
>VXRG01000067.1:0-98266 GCA_009838625.1 Caldilineaceae bacterium SB0664_bin_27
CCCCTTCCCCTCGCTTTCAACTCTGATCCCGGCCGGATGGCAACGGGGCATTGGGAAACATTGCGCGAACTGCCATGACGGACTGAAATTGCGTAAGCCTCACTACAGCCCAGGGCCTCCTTTTGCGGCATAATTGTCGTATGTAAGGTTGGCGATCCGCCTGCAGATGAAGCGGAGACGCAAATATAGAGCATTGGTGCGCAGCGGCGCGGCGGGTCTTGTGTTCACGTTTGGCCGAACGCAGGCGACCGGTGCTTTCACTCTAAGGGGGTATCCCATGTTGAGGAATAAATGGATTCAGCTAGGCGGCCTGCTCATGATCGCTACGGTCATTCTGCTGGCCTGCGTTCCGATTGCATCGGATGAAACACAGGAGCCGCCCGCGGCAGCGGCGGAATCCGACAGTAGTGAGGCGGTGATGGCCGATACGGAAGGCGGCGACGCAGACAGCAGCGACAACGGCGCGCAGATGACCGCCAGCGGCAGCGCCGACGTACCGCAACTGAGCGGCGATCTGATCACCGACGGTGTTCCGCCTCCCTTCCGCACAAGCGGATTTTCTACCGATTTTTCGCGAAGGACGGTGGAGTGGGATTCGATCCTATCCGGCGGGCCGCCCAAGGACGGTATTCCTGCCGTCGACAGTCCCGTGTTTGAGTCTCTTGTTGCGGGGGATGAGTGGCTGGAAGACGTGGACCCGGTGATCCTGTTCAGCCACGGCGACGTGTCACGCGCCTACCCACTGAGCATCCTGATCTGGCACGAGATTGTGAACGATGAAGTCGACGGCCAGCCGGTCTCGATCACTTTTTGCCCGCTGTGCAATGCCAGCATCGTCTTTGACCGCAACTTTAACGGCCAGGTCCTCGATTTCGGCACGACCGGGCGCCTGCGCAACAGTGATCTGATCATGTACGACCGTCAGACGGAAACCTGGTGGCAACAGTTCACGGGCGAGGGAATCGTCGGCAAATATGCCGGTGAGCAGTTGAGATTCCTGACCAGCCAGGTTCTCTCCTGGAAGGATTTCAAAGACGCTCATCCAGAGGGAGAAGTGCTGTCACGGCCGAACATGCCCCGCAACTACGGATACAATCCCTATGTGGGGTACGACAGCACCTCCCGGCCCTTCCTCTTCCAGGGCACACCGGACGCCCGCTTGGCGCCGGCCGAGCGTGTTCTCGGTCTGACGACCGAGACGGAGGCCATCGCCTATCCTTTCCAGGCGCTGGAGGAGGCCGGAGTGGTTCATGACTCCTTCGGCGGGGTTGAGCTTGCTATATTCCACAAAGCGGGGCTGGCCAGTGCCTTAGATAGTTCCGTGATCAGCAAAGGCCGAGACATCGGCGCCGTAGCAGTCTACGAACGCCAAGTTGGGGATCAGCTGCTGACCTTTTCTCCGAACGACGACGGCACTTTCAGTGACGCCGAAACAGGCAGCACCTGGGATATTCTGGGAGAGGCCGTCGAAGGTCCCCTGACGGGAAAAAAGTTGACGCCGATCCTCCACTTCGATCACTTCTGGTTTGCGTGGGCGGCTTTCTTCCCGGTTACGGAGCTATACAGCCCGAGCTAAGTTTAGCGGCCAGTGGCCGGTGGTCAGCGGTTTCGCTGGCTGCCGGACGCCGGCTTTCAGGGCAGCCAGCAGCTTCCGGTCAAGGACAGCTCTTCAAAATTCAGAGGGGTGACGCCTGTCTTGTCGAGTTTCACCCGATAGCGGCGCCAGGGAAGATAGAAGTAGGTATACCCTCGCAGGCAGACCTGTGCCTGCGGCTTGTCGATGTCGCCGAAAATATCAGGTGCCTCCACGGGAACGTAACGAATGTCCTCCAGCGCCAGACGGTGGACCCACAGTCCGGTTACGCCATAGGTTGATTCGGCGGCGCGACGAGCATTGACCGAGAGGCGCAATTCATCGCCTGTTACATTGGCGGCTGGAGGACTGAAATAGCGGGGCAGTAGACCCCAGGACAGAAGAACGAACGTCACAAAAGACAGCAACCGAAAACGAAGCCCCCTCTCTCTTAGCTGGATGGCGTCGCTCAAAATTCGCCAGACAACCACACCACCGAACAACAGCAGCCACAGCAGCAGCAGGTTCAGGAGAAAATCTCCGATAAAGACCTGAACCCTTCCGGCGGAAGACAGTGTGGCGAAGGGGAGGGGGAAACCGATTCGGCCAGGGCATAGATCAATGCATCCGGCACTGTGGGGCGGGACGACGAATACGTAAAAGGCCGCCACGTTCAGCAGCATGCTGAACAGGAGCGTGCCGGCAAAGACTGCGTACCAACGGCCCGTTTGCTGGGTCCACCAGATCACCAGCAAGGCACCCAGAATGACGCCGACTATCCCCAGGATCAGATGGGTGGCGCCAGCGAAATGTATCAAGCCTTCAGGCCAAATTGCCGTTGCTGCCGGCCACTGACCACGCATCACCGGCGAATCCGAGCAGGACCGGAGTAGCGCTGCCAGCAGAGGAAGATACGGTCATAGAATCCCGGTAGCTGGCCTTGAATCTGGGGGCGCCCTTCTCCTGTCCATTCCTCCAGCCGGGGAACCCGATTGCCCGACCTCACAGTGATTAGCACCGAGCCGTCGACGCAGGCGGCGTAGTCCCCGATCGCATCGCCCAGCGGATAAAGATAGGAGGAGCGGGCTGCGGAACCAGTTTCTCGCAGGTCCACTTGGGTGATACCGAAAATCTCCAGCGAAAAGACGCCCTGGGGTGAAAAACGGCTGCGGGCAAGGAGAATCCGATCATCGTCCCGCCAGGCCAACTGCGGCGCGAAGAATTCGAATCTGGTCTGGGTTTGCGCGCTCAAGCGGCCGTGGGCCCCGGCGCCGTTGGGCGCCATTTCCCGTACCCACAGTTGGTTCGCGGGGCGGACAAAGCCGACCGTCAGGCTCGGATGCTGAGGATCATAGGCCAGATGGGCCAGGCGGCGGTCGCCGGGGCTGAGCTGGAAAGGCCCACGATAGATGCCCTCGGGCGCCAGGCGACTGACATCGACTTCGCCTTCTGCATCCAGATCGACGCGGTACAGGCCGGTATACTGACGCCCAGCATCCAGATTGGCGGTATCAATTACGAACGAGCGCAGGTCTCCGGCGCCGGCCAGGGCCGCGATCAGCGTCGGCTGAATTGGCGTGTTGGCCCTTCCACCCAATAGAGAGGTAGGAGCCTGCACCCGCAGAACAATCTCGCCGTCTTGACTGTTGTAGTGCCAGAGCCGCCATTGAGCCAGCCCGACCTGCGGCATCTCGATCCACCAGATATCGCCGCGCTCGTCGGATACGATTCCCCTCACGCTGTGGAAGGGATAGGCCCGGAAGGACAGACCGATACCGTCCCCGCGAACATAGAGAAAACCGTTCTGGTCTGAAGGCGCGTTGGTATCCGGAATCACGAATCCTCCGGCTCCGTCGTAGACGGGCAGAACACTGTGTCCGGTTTCGCGCACAACGGTCACCACACCATCCTGGTGCAGGAGGAAGATTCCGGGGTCGCCGCGCCTTCCCAGTAGTGCGACAGCCTTGCCGCTCTTGGCGGCCGCGCCGAAGGTCGGCACATCCATGCGCTTTACCCGCTGGAATTCAGGCGGAGCGGCCACGCGTATGCCGGCAACGGCCACGCTGCTACTCTCATCTTGACGCCCTTCCACATAGACCCTTGAACCCGGCCAGAGGAACTCCGGACCGGCCTCCAGCCATTCTCCACGAGAGGCCCCAAAGATTCCGCTCCACAACGAGATCTGCTCCTCAACCGGATCGATTTCCAACAGCAGGACTTCACCGCTGTCTGTGCGAACCGATACCATTTCTGTGGGATCCGACGGATCGGTCTCGTCAAGTACGGTCGCTGCAAATTCGTCGGTCTGAGGAGGGGGGGCCTGCACCGGCTGCAGGACGACGGCGGACAGTTCCGTGGGTATGTAGTCCGCTGTGGGTGCCGAAGAATCGCGCGTGGCGGTCGGCGTGAACGTTGGTACCGGAGTCGGCGTGAATGTCGCAGTCGGCGTCGGTGTTTGCGTGGCCGTGGCGGTCGGCGTAAGGGTCTCCGTCGCCGTGGGCGTTGGCGTCAGTGTTGGAGTGGATGTTGCCGTTGGTGTGGACGTTGCCGTCGGGGTGGATGTTGCGGTTTCAGTTTCGGTCGGCGCGGGCGTCGCTGTTGCCGTCGCCGTTACTGTGGGCGTCGCTGTCGGGGTGGCAGCAAACGCCGCCGTCGCCAGCTGGGCTGCTGCAGTCGGCTGTGGCGTCACCTTGATCCCGATGCCGGGCGGGCGCGAGCCGAACGGCCGGATGCGAATGCCCTCATCGGTATAGTTCAGTAGCGTCGTCAGATCGCCTTCGATCTCCAGCAATTCGACCGCCATCCAACCTTCTTCGCCGTCCAGCTCCGTTCTCGAATCGGTTACCTTCAACAGGACCCAGGTACCGCTGGCGATGATGCCCCCGATAGTGACCTCAACATCCTGGCCCAAGCGCGTCAGTACGTCATCCTGCGTGGAGGGACCGGCCCGCAGACGGGCCGGAAACAGAACGACACGCCCTGTCACATTGTCAGGCGCGCCGATCTCAATTTCCGAAGGAAAGACACTGACCGGTACATAGGGTTCCGTCGCTGTCGGCGTTGGGGTGACTGTTGATGTTGGCGTGAATGTCGATGTTACCGTGGTTGAAGGTGTCGACGCACTGGTCGATGTCAGCGTCGGTGGCGGGCTGCTTGTTGCCATAGGAGGAACAGTAGCGACATCGACATTTGCCCCTTGCGCGTTGGCGCCGGGGGAGGGAGTGGCTGTGGGCGTACTGGTCGCCGGCTCCGATTGCAGCGCCGAAACACCGGTCGATCCGTTGTCGGGCGTTGCCATGGCGGCTTGATCAACGTCGCGCAGTAAGAGCGACATAAGCACAAGCAACGAAATGACAATGGCGAAAACAATGCCGGCTCCCAGTGGATTTCCCCGGATGAGGCTTCGCCCGGAGGCCAGAGTTTCCCCCAGGCGCAGGAATCTATCCTTCATCGGCCGCACTCAAAAAGCGAAGTTGTAGCGCACATCCCAGGATTCGCCGTCATCAGTTCTGTACTGTCACCGTCACGCTACAGGGCTGCGGATAGTTGCCAGTGGTATCCACCACGACGACCTGAATAACGTAGATTCCGTTCGCCATAGCGCTGCTGTTCAGATTACCTAGAAGCCCACCGACGACGGGGTTTTCACCACCGTCAAAATAGTTGAAACTCTGATTTGCGCCGCTGGGCGCAAACTCCAGCTTATAGAAGGAGAACTGATCATGCTGGGCTGTACCCACAATTGGGACATTCCCACTTACGACTGCCCCGTTTCCCGGTGACAGTATGACTGCCCGTCCGTCGGGACACAGTGCCGGAGAGACGGGAAGCTGGTTGGGCGCGGGAGCAGGCTCCTCTGCCTGCTCATCTTCCTCCCGGTTGTCCGGCACGGGTGTGGGGACGACGATGCGAGTCGGTAAAGGGGTTGGCGTCGGAGGTTCGGGGGTGAATGTCGGCGTTGGAATCAGCGCAGACAATGAACTGTTTGAGGATGTTGAAGGGTCGTCCGAAGAAGAAAGAACTGAGGACGACTCCACCGCGCTCATTGCCTCGCGCAGCGTTGTGCTGGTGAAGTAGGTGAATCCCATCACCACTAGCATCAACAAGGCTGAAAGAAAAATGCGATACAAGTCGTCGATCGCCTTGTCCCGCTCGAGGGAAAAGACGGCCTGCCGCCGCTCAGCGCGCACCTGCCACGTGCGATACAGTTGAAATAGAGCCAGCAGACCACACGTCGCATAGATATAAGGTGCAATGTTGGCAATGGCCTCAACCAGAAAACCCATTGGCAGTTACTGAATCGGGACGCCAGGCAGATGAATCGGTTGCCGCGGACGACGGGTCCGGAAGCAAGATGGCAACCAGGAGGAGATGGAACAAACCCTATCCAAATAGTCTACCGTAGCCGCGTAGTTCCGCCAAAAGAATCTGAATTCTTAAGAGGGCGCGCGCCTGTGCGTGTTGACTACGGCGCAAATGCGATCCTTGACCGCTTTGCCTATTCCCTACCAATGGACTATCATGAATAGTCTATTCCATTTGCCCCTGCCTGAACGTTTCGGGAAGAACTCTCTATGAATTTTGACTTCGTTTTTCGCTCGCGCCGCAGCAATGTCTTGGCGCGCAACGGCCTGGTCGCCACCAGTCAACCGCTTGCCGCACAGGCCGGGCTATCGATCCTGCAGGCAGGCGGCAACGCAGCCGACGCCGCGATCGCTACGGCCGCAGCCCTGAACGTGGTCGAGCCGATCTCCACCGGCATTGGAGGCGACTGTTTCGCCCTCTACTGGGATGCCAAAACGGAATGTGTGACCGCGCTCAACGGGTCGGGCCGCTCTGCCAGCGCGGCATCGATCGAAGACGTGCGCCGCCTCGGTTATTCCCATATGCCCCAGTTTACCGGCCACAGCGTCAGTA
The DNA here is from genome assembly GCA_009838625.1 of Caldilineaceae bacterium SB0664_bin_27. Classification (GTDB taxonomy): domain Bacteria; phylum Chloroflexota; class Anaerolineae; order Caldilineales; family Caldilineaceae; genus Bin5. The sequence goes on from VXRG01000067.1 coordinate 6,491, forward strand.
TTCCGGGGACCGTCGCCGGGTGGAGCGATCTGCTGGAAAGGCACGGCGTCATGGCCCTGGCAGATGTTCTCAAGCCTGCCATCGAACTGGCTGAAAAGGGCTACCCCGTCACCGAATGGATTGGGCGGGGCTGGGCCTCGCAGGCAGCCAAACTCCGGCGTTCACCCGAATGGATCAGCAGTGACCTGGACAACGGACCTGAGCAGCCGAGCGGACATGAGCTTCTCCTAGACGGCTGCGCGCCGCGGCCCGGGCAGGTGATGCGTATTCCCACTTTGGGACAGACGCTGAGGGCGATCGCGGCTGACGGCAAAGAGGCGATCTACGGCGGAGAGTTTGCCGACAAACTAAGCAAGCACGTACAGCGCTACGGCGGTTGGATAACACCGGAGGATATGGCGGCCCACACCAGCACCTGGCATGAGCCTGTAACTGCCGATTTCGGCGATGTTCGCCTTTACGAATGCCCGCCAAACGGGCAGGGATTGGCGGCCATCGTTGCGGCAAATCTGGCGGACGGCTTCGACCTGGCCGATATGTCGAGCGTGGACCGTCTGCACACACTGGTTGAGTGTATGCGCATTGGCTACGCCGAGGCCCAGCAGTGGGTCTGTGATGTCGATGTAGTTCCGATCCCCCTGGAAACACTTGCCAGCCGCGCCTATGCGGACCAGAGACGCGGGGAAATAGACCCGCAGCGGGCCGCGGCCTCGGTTTCCAGCGGTTATCCCATAGCCGGTTCGGATACCGTCTACCTGACTACCGCCGACGGCGAGGGGAACGCTTGCAGTTTTATCAACAGCCTCTACCAGGGAACGGGCAGCGGGCTGGTTGTGCCCGGAAGCGGTGTCAGCCTGCAAAACCGGGCCGCGCTCTTCGTTCTTGACCCCGACCATCCCAACTGTCTCGCTCCGAATAAGCGGCCCTATCACACGATTATCCCGGCCATGACGACCCGGGGCGGCGCGTTGCATGCCAGCTTCGGCGTAATGGGAGGCTATATGCAGCCCCAGGGACATCTGCAGATGCTGGTAAACATGGTGGCCCTGGGCATGAGCCCGCAGCAGGCCTTGGACATGCCGCGCTGGTCGCTGAGCGGCCCGCATGCAGGGTTGGGCGCGGACGAAGCCGGAGGCCAACTGGCGATTGAAGAAGGCTGGGACGATGATATCCTGGCAGAAATGTCCCGCCGCGGACATCAGGTGGTTCCGGTGGACGGGGCGGGGCGAGGCGGTTTCGGCGGCGGTCAGATAATCGTCCGCGATCCGGAAAGCGGCGTCCTGACCGGAGGGAGCGACCCGCGCAAGGACGGCTGCGCGGTCGGCTGGTAACGAGAGAAAAGCCGCAGCGATCAGAAAACCCCAGGCATCACGCAACTTCGAGGTAATTGAATGGGTCGAATACCCACGGTGTCATTCGCACCGGTTCGGCAGAAAATGAAACAAGCGGGTCTCGACGACCTGCTGATTCGCAGCTTTGAACATTACTACGCCCAACTCGGCGCCGGCGCCACAGGTTACATCCCCGGCGCCAGCGCACGCCCACCATCCGATATAGCCGACAGTTCCACCGTCACCGGTTTACATGACGAGGGCCTGGACGCGCTCGGCCGGCTCGTCGTCGTGAAACTGAACGGCGGTTTGGGCGCGACGATGGGCCTGCATGGGCCGAGATCGCTGCTGATGGTAAAGAACGGGTTGCGCTTTCTGGACATTATCGTCCGGCATGTCCTGCACCTGCGCCGGAAGATGACGGCGCGACTGCCTCTCATCTTCATGAACAGCTACAGCACGCAGGAAGCAACCCGGCAGGCACTTGACGCCTACCCGCAGCTGGCAGCATGCGACGCGGGGGCCCTGCCGCTGACTTTCCTGCAAAACAAAGTTCCCAAAATCTGGCAGGAGACTCTGCAGCCGGTTGAGTGGCATCAAGACCCGGCCAAGGAATGGTGTCCTCCCGGACACGGCGACATTTACCTCACTCTGCACATGAGCAGCCTGCTCAGAAAGATGCTTTCACTGGGGTATGAATACATGTTCGTCAGCAACGCCGACAATCTGGGCGCAACTGTCGACATCGAAATTCTGGGATATTTCGCGGCCCGCAACCTGCCCTTTATGATGGAAGTGACCGAACGCACGGCGGCCGACCGCAAAGGGGGGCACCTTGCCCAGAGCCCTGATGGACGGCTGTTACTGCGGGAGATTGCCCAGTGCCCGCCTGAGGAGGTTGAGCAGTTTCAGGACATCGACCGTTACCGGCTGTTCAATACCAACAACCTGTGGATTCACCTGCCCACTTTACGAAAGCTGTTGCAGGAACGAGACGGTTTCCTGGATCTGCCGATGATCGTCAACAGTAAACCGGTGGATCCTGCCCGCCCAGACTCCCCACCGGTCTTCCAATTGGAAACCGCGGTCGGGTTGGCGATCTCGGCATTCGACGGCGCGCACGCGATCCAGGTGTCGCGAGACCGCTTTATGCCGGTGAAACGATGTAATGACCTGTTGGCGCTGCGCTCCGACGCCTTCGCGTTGAGCCAGCTACAGTGCGTCGGTCTGGATCCGCGGCGGGGTTGCGATCCATTCCCTGGGGGGGCTCCGCTTGTCGAACTGGACGACCGCTTCTACCAGTTCATCGATCAGATCGAGGAACGATTTCCGCACGGGCCGCCTTCCCTGCTCCGGTGCCGCAGCTTATCCATTACTGGACCCTACACCTTTGGAGATTCTGTCACGGTGGAGGGCGACGTCACTCTGTCGAACAGCACGGACACGCCGATCGTCATCCCCGACGGCGCCACTCTGTCCGGGTAAGCCGGTTTCACACGGCAGGCCCGTGACATGGTTCAGTTGGGCAGCGCTGGTAGGGCAACGCTAGTAGCGCCGCTTGCTCATCACTTCCAGCATCTGCGACTTCCCCCAATGGTAGCTATGCCATAGCAGCGGGCTGGGAGACCAGTCCCACGCCCCCATATGCACGGCCATTCTGGCGGCAAACCCTTCCTTGAAGCGCCATACCCCTTGGAGAGGATCGCTAGGTTCATCGGGGTTCGTCGGCGCACCCCACCAATCATAGACCGTGCAGCCCTGTGCCCTGGCCCACTGCAGCGCCCGCCACTGTAAGAGGTAGTTGGGCATATCGCGGCGCCGGCGTGCACTGCTGGCCCCATTGAAATAGAGAGTCTGACGACCGTAACGGAGCAGAAACAGCCCGGCGATGGGCTGCGACTCGTCTGGATGCTCGGCCAACAGAAGCGCCCCGCCGGTCCGTGTCCCCTCGTCCTGCTGCATCTTCAGAAAGGTACGCCACAAGGAGTTGTAGTAGGAGAAAGGACGGATCAGAAAACCGTCGCGGTCGCTCGTCTCTTTGTAGAGTCGATAGAAACCCGGCATATCCTTTACATCGCCGCAGCGAACGGTGACGCCCCGCCGCTCGGCCAGCCGGATGTTATAGCGCCATTTGCTCTTGAACGAATTCAACAACTCTTCTTCGGCCCGGTTGATGTCCGTGAAGCCGGTATTTTTGAACTGAATCTGCTCCGGGCTGAAACGCCAGTTGCGCTGGAGAAGCAACTGCTTCAGACGTACCCATTCCGCATGGTTTTCGCCCACATCAGGATCGATCTTTACCTGAAGGCAGCCCCGCCGCCGGCACAGTTCTTCGATCTGCGTCAATACGAGCGCAGTTGCTTCGTCATCCGACCAGTCCAGCAGGGGGCCCTTGGGCACGTAAGCCACCCGCAAGGGCAGCGCTGCCGTAGGTTGCCGCCAGAGCAACTGAAACGCCCCCAGGGGCCGACCGCCCCTCTGCACACGCCAGCGTTCAACCCGCCAACCGCTGCCGGCCTTGACGAGGCCCCACGACCAGCTTTGCAGAACGTGGCTGCGATCAGGCGGCAGCTGCGCCAATAGTTCGTCCCATGCCGCGGCCGTCAGCACCGGCTCCATAGCTACCTCAATGGCCGCGGAGGAGGTCTGCCTCCGCTCCCCTTCCCCATTTGCCCCGTACCTGTTTGTGGTAGCCCGGTCCTTCGCCAGCAGAGCGCCCTGATAGAGACCATAGACCGATCGACGCAGGGGCAGGTCCCAGGCGCCGACGGTACGCTCGACCGCGCCGCCAAAGCCCTGTTTGAAGCGGAAAACGCCCCAGAGGTCTCCGGCTGGGAGCGCATTCAGATCAACCGGCGTTTCCTCAGCGGAAACAGCGTTGCGCCCTTCCTGCCAGAGACCGGTGGCAATGGCGCCGATCTCATCGGGGATGCCCCAGAAATCATAGCGGGCGCAGCCGCGTTCCCTGGCCCAGCGCATCGCTTCCCATTGCAGCGCATGGTTGGGCATCAGGTTGCGGCGGCGGTTGTTGCTGGCCCCCCACAGGTAGCAGGCGGTCGAACCACAGGCAAACACTGCAATGCTTGCCAGAGGATCGCCCTCATGCGAGGCCAGCAGGAACGCGCCCCATCGGGATGCCAGCAGTTCGTAGGCGTCGCGGTAGTAAGCGGCGTTGTGGACGGGAAACCCGTCCCGCTCGCCCGTCTCTTCCATCAACTGCTGGAACAGGGGCAGTTCATGCGCCTCAAGCTTTCGCACGCTGACACCTTTGCGTGCGGCCAGGCGGATGTTGTAGCGCCACTTGCTCTTCATCCGCGCGAGGATCGTGTCTTCGTCCGGCTGCAGATCGACGAAAACGGTGCTGCGGGGCTGAATCGTTTGGAGGCTGGGATGGAAGCCGGCCGCGCTGAGCCGCTGCCGGTTGGCTGCCGTGTCCAACAGGTCCGGCTCGATCTTCAGTGCGAACGCTCCCTCCTGCCGGGCAACATCGCACATGCGCGCCACCACAGCTTCCGTCAGCGCAGAGTCGGACCAGTCTACAAGGGGGCCTCTGGGGACGTATGCCAGGACCTGGCCCACTATTCTGCGAAAGAGGATCATCGCCCCGGCCTGCGCGCCGCCGCCAGCCGTCGATCCCGGCAGAAGAACGCGTTTGGCCCACCAGCCGGAGCGGCACTTCAAGGCCGCCCATTCACTCGTCTGCAGGAGATGGCCGGCCGAATGGTTGATGACGAATTCGTTCCAATCAGCTGCTTGATCTGTCACTGCTCCCCCTGTCAACCGCTGGCATGCCCGGCCATTAGACTCTGACCCGAAAAACGCTCAGCTCGGCGCTTCCGCATCATCCCTGGACGCAAACGCGCTGCCTTCCTGTCGCTATCAGTCGATCATACCATACCGTCCAGAACAGAATAGAACGCCGTCGCCAACTGTTTCTCGCTGCCGCCTGATTTCACTGAACGGACAGAGACGTTCGGATTGACACCAGTCCCGGTCCCCATCTGGGCGAGCGGCCGGCGTCCAGAGTGGAAACGGTCTGAATTTGACACGGGTAATGCTCACTGCTATCGTCAAATCCGTGTCATCCTTGTGTCGGCGTTCAACAACAACTGCACTCGGACTGATTCCGGCGGCGGCTATGCTGCTGCTGGGTGGTCTGCTTCTGGCCGGCTGCAGCAGGCCAACTGCTGGCGGGGCGTCATTGTCGGAAACAGCCGAAGTGACGGTCTTCGCGGCCGCGTCACTTACCGATGTCTTCCAGGAGGCTGCCCAGTCCTTCAGCAGCGGGGTTCATACAGGAAACGTTGTGTTCAACTTTGCCGGTTCCCAGCAGCTGGCCGGCCAACTGCGCGAGGGCGCGCGCGCCGACATTTTCGCCTCAGCCGACGAGATGCAAATGCAGACGGCTATCGACGCCGGTCGAATCGGGAAGGGGAGCGTGAAGACTTTCGCCTGCAATCGACTGATTATCGGCTTCGGACGGCGCGCTGCGGGGCCATCTGACGGCGCGCCTGAGGAAGAATCTTTGCTGAAACTGGCACAGCCCGGCCATAAGATCGTCGTTGGCGCAGAGGCGGTACCCATAGGGCAGTACACGCGACAGTTTCTGGCCAAAGCCGCGCAGGACGAACGTTTTGGCCCCGAATTTCGTGCCGGTTTCGAGGCCAACATCGTGTCTGAAGAACAGAATGTTCGGGGCATTCTCAGCAAACTGCAATTGGGCGAGGCCGATGCCGGCGTCGTCTATGCCAGTGACCTCGTGGGTGTCACAGAGTTGCCGCGCATGGAGATTCCGGCCCATCTCAACATTTCGGCAGTCTATCCCATCGCCCTGACCCGGGATAGCAGGCAGCCGGAGCAGGCCGCAACATTCGTCAATTTCCTGTTTTCTGAAGAAGGCGCCGCCGTGCTGGAATCACACGGCTTTTCCACCCATTGCCGGGCTGAGGGCTCGGAAGAGGCCTCAAACTTTGCGGCCTATGGGGCACACTGATCATGCGAACGACTGAAGCCGCCGAAGCCATGCGGATCCCCGTCGACCGGACGGGAGGCGACCGGCGCGCCTCCAGCCGCCTCACGCGACCGGGCCTCGCGCTCTTCTGGTCGGCCGTGCCCATGATCCTGTTCCTGACTCTTCCTCTGCTGGCACTGATTTGGCGCACGGAGCTGACCGACATCAGTACACACCTGGCCCAGCCTGTCGCTCGCCGGGCTATCGTTTTGAGCCTGTGGACATCGGCGACGGCGACGCTTCTGACGATCCTGCTGGGCACGCCTCTGGCGGTGCTGATGACGCGACGGCAGTTTCGAGGACGCCGGGCCCTGGACACGATCATCGATCTGCCCACCGTCCTGCCTCCCGCTGTTGCCGGGCTGGCCCTGCTGATGGCTTTTGGCCGGAGGGGGTTGCTGGGGCAGGGGCTGTCAGTGGCGGGAATCGAAATCGCCTTTACTTCGCTGGCGGTCATTCTCGCGCAACTTTTCGTCGCTTCTCCCTACTACATCCGCGCGGCTATCGGCGGCCTCAGCCGCAGTGTCGTGGAGCTGGAAGAAGCCGCGGCATTGGACGGGGCCGACGTCCGGCAGATCTTCCGCTTCGTAACAGTCCCCCTTGCCCGCGCCTCCTTGCTGGGCGGGCTGGTCATGACGTGGGCGAGGGCTCTCGGTGATTTCGGCGCCACCATTCTTTTCGCCGGCAACTATCCCGGGCGCACGCAGACGATGCCGCTGGCCATCTATATCGGCTTCGAATTGGATCTTGATGTTGCCCTGGCCCTGTCCGTTGTCCTGATGGCGACCGCATTCGCAATTCTGTTGCTCGTGAAGTGGCTTCTTGGCCGAACGGGTTGATCTGCGTCCGGTTTATCACCGGCCAGTGCCCAGATCCTTACTTTGTGGTTCAGACAAGCGCCAGGGGAAAATGTTGAGCGCGCCCAACTTTGCTCGCACCATGGTCGCAGCCGGACCTTTCGTCACATGAATCACAGCTCCAACGACATCCCCATTATCGAAGCAGTTCCTAACTTCTCAGAGGGCCGCCGCGACGATGTCATCGACAGGCTGGCGGCAGCAGTCCAGGCGTACGGCGCGCGGCTACTCCATCGCACCAGCGATTCTTATCACAACCGCACCGTTCTCACGGTCGCAGGCCCGCCGGAACAGGTTCTGCGGGGGCTGTTCTATGCGGTCGAAGTGGCTGTCGCCTGCATCGACCTTCGGCGGCATCGGGGCGTCCATCCCAGACTGGGCGCGGCCGACGTGGTTCCGCTCGTCCCGGTCGGCAGCACTCTCCTCGCGGACTGCGCTCTCCTTGCCCGGCGATTGGGTCGACGCATCGGTGATGAGCTGGATGTGCCCGTCTACCTCTACGGCGAAGCGGCCGCGAGAGCTGAGCGCCGCAATCTGGCCGACGTCCGGCGCGGTGAATATGAGGCCCTGGTCAGGGAAATCCACCTTCCGCAGCGCCTGCCAGACTTCGGTCCGGCCAGGGCGGGCCCGGCGGGCGCGGTTGTGGTTGGGGCCAGGCCTGTTCTCATTGCCTTCAACGTTTTCCTGCGCACCGCCGATGTTGCCGTCGCCAGAACGATAGCCCGCCAGATACGCGAGCGCGACGGCGGTCTGCCCGCGGTCCGGGCCCTGGGCCTCCTTGTCGATGGTCAGGCCCAGGTCAGCATGAATCTTGTTGACTATCGCGCCACATCCCCTCAGGCGGCGGTCAATGCCATTCGTCGGCATGCCGCCCGCCACGCTGTGGAGCTGGACCGCAGCGAACTGATCGGCCTCATCCCTCAAGGCGCCCTGCCAGGAATCGGGGAGCAGAACGGAGTTAGTGACGGAGAGTCCCTGTCGACTCGCACACTGCCGACTCGCACACTGTCGCCTCGCACACTGTCGGCCGCGGCCGATGCACTCCTGCTGCCGGAACTGGCTCCTGACCGCGTGCTGGAAGTTGCATTGCGCCAGCCGTAGGCAGGCCGGAGTAAAATGGCATCGTATTTTCACGAGATTTCTGGTCGCTTTGTCGCGGTTATGGGGAGGGACAGGAGCGTTGGTGAACACGAATTGCAAGCGCCTCTGAACTACCATTCACGCCAGTCGATTTGCCGTAACGGGTCATCGGAAGGGAGTTATTGCCCGGTGTGCGCTCAGGGATGGTTCAGACACCTGCTTTGGTGAAAAAAGCGTGCCGTGCTAGAATCAAACGCATACAGAGCAGATAGTTTAGGCTGTGATTTTTGCAATGTGTCTGATTTCCATGATTGACTGTCCCGCGCTTCGCGGCAGCTAATCGTCCCCATGCGATCGCACAGATCACAGTCCTGTTTTGCTCACATATGGGGCCCGCGGCCTTCTCCTGCCGAATGGACAACTGAGCAGCGGGTGAACAGCAACTCAGACAATGCAGTCTCCTCGCCTTGTCGTCTGGTCAGAATGGATAGAGAGCACCGGCTCGCCATCGACGCTGCCAGCGAGTGGGATGCCCTCTGGGTCTATGCCGTCTGCTGAGGAACCGGACCTTGCGATAGTCATCCTCAACTACAATGCCAGCGCCCTCCTGTCCGGTTGCCTGACATCGGTGTTTGCCTCTAAGGGCGATTTTTCCTACACGGTCTGTGTTGTTGACAATGGCAGCAGTGACGGCAGCGCCGCCATGGTGGGCGACCGCTTCCCGCAGGCCGGTCTGATCGTTTCGGAAACCAATCTCGGTTTCAGCGCGGGGAACAACCTGGCTCTGCGCCAACTTGGCCTCACTGAACGCCAAACACTGCACAACAGGCCTTTTCCCCGCTACATTCTTCTCCTTAACAATGACACTGTTTTGCCGGCGAACGCGCTGGCAGACATGATCCAATTTATGGATGAGCGGCCCGCCCTCGGGATAGCGGGACCGCGGGTGCGGCGGCCGGACGGGACGCTCGATCTGGCCTGCCGCCGCAGCTTTCCCACGCCCTGGGTGAGCTTTTGCCGTATGACCCGCCTGAGCCGGCTGTTTCCTCGCAGCGAGCGTTTCAACGCCTATAATCTGAGCTACCTGCCGGAAGATGCCGTGCATCCGGTGGACTCGGTCGTGGGCGCCTATATGCAGGTGCGCACGCAGGCGATCCTGCAGGTCGGGCTGTTGGACGAGGCCTACTTCATGTACGGTGAAGACCTGGATTGGGCTAAGCGAATCAAGAACGCCAGCTGGGATGTCTGGTACAACGGCAAGGTCGAAATCACACATGTCAAAGAGGCCTCCAGCCGCAAGAGCCGCAAGGCCCGCCGGGCCTTTTATGAGGCGATGTGGATCTTTTATCGCAAACACTACCGGGCCAACAGTTCATGGGCGCTGGACAAACTGATCTGGCTGAGTATTGCTCTGATTGGCGGTGTGGACATCGCCATCCGGCTGTGGAAGCTGCGACAGGAACGGGCCTAGGAGGGTTGCGCGTACCTGGCGCAAACGAGAACCGGTCCGCCAGAATCTGAAGAATTCGACTGTGGAAAGTTAAGAACCGTCCACTTCCGGTCATAAACAACTGGCACGATGTGGAAGTCACCGGTACAGCCGACAACAGAACTTGAGGAGCCTCCGCCAGAATCGCGGCCATCCGCGACTGCGGCCGAGGAGAGCATATACTCAAGTCCAAACGGAAGATACTCGGCCCTGCGCGCCCAGCGGCCGGGCGTGCCCAAGCGCGCCCAGCTTCTGTTCGCGCTTTCGCTGGGCGTAGTGGATTTGGGATGCACGTGGCTGGCGTTCTTCCTGGCCCACCGGCTCACTGAGATGAACCTTACGCCGAGGCTGATGGAGTTGCAGCCGGATATCATTGTCGGCCCATTCGTGGAGTTCCTGGCTTTGCCGCTGATACAGTCGTTGGTACTGATATCGCTCTTCTCTTCGCAGCGTATGTACCAGCGCCGCCGACCCCTCGGTCAATTGGACGAAATCTTTCGCACCGCAAAATTCACAACACTGTGTACGCTCCTGACCGTAGCGCTGGTCAGCCTTTTCCTGCGGGATTTTGTTTACCACCGCACGTTTCTGGGCTATGCCTGGTTGCTCAACATCATTATGTTGACGATCGGCCGGACCCTGCATGCACAATTGCAGTGGAATGCCCAGGCCAGAGGAATCGGCGGCGATCGGGTCCTGCTTATCGGCGGCGGGGACTCCGGGCGCATGATCCTGCAGAGAGTACAGGCCAATCCCAAGCTGGGATTTCAGGTGATCGGGATCGTTGATAACAGCAGTACGCGTTCCATTCTGAATGTACCGATTCTGGGCAGCGTCGCCGACATTCCCAGAATCATTGACGAATTTGCTGTCGACGAGGTGATCATTGCGCTGCCGGAAAGCACACATCAGGAACTGGTCGGCATCATCAGTCTTTGTGAACGAGAGAAAGTCGGCATTCGCGTTCTGCCCGATGCCTTCGGAATTATGGCAAGTGAAGTGACGATCGGGTATCTTGGCGGTCTGCCCCTGGTCACAGTCCGCGACGTGGCCCTGCAGGGCTGGAAACTGACACTAAAGCGCGGGATGGACCTGGTGGGAAGTGCCATCGGCCTGGTAGTTCTCAGTCCCTTCCTGATGCTGGTGGCGCTCTTGATCAAACTGGACAGTCCCGGGCCGGTCTTCTACACACATGAGCGGATGGGTTTGGATGCCAAGTCCTTCAAGATTTTGAAGTTTCGCTCTATGCGCGAGGACGCGGAAGAGTCCGGGCCAGGCTGGACGGTCGAGAACGATCCCCGGCGGACCAAACTGGGCGCTTTCATTCGTCGCGCCAATATCGACGAACTACCGCAGTTGATCAATGTCCTCTTCGGAGAAATGAGCCTCGTCGGGCCGCGCCCTGAACGACCGGTCTACGTGGAGCAGTTCCGGCAGATGATTCCACGCTATATGGACCGCCACCGCGAAAAGGCCGGTATGACCGGTTGGGCCGCGGTAAACGGGATGCGGGGCGACACCTCAATCGAGGAGCGCACAAAGTACGATCTCTGGTATATCGAAAACTGGTCACTGGCTCTGGACATCAAAATCATCATTCGCACTCTGGGCCAGTGGCTGCTCGGGACAAACAAGAACGCCTACTGAACCGACCCAAATTCCTTGACAACCCCCTGCCCGGTTTGCTACACTTCCTTTTTGATTGGCACTCCCATCACAACAGTGCTAAGGGCAAGTCTGAAGCGTCTGCTTGCGGCAAACTGCTCGACAGTTCGACTTGCCATCCACCGGCCGCATACCCAGCGCGCTGGATGGAAGGCAAACAGGCGGCAGTCCTTTCTGCCGGTAATTTATGACCGAATTGCAGTTGAGCCAGCGCCGTAAACAGGTGCTGCGAATCGTCATCCAGGAATATGTGGAGAATGCCCTGCCGGTGGGCAGCCAGTCGATCGCGCAGAAGTACGATCTGGGTGTCAGCGCTGCGACCATCCGCAATGACCTGGCTGCGCTGGAGAAGGCTGGCCTCCTGACCCACCCCCACACCAGCGCCGGCCGCATTCCCACAGATGGCGGCTATCGGTACTTTGTGGCCAATCTCATGGCCCACACCGATCTGCCATCCCATGAGCGGCACATGATCCGCAATCAGTTCCATCAAGCCCGGCGGGAGATTGATCAGTGGCTGCGTCTCAGCACAGCGGTCCTGGCCAAAGCCTCCACGGGCGCGGCGTTGGCGACCTCCCCGCGTTCGATCTCAAGCAGGGTCAAACATCTGGAGTTGATCGGTATTCAGGATAAGGTTGTTTTGCTGGTGCTGGTGCTGGCCACAGGTACACTGAAACAGCAGTTAATCACCCTGGAAAAGCCGATCTTTCAAGAGGAACTGAGCCGGGCGAGCAACCAGCTCAATGTTGAAATATCCGGAGCTACGGCTGCCGATCTGCCGAACAAGCTGGAGGAGTTCACCGGCTTCACCCGTGAAGTGGGCGAGCTTGTACTCAACACCTTACTCCAGTCGGAAGAGCAGATAACCGACCGCGTCTATCGACATGGACTGGCCCAGGTGCTGGCCGAGCCTGAATTTACGGACGGCCCGCAGGTGAGCCGGATCGTGGAGGTATTCGAACAGCGCACGCTGCTACAAGAGATTTACGATGATGTGATGGAGTTGAGCGACGTACAGGTGATGATTGCCGGTGAGGGCCGTTTTGGCGACATGCAGGACATCAGCCTTGTTTTGAGCCGCTATGGCGTGCCGGACCGTTTCAGCGGCCTGCTGGGCGTTGTCGGCCCGATGCGAATGCCATACGGGCGGACAGTCGGGGCTGTGCGCTATGTCGCCACACTTCTGAACGAACTTATGCACCAGCTCTACGGCCAAAGCCGTTAGAAAAAACATTTGCATAACAGGATCATTCATGAGTAAACAGGAAAACCGGGAAAACACAACGGGAGAGCCGGAAAACGGACAGTTGCCTGATGAGGCTGTATTAGAGGCGGCTGAACCCGACGCAAGCGCCGTATCAGACGGCGGAGAGGCTGAGGAGCAGGACGAGACGCCCGAAGAGACCATCGCTCGGCTTCAATCGGAGCTGACGGATGCTCAGGAGCAGGCTGCCAGCCACCTCGACAAGATGCAGCGCACCGTCGCCGAATATGAGAACGCAGGCAAACGCCGCGAACGCCAGAACGAGGAGCGCATCAAGCGCGAAACGGAAAACATGATGCGTCAGCTGCTGCCCGTTCTCGATGATCTCGAGCTGGCCTTTCGGAACGTGCCCGAGGGAGCGCGAGGTGAGGACCAGGCGTGGCTGCAGGGTTTCGAGCAAATTCAGCAGAAGCTTCTGGACATTCTCGCCAATGCCAAGGTCGAACCGCTGGACGGGAGCGGAGAATTTGACCCAAATCAACATGAAGCTATCTCGAATGAACCTAGCGAAGATGTTCCCAGCGGGCACATAATCCAGACATTACGCACCGGCTACCGCATCCAGGACCGGATCCTGCGCCCGGCGCTTGTCCGGGTAGCACAGTGAATAGCTGGGCGCTTTCCTACCTCCTCTAAATGGTTGCCCTGACTCGTTCCGCTGCCGCCAGCCATCCTCGAGATCCCCAGCAGGGCATCCGCCCCTTTGACGTAGGGCGCGACTTGCGCGCCGTCTCCAAGTTGATAACCGAAGCCTTTGCCGATGAACTGGACGAACAGGGCGAGGCTGCGCTGCGCGAGCTGCGAATTCTCGGCTATATGAGCGGGCTGGTCCGCATTCTCTACCGCAGTACCGGCGAGTTTCGCAATGTCTTCAACGGTTTCGTCTGGGTAGAGAACAAGCAGGTGGTGGGGAACGTAACCGTACAGCGGGCCGCCAGTGGCAGCGGGCGCTGGCGAATTGCAAATGTGGCCGTCTCCCCAGCCTGGCGCGGGCGCGGTATCAGCCGCGCGCTCATGGAGCATGCCCTGGACTATATCCGCGACATGGGTGGGTCCTGGGCTGTGCTGCAGGTGCGCGGGGAAAACGAGATCGCTCTCGGCCTTTATGAACGGCTCCGCTTTGAAAACATGGGCGGAACGTCCGAACTTTACGCGCCGGGCGCGCCGCGGCGGATCGCATTTCCTGTTCTGTCCAACCTGCAGGCGTTCTCTCCATCCGATAGTAATCTGCTGTATGATTTGGCCACCAGCCGGCCTGACGCCGAATTTCAGTGGTGGCGGGCCGTTCGGCGAGACGACTTCCAGGTCCCGCTCGAAAAACGCATTGGTGAACTGGTGGACAGGCTCGCCGGCCGCCAGAGGATTTACCGCTACGCCATCCGCGATTACGGCAGCCGCTTTGAAGGCGCAATTCAGGTGACCGCCCGATGGTGGCAGGGGGAGCATCACATCCGTCTCTGGCTGCGGCCCGACGCCCAGGAACGGTATGCACAGCCGTTGGTCTTGAGCGCGCTGGCCCTTTTGCAGGAGTGCCCCCGCTGGCCGCTGCGGGCCACTCTGAGCACAAAGGACGAAATCGCGGCGCAGGCTCTGCTCGATCACGGTTTCGCCGTGCGCAGTACTTTGTACACGATGCGCCTCCGCATGTAGGCCCCCATGAAGCTTCTGCTACGGCTGGTCGGGAACGCCATCGCTCTCTATGTAGCGTCAACTCTGATTGACGGCATTCAGTTTGGTGCAGGCGGAGAGGTGGATTTCGGCAGCCTGCTGGCGGTCACCCTGATCTTTGGCGTTGTCAACGCGATCATCAAGCCTGTTGTCAAGGTTGTGACCTGTCCGGCCTTTCTGGTCACGCTCGGCCTGTTCACCTTTGTGGTCAACGCCCTGATGCTGCTGCTGACCGGCTGGCTGGCCGGCATTCTCAACGTTGACTTTCAGGTAGACGGCTTTGGCGCCGCCTTCCTGGGCGCGATCGTCATCAGCTTCGTCAGCTTTCTCCTCAGTCTGTTTGTCTCCGCTGAGAAAGACGACAAAGATTGACTGCAGTTCACGTGCGACGCCGCGTGGTGACCTGCAGCCGGTCTCCTCAACACATTACAGTTCAAGTGATCGCTGGGGCACTCCATGCGCGCTACCTTTCTTCACATGGCCGACTGCCATCTCGGCTACCGGCAGTATAACAGCAGCGAGCGTCAGAATGACTTCACCCGCGCCTATCTCGAGATTATCGATGTGGCCATCGACAAAAGAGTGGACTTCGTCCTGCTGGCCGGTGACCTCTTTGAAAAACGCGCCATAGATCCTCTCACCCTCGTCCACGCCATAAACGGACTGGAACGGTTGAAGCAGGCGAGCATCCCTTGCTTGGCGGTGGAGGGCAACCATGAACGGACCTACTATCGCCATAGTATCGGTTGGATGAACTTTCTTGCCGAACGGCAGTTGCTGGCGTTGCTCAACCCGAAAATTGACGACAGAAGGGTCAGCCTGCCGCCCTACGGGAACCAATATGGAGCTTATGTGGAACCGGTTCCGGGACTGCGGGTATACGGCATGCGCTACTTCGGCATATCCACAGCACATTTTGTACGAAGAGTGGCAGACGCGCTAGCAGAAGCCAACAGCCACAATGTTGAGTACACTATTTTTATGGCGCACGCCGGAGTCGAAGGTGTTGTTCCTCCCCAAGGAGGCGGTATAAGCCACAGGGAACTGGCAGTCCTACGGCCATACGTGGACTATCTGGCCCTAGGCCACATCCACAAGCCGTATTCTTTTGACAACTGGATTTACAATCCCGGCAGTCCCGAAACAAACTCACTGACCGAGTCGGCTTGGCCAAAACGAGGCTACTACCTTGTCGAAGTAGACACGAATACAGAACCAAAGCACAGCCCTGTTTTGCACGCCAATTCCCGGCGGCCGTTTGTACGCCTCTTCTTCGAGGTTGACGCTTGCGAAACGCCGGGCCAACTACTTGAAGAGTGCCGGCGTTACATCAAGCGGCGGCGCCGTGAGTTTAGGGGCGGTGAGCCGGTCGTTGAGCTGCGACTGTCCGGGGTGCTTCCCTTTGACCGAAGCGCTCTCGCGACTGAGCCGTTAAAACAAATCATTGACGATTTGTACAAGCCCCTTCTCAGCTTCGTACGCAGTGACGTTCTGGGCGCCGAATTCGCCATTGACTCTAATAATCAACAGAGTCGATCGGAACTCGAGCGGCAGATTATCGTCGACCTCCTCAGACGAGATATCCGTTTTCGCGCCCGTAGCGCCAAATGGGCCGACCTAGCCCTTGCAGTCAAACAGGCGGCCATCAGCGGCGACCCTGCAGACGCGATTTTGGAAAAGCTGGCGAGCGAAGAGATAAGACTTATGGAAGGGAAAGAGATGTAATGTTGATCCACTCGCTCACTCTGGAAAATGTCAAGAGCTACAGACGGGAAACTGTTGAATTCAGCCCGGGCACGAACGCGATAATCGGCTCCAATGGGTCAGGCAAGACGACGATCCTCGAAGCCATCGGCTTTGCTCTGTTCAACCACCGTCCCGGGAAGCTAACTGCTTTTGTGCGTGAAGGCCGACAGTTGGCGAGTGTGACTTTAGAATTTTTGAGCGACTACGACGGACGCTCCTATCAGATTTTGCGATGCTGTGGCAGTAAAAACCTCTACCGGGTTGATGACCCGGAACTTTCTATAAGAGTCTGCGAGGGCCGATCCGACTTCATACAGTTCTTACATCAGCATCTCGGCATTGATTCTGAGACAGATCCGTCAGAGCTTTTCCGGAACGCGGTGGGCGTACCCCAGGGCACTTTCACGACCTCCTTTCTGTTAGGCCCTAGCGCTCGCAAAGCCGTATTTGATCCCCTCTTGAAAGTGGCGGAATACCGTAAGGCATTCGAAAAATTGCGCGAACCACTCAGTCTACTCAGGCAGCGTCAAGTGGATCAAGCAATTGAAATCAGCAGACTGGAAGGTGAACTAACACGACTGCCAGACGCGAAGGCCGAAGCAAAGTCATTGCGAAGCCACATCGACAGTGCGGACAGCGAACTTCGCGCTGCGGCAAAGGAGTTTACGGCGGCTGACTCTGACCGGCAGGAAATGGAGGCACGTCGGGAACGGCTGCAAGAGTTGGGGCGCATGGTAGAGGGGCAGCAGCAGTCAGTGGACGAACAAAGGCGAACGCTGGCTGCTGCGCGGCAATGGTTTACAGAGAGCAAGGAGGCGGTTGCAGTTACAGTAGCCAACTATGCGGGACATGAAGCCTATCGCGCCGCGCTCCGGGCCCAGCGGGCCATGAATGAACAGATCGCGCAGCGTCGTAGGTTGGAGGAGGAGCAGGCCGGCATCCGGACGCTGCTGGCGCGGGCGGAAACGCAGGCGGATGCCCTAGAGGGCGCCCTTGTTGAGATCGAGGGAGCGGAGAAGACTGCGGCGGGCCTGGAGGACGCGGCAACTGAGCAGGAGAAGCTGGACACCGAATTTCGGGATGCCCAACGCCTGGCAGACAGACTGATAGATGCGTACGATCGGGTACAGAGGGAAGAGACTTCTGTGGAAAAGGCCCAAAAGAGGCTGGACCACTTGCGCGTCGAGGTAGCTCGCTCCCAGAAGCTCGAAGCCTCCAGGAAGCAGTTGCAGACGGAGGTTGAAACTTTGCAGCACACAATCACGTTGCAAGAGTCTATATGTTCCCAACTGCAGCCTGAAATGGAGACGATAAAGCAGCAAGGCACACAACTGAAAAACTTGGATGCAGACGCGGTCTGCCCTATCTGCGAACAGCCTTTATCGGCGGAACATCGTCTGCAGTTGCTCGAACGTCTTCGCCAGAGTTGGAAGGAAATGAATGTGAGAGCCTTGAATGCCGCAGAGACGATTCGCCAAGCAGAGGCGAAAAGGGAACAGGCGCGCTCCGACCTCATGAAGCATGAGCTGACTCTGCATTCTCTACCCCGCCAGCACGCGATCGAAACAGCTGAGAAGGAACTGGCCGACCAAAATGCCCAGTATGCTGAAGCGCGTGACGAGGCCGAAGCACTCCGGCATATACCGCAACGTGTAGAACAGCTACAGCAGGCGTTAAAGAAGCTGGGCGACCCGCGGCGACAGCGAGACGCGGCTCTCCAACTGGCGCGAGGACGCGAGCGTGTGGAAAGGGCTCTGCAGGAGCAGCGGGCGCAGGCCGAGCTACAGAGCAAAGCACTCGCGGAGCTTGATGGGCATATGACTAAATTTGCTGGCCTAGACGCTGAGACTACCCACATCTCCTCCCAGTTGGCAAAGTTCCAGGCAGCTGACGATCTCTACCGGCGCAATCAGGCTGCAGCCGAAGCGCTCCCGCAACGCCTGCAAGAGGTTTCCGATGCGGAGAAGGCATTAGTCAGGGCGCAGAAACGTTTCGAGGACGGGCAGGAACAACTGGCAGCCAGCAGGCGTGATTTCGACGACGAGCGCTTCCAAGAAGTGGTGGCTCAGGTGGAGGAGCTCCGCAGCCGTCGCGTTCAACTGGAGACGGAACTGGACCAGTGGCGTGAACGACTCGACCGAGCAAAGGAGGAAATCGCCCAACTGCAGGGCTTAGAGAGGAGCCTCTCTACTGCCCGGACCCGGCACGACCGGCTGACGGAGCAGGAGGAACTCTTGCGATCTCTCCGCACCGTCCTGCGGGAGGCCGGCCCATTTGTAACCAAAGCGCTGGTCCAGCAGATCAGTTACAGTGCCAATCAGCTGTTCGGCCAGATTATGGAGGACTACACGCGCACGCTTCAGTGGAAAGAGGAATACGGTATCGTTCTGGAGGCGGATGGCCGTGAGAGGACATTTTCCCAACTGTCCGGGGGCGAGCAGATGAGCGCGGCGTTGGCAGTACGGCTGGCCCTACTCCAGGAGATGAGCAGTATCGGTGTCGCCTTCTTCGACGAGCCAACCACAAATCTGGACGAAACGCGGCGCGGCGCGCTTGCCCGGCAGATCGTGGGCGTACACGGCTTTGAACAGCTGTTTATCATCAGCCACGACGATTCGTTCGAACAGGCTACGGAGAAGCTGATCCGGGTGGAGAAACGAAACGGGACGAGCGAAATTCACTACGAATGAGACCGGTTGACGGCGAGTCGAATTAGGCGGCCGCAACCAGAATCTGTGCGGCTTTGGGAACCCCTCCCAAGGACGCAAACTCCTCTTGCAGGCTGGCGGCGTTCAGGCGAGCGGGGGCGTCACCGGCCAGTATCTTTTGCAGGGCTTCCACTGCCAGCGGAACGGATAACTGATTGGGTGGGATATGGTAGCCGACGCCGCTACGCGCGACCCCGCTGGCCTGGCGGGCCTGGTCCGCAGCCTTGGGCACGACGATCTGCGGAATCCCGTACGTAACCAAGGCATGGGTCGTCCCGGCGCCGCCGTGATGGATCGCGGCAGCAATGTTGGGCAGTACCTCTGCAAACCGGATCCTTTCCACCAAAACTGAAGGCTGCGGCAGACTGTTCCGCAGTGTCTCGACCTCGCGCTGGGACCAGCCCCCCTCTGTGCCGACGGCGTCTACGCCCTTGCCAGCCGCCACAATAGGTAAGCCTCCCGCCTCTGACGCGGCGCGGGCCGCGATTATGAAGAAATTGATGTCCCTGGTAAATGCGGTACCGAGGGTGATGAAAATCCATGGCCGATCACTTGGAAGTTGGTCCAGCCAAGGGGATTTTCGCGGCAGGGAAGGAGGAGCGACCCCGCCGACCATTCGTGTCTGCGGCAGCAAACGCGCTCCGGCATACCAGCGGGGGCTCCAGTAGGTCAGATGTAAGGAGGGAGAACGGAGCGCTGCCGGACCTTCCAGCGACCAGTTGACGCCGGTGACACCAAAATCGGCAAGCAGGGCATCCACGCGCGCCTGAGCCAGTTTTCCGACTGCGCCAGGCGCGCCTGCTTTGGGGCCTGGCGACTGCGTCTGCATAGCCGGCCAACCGGCCACGGCAAAGGGCACGCCCAAAAGTTCGGCGGCGATGCCGGCCGCGGCGGTGAACATCTCACTGACGATCAAATGCGGGCGAAGACGTCTGGCCGCCTCGACAAGCTCGAGCGTAGCCGCGTGCACGCGCTCCACGTCCAGCCATTGATCCAGTGAACGGACCATGCGCAGCCGCTGGAACTCCTCTTCTGAAGCTGTGCCTCTCTGTAGAGGGGGCGGCGGCGGCCAGCGCCAGCCGGTTTCCTGCAGGATATGTATGGGAACGCCTTGCGCATCGAGCCGGCTTTGCAGTTCTTGTCCTGTGGCCCACAGGACATCGTGACCTGTCCGCCTCAGTTCGACAGCCGTGGGCAAATAGCCGCCCCAATCCAGGTGGCCCGCCAATTGGGCGGATACACATAGAAAGCGCAAGCAGCACTCCTCAGCCAACGCAGCCGGGAACAAGGCGGAACAGCATGCCTTCGCCGGTTCCGATCCAGACGGCCCCGTCCGGTGCGGTTGCGACCGCCTGCACGGGCCAGCTGTGCATGATTCGTTCGGCGATGATCCGGCCGCCTGCATTCGCCATCCGGAACAGACCGGGATCATGCCCGTAATTGGCAAAAAAGATAGTGTTGTAGGCCCATGTGATGCCGGTGGGTGCGGCCGAGTTGGGCAGGACCAGCACAGGTGCGGTCCACCAATCTTTGTTGACCCCGCCCAACACCATTGGGAAGCCGTAGAAGGGGGTAGCGTTCACATCGCCCGCATTGGCGGCGGCGGAGAGGGTACGCGGGTCCAGCAGGTCGACTTCGTCCCCTGCGTTGAAATCACCGGGCACGTTTGTGGCGCCATTGTCGGTAAACCAGATGCGCCCGAATGGGTCGACGGCAATGCCGTAGGGGTTGCGCACCCCGCGCGCCGCGGTCTGGAAGACGCCGATTGAGCGTTCAGCCAGCAGCCGGTCCAGACGGGCTCGTACGATGCGGGCACCGAAGGGGTTGCCGCCGGCAGCCACATTGGTGGCCAGGGTTTCGGCGGGCAGATCACCGTCGCCAGGAACTATTATGCCATCCGCATAGCCGTCGCGCACGCCTCCAGCCGAAATATAGAGCCAGCCGTCGCTGATAACGAGACCATTGTTGGCATGGAAATCCTTTCCGGAAACGGCGAAGCCGCCGGCCAGAGGTTCATATCCGCCGCCGTCGACGATGCGGCCCACTTCGCCGGCCCGGTTCAGGTAAAGCGCGCCCGCATGCCAGGCCATTCCTGTGACACGGCTGGATTCGCGCAGAATCTCATAGTAGCTGTCCCTGGAAATACTGTGCCAGATGGCGATAGAGCGGCTGGCGTGGTAAGGATCGTACAGGATGTTGGGATCGAAGTTGCGGGTGGCGTGATGGTCCAAGGCGATGAATAGTCTGCCGTCCGGGGCAAAGGTCAGAGCGGTGATACTGAATTTGTCCTGTAGTTTGTCGGCCAGGAACTGCTCTGCACAGAAGCCGCCTTGGGGAACCAGCCAGGGATCGGATTCGGACGGGGGGCTCAGATTGAAGGGGGCGACGTGAATACCGACCCTACCGGCAGCCATGCCTCGCGGCGGGGCGGCGGCGGCGCTTTGTGAATTGCCTTCCGCATTGCCGCCCGACTTTGTGTTGTTTCCAGTATCAGCATTTTGGGGGGAATCGCTTGAGGCCGGAGCAGGTCCTACGCTTGCCGGCTCCACTTTTGGCAGATATGCGGCGATCTGATCAGCATTTGGAATGGCAGCACAGCTTGCGGGCAGGGCTAGCTGTGCGCTGATAAAGGGAACAATGCCGCCATTCTGGGCGCATTCGTTCGGCGCCCGGGTAAAGTCTTCGCTCGACACACGCAGCCACATTTCGGACGCGGGCGCCGGCTCTGTGCGCTGCCTGGTTGCGCCGGCCACGATCCAGTCGTAAATCAGCGCTTTTTCGTCATCTCCGAGTTCCCCCACCATCGGCATTGCGCCGGACCGGATCTGTGTCCAGAGCGAAGATGCGTCCGGAGAGCCAGGCTCCACCACGGGCCCGTTCTGTCCGCCTGCCATCAAGGGTTCATACTCGGTCACTTGCAGTTCCGCCTGTCTTACAACACTGCTATGACAGGCGCCGCAGTTTTCTTCCAAGAGCGGCTGAATGTCCTCATCGAACCCCGGCGTGGAGATTGAAACCCGACCGACGGAGCGGTCGAGGGAGACAAAAGGGAGTTCTTGCTCCTGGCCGAAGATCGCTTCAACGCGCACCAAAGCGCCTGCAGACGTGCGGCCCAATTGGCAGCCTTGCGTGTGGGGTTGATTGCGCACATTGGCGTTGCGTTGCAACACCGCATAAACTGGCTGCCCCCCAGCAAGACAGGAAAGGGCTTCTTCCATGCCTTTGATCAGTGCGATGTCAGCGACCCCTCCCATTGGATCAGGGTGTGCCGTTGGCGGCCGCGGCCATTTTTGCTCTGGATTGTCTGATTCAGCAGAGCCGGCGCCCTGAGGGACGTTGGGGCCGATCGGTTGAAATACACACGCGCCAAGAAACAGAACTGCGCAGACGAGCAGAGAGATGGCGGAAGATGGGACTTGATGACGGTGGCGGAGAAGACTCATTGAAAGAGAACTTGTGGGCGAAGCTGCCGGGGCGCCCCTATACGTGTAAATGCTGCGCCCGGAAAAGCTCCTATTTCCTGGTGATAGAGTCTGGAACCGCCGATATCTCTGCAAGCGTTCGACGCGCGACGGAGATGTCCAATTGAATCTGGGCGACGAGCTCTTCGAGGCTGCCGAATCGTTGCTCGTCGCGCAGGCGAGACACAAAGGAGATGGTGAGCTGCTGTCCGTACAGTGTGCCGGACTCCCCAGCCGCTGGATAATCTAGCAGATGGGTCTCGATACGGCGTCGACGTCCGTCTACGGTGGGCCGCACGCCGATATTGGTTACGCTGGCGCGAGGATGGGGCGAGCAACTGTCCGGCAGATATGCCCAGGTCGAATAGACACCATTGGCGGGGATGAGCTTGTGTGGAATGGGCCGGATGTTGGCGGTGGGCACGCCGATTTCGCGCCCGCGACGTTCTCCCTCTTCGACGGTTCCAGTGATCTGGTAGGGCCGGCCCAGCATCTGAGCTGCATCTGGTACAGCGCCGGCCAACAGTGCCTGACGGATCTGGCGGCTGTGGACTTCGTCATCCCCACATGCGAACGGCTCGACCACCGAGAGATCATATCCGAGCCGAGCACCCAGCTCTTGCAGTAGGTCTACGTTGCCGCTGCGTCCTCGACCCAGCGCAAAGTCCGGGCCCACTACCAGCCGTGCAAGCCCCAAGCGTTCTACGAGAAGCGCCATAAACTGCTCGGGAGTCAGACTAGCGAGTTCCATGTCGAATGGCTGAATGATCCCCAGATCCAGGCCGAACGGTTCGATCAGGTGCAGACGTTCTTGTGGCGTGGTCAAAAGGCACAAGCTAAGGTCCGGCCGAAGTACGGCCATTGGGTGGGGGTCAAACGTGAGCAGTGCCGTTTTGGCGGCGGGCAGATGGGCCGCCGCTTCTGTCTGCAAGGTGTGCAGGAGGGCCTGGTGGCCCAGATGCACACCGTCGAAATTTCCAATCGTCAGGAAAGTTGGGCCGGGAAACCGAAGAGTTCGCAGATCGCTGCGCCAAATCCTCATCTCAAATCAGTTTCTGGTTCTTAACGTAAATTCCGTTTGCCACCAGTACTCTCCGGCGGATTCTGCGGCAGGAAAGAAGGCGTCCCGCCTGCCGCTACGCGCTACATGATGTGGGAGTAAGCCGTGCTTCAACCTGTACGTACGATCGTCTCCAGGAGCGGAGGATTAGGAAAGACTCTCCAACTGTTGGGCGAGCCATTTTTCGGCCTTCCAAAGTGTACCGTCTCCGTTCCCGCCAGCGGCTTGCGAGCGGGCGATTCCCAGGAAGCGGCCGCGTCGATCATAGGCGGCCGCAAGCTCATTCGGGCGCCATCCATCCGAACTGCAGGAGTTGGGAAGGCGGGCGTCCTGGACAGGGAGGGTAGAGCTTAGATAGACCTTCTGCCCGTAGCCCAGCCGCTTTTGCTCTTCCTCACCGAGGGTCAGGCGAGGCAACCCCAGACCGGCATCGGGCGCCAGCAGCAGTTTGGACAGCCCCCCGGCGGCCGCTGCGGATTCGATGGCCGGCAGACCTGACGCGTCGGCGACGGGAAACGGGCCGGCTTCCAGTCGGCGCAGGTAGCTCAAGTGGCCCGCGGTACCCAGTGCCTGCCCCAGATCGTAGGCCAGGCTGCGAACGTATGCCCCGGCGGAACAGCGTATCCGGAGAGATATGTTCGCAGGCGACGTAAAGGAAAGAAGCTCAATCTCATGAAAAGAAACTTCCCTTGGCGCCACATTTACGGCCTCACCGCGCCGGGCTTTGCGATGCAGGCTTTCACCCCCCTGCTTCAATGCCGAATAGACCGGTGGTCTCTGGGCAATCCGGCCGCGGAATGCAGCTAGAGCAGCCTCCACGTCGGCGTCGGTCAGTGGCGGTACGGGAGGCTGGGCGACGGTTCGTCCGACAGCGTCGTAGGTATCGGTGGCGCGGCCCAGAGTTACGCGGGCCTCGTATGTTTTGTCATGTCCCTGATAGTACTCCACCAGCCTTGTGGCAACACCGAGGCACAATACGAGCAGCCCGCTTGCCATCGGATCCAGCGTGCCGGTGTGGCCGATGCGTTTTTGACGACTCCAACGTCGGACGAACTGCACAATGTCGTGGCTGGTAGGCAACTCCGCGGAGTCAGGCTCGCCGGCGGGCGCTTGGGAGATCGGACGGCCCGGTTTATCGACAAGGAGAATCCCATGTAGGTCGGTCATGATGCTGGTTCGTGAAGGACGCCGCTCCCTGTCTTCTAGCCACTATCGCCATCAACGCTCTGGCGGCGCAGTTCGCGCAGCGCTGCCACAACGCGGGCCGAGACCTCCTGCAGAGAACCGGAAACAGTGCAGCCGGCAGCGGGTGGATGTCCACCGCCGCCGAATGAATAGGCAACCTGGCTCACGTTGAACCCCGGCTTGGCCCGAAAGCTGCATTCGATCAATTCCTGTCCGTTATTTGCAAAACGTTGGGCGAAAGTAGCGCTGATGTCGGCCTCCCGCACTGTAACGAGGAAGTTGGCCAGGCCGTCGCTCTGGTGGGGTTCGACACCACTGCGCTGACGGCTCTCGGCGTTGAGAGTCGCCCAGATGATTCCCTCTTCCATTTGCACATTGGCCAGACCGACCCCCCATAACCTTACGAGACCCAACGACCTACTGTCCAGAGTGTTGCGTACGACAAACTCCAGACTTGCGCCGGCGTTCACCAGGCGCAAGGCCGCCTGCAACACATTTGTGTCCGTATTGGCGGTCCGAAAACAGAGTGTGTCGGTCACGAGGCCGGTCAGAAGCGAGAAGGCTATCTCCTCAGAGAGCGGCACACCGAGGGCATCGGCCAGGCGAACAAGCATCTGGCAGGTGGCTGCGCAGCCTGTATCCACCCAGTTATCGGTGCCGAAAAGCGTATTGGTAACGTGATGGTCAATGACGACAAGGGGTATCTGATTGTGGATTTCGGGTATGTAGACGGTACCGATCCGGTCAATGCTGGATGTGTCCAGGCAGACGATGAGATCGTAACTGTGGGCGACCTCGGCCGGCCCGATAATCTTCTCCGCCCCGGGCATGAACTGGAATTCTGACGTCACTTCGTCCTGGAGAGCCAGGGTCGGCCGTTTACCCTGGGCGCGCAAAATGCTGCCCAAGGCGAGCAGGCTGCCGACCGCGTCTCCGTCCGGGCTTACATGGCTGACGCAGAGGATGTGGTGGCTGGAATCCAGGAGACTGAGCAGGAGAGGGGGCGGCGGGACGCCCTCTTGGCCGCATGCAGCACCCTGCTTGAGCAGGGACGCGTTCAGGGTCATGCATCCTCTTTCTGAGCATTCACGGAGGAGAAATCCGAGGAAGAGAGCAAGGAGGAGGGAAGTGAATCAGAACGCCCCTCATCCTGCTGACGTATCTCTCGTTCTTCGGCAATGCTCTGCAAAAGTGCATCGACCCTTGCGGCCTGGTCGGGGGTATCGTCATAATAGAAGAGCAGTTCCGGTACGGAACGGAAGGTCAAATTCTGGGCCAATTGGCGTCTCAGGAATGGGGCAGCTTTCTTGAGTCTGGCCAGGACCAGACTGCGCTGAATGTCACTATCCTGATGAATGTAAACCTTGGCCACGCGCAAATCGCGGCTGACCACCACGTTTGTCACTACAAGCAGCTCCAACGCGGGATCATCCAGTTCAGCGCCGATCAAAATAGAAAGTTCCTGATAGAGCAGTTCTGCTGCCCGCTCCTGACGAATTGTGGTTGTCATCGTTACCATGCCGTCTGTCGTTCGATCTGGTATTCAGACACACGTGCCCACTATAAACCAAAAATTGAAAACCAGAAACTATTATCGTACCTGTTGCCTCTCGAAGACCTCGATGATGTCGCCTTCCTGGAGGTCTGAATTGACTCCGGCCAGGTTGATGCCGCACTCATACCCATCCCGTACTTCGGTGACATCTTCGGTAAACCGTTTGAGGTTTTCAATGGTTGTCGTGATAACGGTTGCGTCGTTACGAAGCAGCCGGGCCTGACTATTGCGTTTTACAACTCCGTCCAGCACCATACAACCGGCAATCAAGCCGCCGCGGCGCACGCGGAACATCTGCCTCACCTCGGCATGGCCGGTGACTACTTCTTCGAAGATTGGATCCAACATGCCTCTCAACGCCTGTTCCACATCTTCGATCAAATTGTAGATGATCTGGTAGTGCCGAATCTCGACGCCGGACTGTTCTGCGCGCACCAGAGCGGCCTTGTCAATGTTCACACCGAACCCGATGACGATCGCCTGGCTGGTTTCGGCGAGCATGACGTCCGATTCGGTTATGTTGCCGACAGCCGATTGCATGATCTTGACTTTGACCTCGTCGTTGTCCAGCTGTTCGAGGCTGTGAATAATTGGGGCCAGCGACCCCTGCGCATCGGCCCGCACAATGATGTTGAGGGTTTCAGCTTCGCCGCCTTCGACGCGAGCGAACATATCTTCAAGCGTCATGGGCAGGGGTGAAGCGCCCCGGGTATCGCGGGAGGCCTGATTTTGCCGTTCGGCGGCAAGCGTGCGGGCCGCTCTGTCGTTCTTGGTTACGGAAAAGACCTCACCGGCAGCCGGAACGCCATTGAGGCCCAGAATTATTGTAGGCGTGCTCGGCCCGGCCGTCTTCAGCTGATTGCCCTCGTAGTCGGACATTGCCTTGATACGTCCCCAGTTTTCGCCGACAACCAGCGAATCCCCCCGTTTCAGGGTCCCGTTCTGTACGAGCAAGGTTGAGGTGATCCCGCGCTGCTTATCCAATTGGGCTTCGATCACGGTGCCGACACATTGCCCTTTGGGATTGGCGCTGTGCTGGTCCAGTTCGGCGACGACGAGGATGTTGTCCAGGAGGTCGTCGACACCTTCACCGTTGAGGGCGCTGATCGGGACCGTGATGGTTTCACCGCCCCATTCCTCCGGCGTCAGGTCTTCGGTCGAAAGCTCTTCCATGACGCGGTTGACGTTGGCTGTGGGGCTATCGATCTTGTTGATGGCGACGATTATCGTCACACCGGCTGCCCTGGCGTGGCTGATCGCTTCCCGTGTCTGGGGCATAATGCCATCGTCGGCGGCAACGACAAGGATGACGATGTCGGTAACCTGCGCGCCGCGGGCCCGCATGGCGGTGAATGCCTCGTGGCCGGGCGTATCCAGGAATGTAATTCTCTTGCCGTCGACTTCCACCTGATAGGCACCGGTATGCTGAGTGATGCCGCCGGCTTCGGAATCGACCACGTTGGCGCGGCGGATGCGGTCGAGGAGTGTCGTTTTGCCGTGATCGACATGCCCGAGGACCGCTACCACAGGCGGTCGCGGCACGAGACTTTGTTCCGCCTCTTCGGCCACGATCTCCTGGATCATCACTCGTTCTTTTGGTCTTCGATCCTCGTCGGGCGCCTGCTCCGGTTCTTCGTCCTCCACGACCGGCCACAGCACCTCGATGCCGAGTTCTTCGCCTACAATTGCGGCTGTATCGTGGTCGAGAGTTTGATCGATCGGCGCCATGATGCCGAACTGCATCAGCACCTTAATGAGATCGATGGGACTGCGATCCATTCGTTCGGCCAATGCGCGAACGGTAACGTACTCCTCCACAATGATGGAAGAAGGCAGCCCAGCGGCTTCACCGTTGGAGGCGTCGTCGGCCGGGCTGCCATTCTGAATCTTCGTTGGATCTTGCGTTGCGGCTGCCATTTTGGCCTTCCTTTCAAATATCGTCTTCGGTTTCCATCTCTATACGCCGCGGTGCGGTCGCAAACTGACAGCGAAAACGTGCCTCTGAAGACAAAGAGGAGGGAGCTGAGAAGCGTTCACGCTCCGAGTTGCGTGTTCCTTCTCAAACTTTACACAGGTTTTTGGCTGGGACGGAATGCATGCACAGACTAATGCGGTGGAGGCCAGGTGCGGGGAGCCAAGAGGCAGTTACAGTGGATAGGCAAGTCGTTACACGACCCCACCTCTCTTCCCTGCAGCTCTCCCCCTCTCCATCCCAAATAGCGATACAGCCAATGTTAGCCCACTATGCCGACACATGTCAGGGAGCGGACAATCGGCTTACGTTCATGGGAAATTCCTGTCAATCAGCGATTGTGCCCATCGTTTGAACTGGTTCTTTCGGCGCTGGACACGAACAGTTGAACACATACTAGGAAATCACATAACTCTCCCCGGTTGAACAGGCAACGGTCCTGACAGCCCGCCCGAAAGGTCTGAAATTGAGGAGAAGTTTCCAGTAAGCCCAAAAACTACGGTGGCGTTGCTATCTTCCTCCTTACTATGCAGTCTCGTCGGAAACTTGCAGCAGAGTTGACACGGAAACAGAGAGTGTCATCAGATTTTCGGCGCTGATTTTTGTTCGCAGCGCTTTCTGTATCAGCGAACCAGCCAGCGCTTTTTCCCAACAGTTGACCTGCGGATGGACATAGGCGCCGCGTCCGGCCCTTTTGCCGGACTGATCCAAGAGGACCCCGTCTGCAGCCCTTACCAGACGAATCAGGTCGCGTTTGCCATCAGACTCCTGACAGGCGATACACATTCGCTGAGGAGCCTTCCAGGCGCCCCGACGCTGCTTCGAGCCACTTACCCGTTTTGCCATCTTTGGTATTGCACGGCAGATGAAATATATCAGGCACGATTCATAAATCAGCAGCCACCTTACAGGTCAAACTCATCGTCATCGAACTCTTCCAAGTCGACTTCGAGTCCTCGTGCCCGACGCGTTCTCTGGCGCCTTGGCTGCCTCTTCGGCGCTGCCTGCCCACCGCGGCGGGCCCTATTGCGTCCGGCTTCCTGTTCGTCAAACTCTTCACTAGGCTCTTCGACCGTGTCCAAAGAGTCGAGCAGTTCGGGGGGAACTTCCAGATCGTCCAGTGAACTGATGACAGGGCCTGAGGAGGTTCCCTGCTGGCGTGCGGCCATACGTTGGCGCAGCATATCAGCGGTAATAACCTGGGGCAGGTCTTCAGGTCTGAGAGTGCGTTCCGGCTCTTCCTCTTCGGCTTCCTCTTCGGCTTCCGCCGGCAGTTCCGAGGGATGAAGGGCGGGCAGTTCGCTCACCTCTTCCGCGACAGGACTTTCAACGCTTTCTTCCTTCTCGTCTTCCTCGTCGTCCAGCGTCTCACCGAAGCTGACCGGCTCCGGCTCTTCCACGGCGAAATCTTCGAAGGAAGGAATGGAGGGATCTTCTTCCTGGACGGCTGCGGCGGCGCGCTCGAAAGCGCTCAACGCCTCCTCGGCGTCGGCGCCGAGGCCGCGTCCTTCATCTTGGGCGGGGAGCGATTCGGGCCACTCTGCGGCTGTGCCTGGGTCGACCGATCTGCTGGCGGCATCCCGTCTTTGCAGCAGCTCTGCGGCCTGGCGGAAGGTATCCTCGCTTGACGAAGATTCGTCTTTATCGCGCAGGATCTGTTCTGCCATGCTGAGCAGGTCTTGATCACCGGCGGCCATCTGCGCTTGTTCGGCTGCCAGCAGGTCCAGCCCTTCGGCGTGGGCTTCGGTTTCGCTCTTGATGTCGATCCGCCATCCCGTCAGTTTGGCTGCCAGACGGGCATTCTGGCCTGCCTTGCCGATGGCGAGGCTGAGCTGTCGATCCGGTACGATGACGATCGCCGTCTTGATGTTGCTGTCTTCTTCGAGTATAACGCTCTGCACTTTGGCCGGCCCGAGGGCGTTGGAGATGTAGGTGCGCAGATTGCCGCTCCACTCGACGACGTCGATTTTCTCGCCCGCAAGCTCGGTCACGATATTCTGGATACGCAAGCCGCGCATTCCTACACAGCTGCCCACCGGATCCACGCCGGGCAGCGTTGCCATCACGGCCACTTTGCTGCGTGCGCCCGGTTCGCGGGATATGGCCTTGATTTCGACCGTGCCATCCCGCACCTCCGGGATCTCCTGTTCCATCAGACGGCGGAGGAGGTCGCGATGGGTACGACTCAGCTTGATCATCGGGCCGCGGCTGCTGCGGTGCACATCAACTACATAAAGGCAGATATAGTCTCCCCGGCGCAGATTTTCCGAAGGGATCTGCTCCTCCCGGGGAAGGAGGTTCTCGTGCCTGTCGTCGATCAGAATGGTGACGGCTCCGGACACGAGATCGACGCTGCGGACCTGGGCGGTAATCGTCTCGCCGACTTTGTGGACGAAATTCTCGTAGACTGTATCTCTTTCAGCCTCGCGAATGCGCTGCAAGATCACCTGTTTGGCGGTCTGGGCAGCGATGCGGCCGAAGTTGCCGGGCGTATTCTGCACAAGAACGACATCGCCCAATTCAGAAGACGGCACCACGGTTCTGGCATCGTCCAATAGAATTTCGGTATTCGGGTTGAGGATATCTTCGACTACCTCTTTCTCCGCAAACACTTTCATCTCGCCCGTCGCCCGATCGACCGCGGCGGTGACATTGGCAACAGAGCCGTAATTGCGCTTGTAGGCGGAGATGAGCGCGGCCTCGATTGCGTCAAAAATCACCTCATTATCGAGGTCTTTATCCGACGCGACCTGATTGATCCCAGCGATGAGTTCCTTAGACATAATTGTTCAACTACTCCTGAATACTTGACTACTCAGCATATTGGCTGCTGTCGGACTCCCGGAAGACAAGGTCGTCAGCAGACGAAAACACAGAAGCAGGTAGACAAGTGTTTCGAACAGGTTCTGCAGGCAACGATTCCGTAGAAAAAGAAAAGTGGGCGGAACCCACTTCAAAAACGCAACTCTATCAAACCAAACAAGCTCATGCCGATTGGTTACGAGTATAACAGATTGCAGGCCAGAAAGCAACTCCCGTTTCGGGAGGGGTGCAGTCCAAAATGGGGGTGAGATTCAGGCTACCTTTGGGGAGCTGTACCGGGATTCACAGTCCGCTACTTTGAAGAACCCCAGAATTTAGCTGCACCCTTCGGGAGGGGTGCAATCCGGTTGTCACCTTCCCTGGGGGGACCCTCCCCCGCTCTTTCAACGGGTCAATAGTGAAATCTTTCACCATGTGTCAGCTTTTGGCAGCTTTTGGCAACTTTTTGAGGGTTTTCCCCCAAAAAAACGGATCTAATCTGGTTTGCCAGTATTGCCGAAGATAACCAGTGGGTCCACGAGGGGCGTTCTCAAGCAACAGACATAGAGCTTACTCGAAGGCAGGCGCAAAGGCCAATCCGCATTGATCAGTGACTGCGGCGATTGATAGAGGTTAGGCGCGGCGGGAGTGCGCGGCGGTGCGCAGGAAGGAAGTTTGGGGGAGCAAATTGCTTTCTTGACAGAGGTCAAGGAGCCGTTCGATTCAAGGGCTCAAGGGTGAATGATTTGAGGGGTTTGTCGTGTTTTGTCGGGTTTTGTCGTGTTTTAAGGGGGGATGTACGATATTTTATATTTTTTTTTCTGCCAGATGGGGCCGAACTGTTGTCTGGGCTAAAACCACCAATTCCTGTGTGATCAGCGAAGGAAGTCAGGGATGCACGAGCGGCTGTGGTCATGGTGACGGGAGGAACCTGGGCCCAGTTCTGATGAGATCATGGAATGGGTAGGCCAGGAGGGGGAAGCCATGATGAAAGCTATAAGGGAAGCGCTGGCATGAAATCCCCATCTGACCAGCTTCGCCCCAAATCTGGACTGCACCCCCTAAGAGTCTTTTGCTACGAAGAGTAAAGAGGTGATATGATAGAGTAAGTCGAATGGTCTCCTGCATTTGACAGGCCGCCTTGTACAAGCACAAAGCAATCCGATTGAATGAAGTGAGCCGCGCGGCAAGTCGTCGTCGCAGTCGGCCGTATTCTGGTCTGCCCCTCAATCCGTGGCACTGCCTTTATCAGCATTCTTCTGCAGGGCGCTGATTTCACCGCAGATTGTCGTGCCGGGCTCTCGCTCCTCCGTCAGGAAATCGGTCGGCAAACACCTACACTTTCGGCGGCGCACACCAGAGAAGAAAACTTAGTGGGGAAAAACGTGAACGCAAAAGCTGCATTGCTCAAAATGCACGAAATCGATTCACTGTACGACAAAATCCGAAAGAGGATTCTCCTTCTCAATAGAGCAGTGGAAGGATCGACTGAACTGGAAACGCTTCGCGAGGAAGTCGACTCTATCAATGAGGAACTCCAGGGCACACGCTCCGAACAGCAAGACCTTGAACTCGAATCACGGTCCCTGACTGAGAGGATACGTGAATCCGAAGCGAGCCTGATGAGTGGCGAACTGCAAAACCCCAGAGAACTCGAGGCTTTGCAGTCCAGCATCGACGCCATGAAAGAACATAGGACCGACCTGGAAAACAGGAGCGTCGAGCGCCTGGTAATGGTCGACTCTCTGGAGGCGACCCTGGAGAACAAACAGGCCAATCTTGTGGAATTTGAACAAGAGTGGACGAATCGAAAGACGGCTTTTGAGACAGAGATCGATCAACGCAAAAAGGAATATGTCTACCTAAAGAGAGCCCGCAAGCAAGTAGCAGATGTACTCTCTGAAGAAAACCTGGATATGTACGAGCATTTGCGTCGTAGGAAGAATGGTGTGGCCGTCGCCTTGTTGGAAGACGAGATCTGTGGAGCCTGCCATACGCAAGTCGCAGTCGGTATCCTGAACAACATTCGGTACAGTGATGACCTGCTCAGCTGTCCCTCCTGCGGCCGCATTTTGCTAAACGAAGGCTGAGCCTTAACGGCCTCAAGCCTCCACGCAGTCTCCGGACTTTGACATCCCTCTCATTGCAGGGAATCAAAGATAGTCACTGTTCGCGCCGAAATTCGGTCGAACGCGTCCCCAAAGCCTCTGCCAGGAGCTATCAGATGACAAAACGAATTCTGGTGACGGGCATGAGCGGCCTGATAGGCGGCGCAGTCCGCCAACATCTGGAAAGCCGCTACAATCTGACCGCTCTCAACCGCAGTCTCGTACCAGGAGTGCGCACTGTACAAGCGGACATTGCCGATTTCGATTCAATCCTCCCGGCATTCGAAGGTCAGGATACCGTCGTGCACCTCGCCGCTTCGGCCCGCGGCAGCGACCCCTGGGAACGCGTTCGCGATCCCAACCTGATCGGCGTTTACAATGTCTTTGAAGCAGCTCGCAGAGCGGGTGTTTCCAGAGTAATCTTCGCCAGCAGCGGTTCGACGATTTCCGGGTGGGAACAGGTCCAACCATATCGTGCCCTCGTCAATGGAGACTACGAGAATGTCCTGCCCCCTTGGCCCATGATCACGCATGAGACCCCAGTCCGTCCTGCAGGTGTGTATGGGGCAACCAAGGTTTGGGGGGAAGCGCTGGCCCGGCAGTTTACGGACAGCTCGGAACTTTCCATTATCTGCCTGCGAATTGGGCTTGTCAACGAGGAGGACCGGCCGACCGATTCCCGACAGTTCTCAGTTTGGTGCAGCCAGAGAGATATCAGCCAGATGGTGGAACGATGCATCATCGCTCCGTCGGAACTTAAGTTTGATATCTTCTATGCCCTCTCCAGGAACAAGTGGGGCTACCGCGACATTTCTCATGCCCGCGAGGTTGTAGGCTTCGAACCCAGCGATGAAGCCGAAGCCTTTCGGTGACACCACCACAGTCTCTAAGAAACTCCCTCTATCGCGAACAGAAAAGACCGTACCAGTTCGTGCAAATTGACCAGCAACGCGCCAGATGAATTACATTGGATTCCGGAATTTGAATCTGCACACACAAGAGAAGGCAAATCCATGGATCCTCAAACCGAATACCGCTACAACCGTCTGACTTGGGCGGAAATGAACGTTGCCATCGCGGCTCAGAAGGTTGTCCTGCTCCCGGTTGCATCGACTGAGCAGCACGGCCGCCACCTCCCGCTGGACGTTGACGTCTTTCTGTGCGAATCAATCTGCCTGGAGGCAGGGCGCCGAGCGCCGGAATCGATACTGGTCCTGCCGCCAATCTCCTATGGATTGAATCTCCACCATATCGACTTTCCCGGTACAATTCACATCGAACCGGACGTCTTCATCTCCTTTTGTCTAAACATAACCAAGAG
Source organism: Caldilineaceae bacterium SB0664_bin_27 (assembly GCA_009838625.1). Lineage (GTDB taxonomy): Bacteria > Chloroflexota > Anaerolineae > Caldilineales > Caldilineaceae > Bin5. The sequence continues at coordinate 40,774 of VXRG01000067.1, forward strand.
TGTCGCCTATCATGGTTTTGAAAAGATCCTCCTTGTTAATGGACACGGTTCGAACACGCCCTTGATCGATCTTGTCGCCAGGAAAACAGTGCTGGAGACCGAATCGCTTTGCGGTGCCCTGGGGTACTTCGGGCTGGCCATGGAAGCTTTCAACTCTGTCAAGGAGACGGAAGTGATGGCGCACGCGGATGAATTCGAGACTTCGCTCTATCTTCACCTTGCTCCTGAGCGCGTGCAGATGGACAAAGCCGAAGCCGACGATGATGTGCGCGGCCAGTTTGTCAGTTCCGACAGCGTCTATACCAACCCGGTCCGGTTCAACGACTTCTGGGGCCGTTGGACGCACTTGGGTGTCCACGGAGATCCGAGGCCCGCAACTGCCGAAAAGGGCGAAGTAATTTTTGAGGCGGCGGTTGGTGGGCTTATCGCGGTCGTTGAGGAGTGGCGCGACTGGCCCATCGAGGAACGGTCCGAACAGCACATTGGACCCGTCCAGAGCCACATCCGCTGGTGAATTGAGCCGTTATCGAAATGGCTGCTTGAAATGAGGATGCCGGGAGGCGACACACATCGCCGCCCTCCCACCGTCAGGCCGATATCTTTTCCATCCGGCCCGGCCACGCTTTCGGGTTGGCAATCCACGTCGGCCGTTCACCCTTCAAGACCTTCGCGATGTTCTCAACCGTTCCCGCCTGCATGGCGGTCATGCCGGCTTCCGTGTAGGAGGCAATGTGAGGAGTAAGGACGACATTCTTCATGGCCAGCAGGGGATTGTCTGGCATGGGAGGTTCGGGATCGAAGACATCCAGCCCTGCGCCTGCCAAGTGTCCATCTTCTAATGCCTTTATCAGGGCAGACTCGTCTACGACACCCCCCCGCGACGCATTTATGAGATAGCTGCCCCGCTTCATTAGACGCAGCCGCCTTTCGTTGGCGAGGTGGTGTGTCTCGGGAAGCAGCGGTGTGTGCAGCGTAACAAACCGGTTCTCAGCGAAAATCGAATCCAGGTCATCAGTCCGGGAAACGCCTTCAGGCAGCTGGATGTCATCTGGCAGAATCGGGTCAGAAATGGTAACGTTCATCCTGATTCCCAAGGCGCACATCTCTGCTACGCGCCGGCCGATTCGACCGAAGCCAACGATGCCCAATGAACTGCCCAGTAATTCAGTGCCCAGCATCTCACCTCGTTCAATATCGGAATCTCCCCGCAAGTGCATGTCGCCGACCATAACCCGCTTTGCAACCGCCATCAACAGCGCCACTGCATGCTCTGCAGTTGACTCGGACGGCGCGTCGGGCGTATTGCAGACAAGAATTCCTCGCGATGTGGCGGCGTCGAGGTCAATGTTGTCGACTCCAATGCCGGGCTTGGCGATTTGCACCAAGTTTGGCCCTACTCGATCCATGAATTCGCCGTCATAATAGCGGCGAATGCCGGAAATTACAGTGGAGCCATGCAGCTTATCCATATCGCCGTCATCGACAATCTCCGCCAATTCCCTGATCTGCGAAACCATTTCGGGCGGAAGTGGCCATTCCATCCAGATTTTCTTTGCCATCGTCTGTGCGCCTCATTTGCAATTCGGAAACGAATCGATTCCGCAAACATTACATCAGTCACCGCTTTCCCACAAACCAGGAGGGAGTTGCGGCAATGAAAAAGCAATTCCTTTTGCCGGCCATGCCGATTCTGCAGACAGTGATGCCATGACCTGACTCCAGAGAGGAAACCTGGCCGCTGAACCATCTTTCCGTCGCTTGACCTACAGCTCGAGGAGCCCAACATGTCCCTACTCGTTTACATAACCGTATCTGGTGACGACCTGATCCGTATCTACACAATGGATAGAGACGGCCAATTGCAACATCGCCATGACGTCCCCGCAATTGGCGGCCCTTCCGCTTTGGCGGATTCCCCGGATGGGCGGACGCTCTATTGCTCACTGCGGGCCAGCAATGAGTTGGCGGCATTTCGCATAGAACAGGACGGCGGGTTACACCTCCTGGGTAAGCGGCAGGTCGACGCTGACTCTTGTTACCTCGCCCCAGACAAGACAGGCCGCTTTCTGATGAGCGCCTATTACAGGGCAGGAAAGGCAATGGTCCACCGGATCGAGTCAGATGGCTCAATCGGCGAAGAAGCATGTAGGGTGACTACGGCTGCCCGCGCTCACTGCATTGAGACTGACGAAACGAACCGCTACGCTCTTGTGCCCCATCCGCTCGACGCAAACAGTATCTTCTTGTTCCAGTTTGACGAAAAGACCGGTCAACTGTCGCCCAACCCTTCTGCACCTCGGGTGGTGGCGGCCAACGGGCTTGGCCCGAGGCACTTCGTCTTTTCCCTCGACCAGCGGTTTGTCTACACGTCAGATGAGGACGCGTCCTCAGTCACCGGCTACCACTTTGACAGGCCCGGGGGTAGTCAATCGCAGTCCAGTCCAGTTGGCTGTACGTTACGCCCCTTTCAGACTATTCCGTCTCTCCCTGAAGGGTTCGAAGGCGCCAACACGACCGCCCAAATTCACCTGCACCCAAATGGGCGCACGCTCTACGTCACGAATCGAGGCCACGAGAGCATCGCCATCTTTTCACTCGATACGGGAAGCGGAGCAGTTGAATTGCAAGGATGGCAGAGCACGGAAGCAGTCCCTCGTGTTTTCAATATTGACCCAGAAGGCCGGTTTCTCCTGGCCGCGGGACAGGGGACGGGAAACGCAGCAATATACTCGATCGAGCCTGATAGCAGGTTGCTGTCACACCTGATCACGTATGAAGTTGGGAAGCAGCCGATGTGGGTACTTTTTCGGCAACAATAGCTGCAAGAGGTTTGGTGAGGGGCGCCGTAACCCGGTCTGACAACAGATTTCCTGGACAATCCGGCATGACGCGTCTATTCGTCCGAAAGCCCACCTTCTTCAAACCGCCTACGCCGGTAACGGGTGACGTAAACGAGTCCCAACTGAAAGAGCCCAGGGAAATGCAATGCGATCCAAACCAGAGCGCGATCAAACAGTGTGATATAGACCTCCCGCTCTCCTCGCCTTATCGCCGTAACAGTGCGGCGGCCGACCCTCGCCGGATTGACCCCTTGCCCTAGCGAGTGGCGTTCGCCCTGCCGATGCTCAGCTCCGGGCACGCTGATCCGGCTGTGCTGTGAAAACTCTGTGTCTGTCAGTCCGGGGCAAACCAGGACGACGTCTATGTTGTCACGTTTCAACTCGGCGCGGGCTGCGCCGCTAGCGCCCTGAAGCGCGAACTTGGTTGCCGTGTAGCCTCCCCCCAGAGGCTGTGGAAACTTCCCCACGATACTGCTGACATTCACGATTGTTCCCCCGCCGCTTCGCCGCATTATCGGGACGGCCGCCTGCAGCGCAGCCAGCGGGCCAAAGAAGTTGACCTCGAAAACGTTCCGGAGGTCGTCCAGATGCAGCTCGTCCACAGTACCGTAAATGCCCATTCCGGCGTTGTTCACCAGGATGTCTACACCTCCAAAATGACTCGCGGCTGTTTCTATCAGTCCCCGGGCCTGGTCTTCGTCGCTCATGTCGGTAGGCAGCGTCAAGACCTCCACCCCGTACCGCTGGCGCAGCCCACCGGCAACTTCTTCGAGGCGGTCCTTGCTGCGCGCCGCCAGAACCAGCCGGCAGCCTTCCTCAGCGAGCGCATCGGAAATAGCTTCACCGATGCCCCGACTTGCGCCTGTGACGATGGCAACCTTTCCTCTGAGATTCCCCTTCTCGAAGTCCTGCGATCGCGAACTGTTGTTTTTCATCGAGATCCGTCCTCCGTACTGTAAGCATATGTGATTCCCGACTCCTGCTCAGTTACCGTAACTGGGCAAGTTTGACAAGGCTTTGTGACCAGGACCTTGAAGCGCAGTCCTGGCTGCGCGTGACTTTACTTGCGATTCTTTTGTGCTCTCAGCGACTGAATACCCGTCTGCCTGAGCCGTCTTGCCATCGTGTCCTCTTGCACAATCCCCGGTGCTAGCTTACTTGGAAAGCGATCTCAGCGAAAGTTGGTCGAAGTGGCTGCCGGGAAAATCCAGCTCTGTTTTGTGAAGTACAGGAATCGGTGCTATATTCAAATATCAGGCCTTACTCCCGCAATCGGGTCAAGTGCCGGAAAATTTGGGCCCTGGCGCCTTACCGGTCGCGATTTCCGTAGCCGGCGATCTGGTAGTAGCGCAAATGCAAACGCAAGGACTTAGTTGGTGAAAGCGAAAGACCTGATTGCCAGCAACAGAAAACGGTTGTCGCTGAGCATCTATCTTGTTGGCGGAGTCGCCTTGCTGGCAGGACTGATAACAGTCATCCTGGCCGCGGCAAGCGACAGTGAACCAACTTCAGTTGAGCTGCCCGACTATTCCGGTATTTCTTCCTCGTGGCAGAATCGAAACATCCTGGGCGATCCCGATGCCCCGGTGACCGTTCAAGCCTGGGAGGACTTTCGCTGTCCGGCATGTGCCGCCTTCAACCAGCGCGTAAAGCCTGGCCTCGTTGAAAACTACATCTCCACCGGAAAGGTAAAGTTGGAATACAGGCACTTTCCCTTGCAGCAACACGAACCAGGCGCCTCCCTTGCGGCACAGGCGAGCGAATGTGCCGCCGACCAGGGACGATTCTGGGTTTACCATGATCGTGTCTTCCAGGCGACTTCCTCCGGCGCGAACGCTTTTCTCATGGAGCGACTGATCGACTACGCAGTGGAACTGAATCTCGATCGAGATACGTTTGCATCCTGTCTGACAAATCAAGTGCACTTGCCGACCGTTTCTGAGAGCCTGCAGGACGCTCGCTCGTCCGGACACAACAGCACGCCTACCGTTCTGGTTGACGGCGTACGCGTAGACAGTCCGCTCGACTACGGAGCGGTCTCGGCAGCAATCGACAGCCAACTGGCCTCCGACCAGTAAACACGCGGATTTGATTCCCATGAACAGTTCACGCTTTTGGACTAAGCTTGGTCTGTACGGAGCACTCGTCACGGCTTGGGCCGCTACGATGGGTAGTCTCTATTTCAGCGAAGTGAGTGGCTTTACGTCCTGCACTCTATGTTGGTATCAGCGCATTCTGATGTATCCGCTCGCCGGACTACTCACTCTTGGGATTCTGCGCAGGGACCCTCATCTTCCGCATCTCGTATTGCCCTTTTCTCTGGTGGGCCAGGGCTTCGCCGTCTATCACTTCCTGCTTCAGAAGACACCGTATTTTGGATCGCCGTCTTCATGCGGTATTGGCGTGACCTGTGCAACGGTCTGGGTCGATTGGTTTGGGTTCATTACGATTCCGCTCTTGGCAATGGTCGGGTTCATGGCCATTACAACCGGTATGCTGATGGTCATTGCCTCTGATGCCGGAGGCGCCAGCAAGACTTGGCCCTATAAGTGGCCGCGGTGGCCGGTGCCCTTTGTGGTTCTGATCGCGATAGGGTTGTACGTAGCCGGCGCCTCCCGTGCCGGAAAGATTCATATCTCTGTTCCCGAAGTGGTATTCCCAATCGTTTCAGATCTGCCATTCCTCGAACTCTCTGCGGATCCAACGCCAACCCCAGCCCCCACAGCAACGCCTACAGGTCTGGAAAGCGGTGCGGCTCAATTTGCTCTGGCCTGCGCATCATGCCACGGAGAGCAAGGTGTCGGTGTGGAAGGACTAGGTACTGCTTTGGCGGACTCGCCCCATGTCTCCGGACTGACTGACGAGGAACTGCAGGCGGTCATTCGTGATGGACGCGCCGCCGATGCCGAGGACAATCGTACAGGCATCGCGATGCCGCCTTCAGGCGGACAGGCGGATCTGACCGACCTACAGATTGATAACATTGTCCTTTACATCAAGTCTTTGCAGTAGTACTGCAACTTTGGGGCCCGTCTATGTCGCCTGGTGAGGCAAACAGCAACGGCTCTGAAATATCAGATGCGGCCCCCGAAGCCTGAAGAGGACCGTTATGCCATTGACTGAGATTCGCAGAGCGCGTCTCGTGAGAAACTTAAAGGCCTTACAGCTGTTCTTTCCCTACCTTTTGAGTCTACTTGTCCCGGCAATGGCAGGGCTGATCCTCGTTGCCGGCACTTCCTATGCGGCGGTGGACCAATTGGGCGGGGAAGACTCGCGTGACCAGTTTCAACACTATCGACTGGATAGAGTTCAAGCCCGCAATTACCAGTCAAACCAGTCCGGCATCACTTCCCCCGAACAAGGCAGCAGCGTCAGCGGGGCCGTGCCGATAATGGGAACGGCAGCCGGCACGCCTTTCCTTCGCTATGAGCTCTACTACAAAGATTCTGCAAGCGGCGAGGAAGCCTTCAAATATTTCGACGGGGAACCACGTCAGGTTGTCAACGGACAGCTCGGAGAGTGGCATACCGATGTCCTTGCGCCAGGCACCTATATCCTGCGTTTGAGAGTCGTACGGCCGGATGGAAACTATGATGAGTACTTCGTACATAACATCAGTGTCAGCCAGGATCCGATCACGCCTACGCCTGACGGGCCGACCCCGACTCCAATTCCCATAGATACACCGACACCGTACCCGCAACCTACAGTTGCTGAGGTCCGTGTCGAGCAGCCCAACATCGAGGGTGAGACGGAGGAGCCAACGGAAACTCCGCCTCCTCCTTCACAGAGTGACGGCAGTGGTACAACGGAAAGTCAGACCTCTTCGTCCGGCCAGAGCGAAATTGTTCTGCAACCGGGAATCCTGGGAGACCTGGGAGAATCGTTGGCCATTGAGAGGCTTCGCACGCAGTTCTTCGCCGGAGTTCGCTGGAGCGCAGGCTTGTTCCTTCTGTTAGGCGCCGTATTTGCCGCCAAGCGCCTCTTGGAGTGGATATTCACAAAGAACGAGTAGACCAGGCATCACTCTTGTAGTCTCAAGCACCAACCCGACACATTCTGTAGGGCGCGCGGGCTGTGATATCTGTATTCCGGTTACCCGCACGGCGAGCGGGCGACCGGCGAGAGGACGATCCTGATTTGGCATCACCTGAGAAACTGTTCACTCTCCTTCGGCGAATTCTGCTACTCATCGCACCACTCGCGGCCCTGACACCACTTTCCTCGCAAACTGAATTCATTGCGCACTTGCAGGCCGAACCTTCAGAGACGTTGGAAGCGCCAACGCTGACCTCAGAGACCATTGGGTCGGATACCGTTGTTATTAGCTGGACCGAGGTAGCTGGCGCAGATCATTATGTCCTCTTGGTTTGGAGTAGAAGTGTCACTGACTGGGAACCGATCGAAAGAAGCAGCTATTCGGGAAGAAGCTATACCGGTCATGTCATGGCAGCCGGGAAGCCTGACCACTATTACACAGTTGCCGCAGTCGATTCTGCAGGTGTGTATGGAGAATGGTCGAATCAGGTGCGCATAACCGCACCAGATAAACTTCCAGCCCCTCTTCTGGTCGCGACTGCATCAAGCGCCACCACCATCGAGCTCAGTTGGTCTGAGATGATCGGCGCGGCCAGATTCGAACTGTTCAGTTGGTGGGCCAACGACCCTGGATGGCAGCTTTTAGATGATAGTCTGGATAGAGCGTCGTATACGCATGGCGGGCTGACGCCTGGCTGGACCTATTACTACGCGATCCGTGCCATTGGGTCGAACGGGCTTGAGGGAGAGTGGTCGAACACGCCCCATGCCACAGTACCCTTCGTACAGGCTCCCACCGCCTCTCCCACTGCCTCTCCCACGCCTACAACAACGCCTACACCTGCTCTTTCATTAGCTCCTACGTCCACCCCCACGGCGACACCTACTGTAACCAGCAGGCTGCCCGCGCCGACACTGACCATCACTGAAACATTGACGACCAGTTTTGAGCTCAGTTGGACGTATGATGCTCGAGCAGACAGGTACGAACTGCTGACCTGGTGGGCCCCGCTCCCCGCGTGGCAAACAGTCGATAGCAACTTGAAAGAAACGTCTTTCGTACATCTGGGACTAGTGCCGGGCAGGACCTACTACTATGCAATTCGCGCTGTAGACTCGCAAGGCGTTGGGGGCGAATGGTCCGCCTTCCTTTCGGCGACAGTACCTACCGCAACACAGATGACCGAGGCCGCGCAGCGAGAGGCTTTGGTCGCGCTGTATCATGCTACCGGCGGAGCTAACTGGACCCAAAGCAACAACTGGCTGACCAGCGAACCGATTTCTACCTGGTACGGTGTCACCGTGGACCCGAACGGAAGAGTGACCGAGCTACTCTTGACAGGAAACAATCTGCGCGGGTCGCTCCCGAATCTGGACGCTCTCGACGGCCTGACAATTCTGTCCCTCGGCTCCAATTTCCTGAGCGGCTCCATTCCGGAGCTAAACGCCCTCACGGGCTTGTCGTTTCTCGACCTCAGTTTCAATCAGTTTACAGGCTCGATTCCACAGCTGAATGCCCTTACTGGCTTGGAATGGCTGTCCTTAAACAATAACCAGGTTACGGGCACTCTACCCGATTTGAGCGCGCTTACCAGGTTAACAAGCCTGTCACTGGGGTCCAATGACTTCAGTGGCTCGATTCCTGATCTAAGCTCCTTGACAAACTTGCGTGAACTATACCTCACTGACAGCAATCTGAGCGGCTCGATTCCTGACCTTAGAGCCCTCACAGAGTTAACTCACCTCTATCTGGGAGACAATAGGTTGTCCGGATCATTTCCCGACATTGTTTCACTCAACCATCTGACTTGGGTGGACCTCAGCCAAAACTTGCTGGAAGGCCAACTTCCGGATCTGAGCGCTCTCGCGAACTTGACCTGGCTGTCGCTTAGCCGTAATCAATTTAGTGGGCAAATCCCCGACCTGACTGCGCTCACCCAACTTAATGTTCTTCAATTGGGCCACAACAGGCTTACCGGGCCGGTTCCGAACTTGAGTCCCCTCGAAAGTCTGATCGTCCTCGATCTCGCAGGAAACGAACTGTGCCTGACCGAGGGATCAGTCCAGCCAGGCACCAGTACTGCCGTTGCCAATCACCTGGCAGACCTGAACCTACCTGCATGTCCAACCGCCTTTATATCCCCTCCGAGTTTGCAGGCAGACCCTTAGTGCTTACGAAGGCCGGGGAAAACAGGAGAATGAACTGATTTTCCCCTACGGCGGTCCCATAGCGATTCGCAAGACTGCAAAGTTTCAGACAAGAATGGTGGCCCTTCCACTTTTGGCGAACCGACCTGGATGCGAGATAATCAACTGCTGACTGTCGTTCACTTCCGCGACAATCGCCCCGCGCCGCAGAGACTGAAGGCAACAATTCTCGCGAACTGCATGCTCGCCTATTTGTCTCAAGCTCTGCCAGGATTCGTTTTCCCGACTTCAGCGCGCATCGTGCTGCCCTGATTGGGAAACTGTTAGAGCGGTTGACCATGAAAATTATCGTGGGTCTGGGCAATCCTGGGCCCCAATACGCGCGCAATCGTCACAATATTGGCTTTCAAGTGTTGGACATTCTGGCCGAAAGGCATGGGATTTCACTCGCCCGAGCGAAGTTCAATGCCCTGTTCGGCCTGGGTTCCATCATGCAATCGCGAGCGCCGGAACGTGATCGACAAGCAAGAGAAGGCATGTCCGGCCAAAAGGTAGTGCTGCTGCGCCCCCTTACATTCATGAACCGGAGCGGCGCCTCTGTCGCGCCAGTGGCAAGCTTCTATGGAGTGGAACCACGCGACATATTTGTCATCTACGATGAGCTTGACCTGCCGAGCGGCAAGCTGCGCCTGCGCCCTTTTGGAGGAAGCGGTGGACACAACGGAATGAAATCGATCATCCAGATGCTGGGCACCGATCGGTTTCCGCGGGCCAGGGTGGGCATTGGACGGCCTCACACTCCAATGAGTCCGGCCGACTACGTCTTGCAGAATTTCAGCGTCGACGAGGAGACCACTTTCGAGACACTACGACCGCGAATTGCCGATGCTGCAGAAACTTGGCTCTTTCATGGTATCGACCTGGCGATGAATCGCTTTAACTCAGAAGCGGCGCCGGCGCCTTGAGACTACAATCCCTCATATCTGCAATCCGGGCCTCTGCACCTACTTTCACAGGACGGCCCCCACTGAGGTGTCACTGACAATAGGAGTAGAATGAATCTCTCCGGTCTGCTTCCGCTACTTAGAAATCTGCCGAACTTTCAAGCCCTGCTGAATGAGCATACGTCGGCGCCTCAGAAGCTGTATTCGGCAGCACGCGCTTACTTTGTCGCCGCTGCGGCCGCCGAGAGAAAAGGCCCGGTCTTGGTTGTGACAGGTACAGCTGAGCAGGCCCAAAAGTGGGTGGAGCAACTCGAGCTGTACCTGCCGGCTTCCGATGGATTGCCGCCGGTTTCTCTCTACGCAGAGGCCGACGCCTTGCCCTTCGAGCGCATTCCCTGGACAGGGAGCACTCGTCAGCTAAGACTAACAGCACTGGCTGCCTTGCAGAATAAGTCTGCCGAGCAAGCTGTCGTGGTCTCCTCGGCCCCTGCTCTGATGCAGAAAACATTGCCTGCAAGGACGTTTCGAAAGGCCCTTCGTCCTTTGCGTGTAGGCAGTTTCGTTCAATTGGATGAGCTGACAGGAAGGTGGGTGCAAAACGGTTATGAACCGATGCAAGTGGTTGAGGAACCGGGATCCTTCGCCCGTCGCGGCGGAATCGTCGACATCTGGCCTCCAAATATGCCGCATCCGGTTCGCATCGACCTGTTTGGCGACGAAGTGGAAACATTGCGGTCGTTCGATCCGACGACGCAGCGAAGCGAGCGACATCTGCAAAGAGTTCTGATCGGGCCGGGAAGTGAAGCCCTCGGAAGCGTCCTCGCTGGCGGCGCAGATACCGCTCTTATCAAGGAAGAAGCTTCTGCTGCCGCCGTCGTTCTTGACTCAAAGAATGGCTCCGCTCTGGTTCAGGCCGCCCCTGGGGTAGTCCCAGCGGAAGTAGGGAAGCTGGCAGCGGACGCGGGCCGCGTCGCTGGCATCGATGGTCTGCGCGCAGAACTGCTGGCCGAGCCCAATCTTGTGCTTGCCATTCGCGAGGAGATTGCACAGGAATTGGAACACCTGGCTGCCGGCCGAACCTTTCGGGGCATCGAGTGGTATCTACCCTACTTCTACAGCCGTCCGGCTTCTCTATTGGACCACTTGCCCGACAGGGGACTTCTGGTCATCGACGATGGCGAGGAGATTGCCGCAAGCCTTAAGGAAACCGGGGAAGCAGCCGCCCGCACGCACCAGGAACTTCTGCGCGGTCACGAAATACCCTCCGGATTCGACTCAAGTTTTTTTAGTCCCGAAGAACTACTGGAACAGATCACTGCCCGCAGACAGTTGGTTCTGGGGGCGAGCGGTCTACCGGGGGACCACGGCAAGGACGAAAGTTCCGCCGTCGCACGCCAGTTTGTTCCCTGCCCCCACTTTGCTGGGCAGACCAAGCGCATACTGCAGGAGATGCGAAAGGTTGCAAGCTCAACTGACCGCGTCGTCCTGATATCTCGTCAGACTTCTCGACTGCAGGAGGAGTTGCGCGAGGCTCAACTGCCTTCGAACCTGATCTCCGACTTGGAGTCACCGCCTCGCAGCGGAATCTCTCTGCTGCAGGGCGTCCTGTCGGAAGGGTTTGTCATGAACGCGTCTCCCGCCCCTGAGGGAGACGACAATGGCAGGCTGCACTTGCCCTTGCGTCTGTACACTGACTCCGAGCTGTTTGGCTGGACGCGGCAGTCCCACCAGCACCGGCGCAGATCACAATCAACTGTGGCGCCCGAACTGTTCTTCGCCGATGTCAACCCCAATGACTATGTCGTTCACATGGAGCATGGCATCGGCATATATGAGGGATTGACCAGGCTCGAAATGGGCGGTGTCGAGCGAGAGTACCTGCAGGTGAATTACGCCAGGGGCGACAGGCTCTACGTTCCCGTGCATCAGGCAGACCGTCTTAGCCGCTATGTAGGGGCAGGCGACTCCGGCATCCCGCCTTCCGTAACGCGCCTGGGTACGAGCGATTGGCAGTCTGTAAAGGCCAGGGCCAAGAAAGCGGTGGAAGACATTGCCGAAGATCTGCTGAAACTCTATGCAGAGAGAGAGGTCATCCCCGGTTACGCATTCAGTCCGGACGGTCCCTGGCAGGAGGAGATGGAGTCCGCCTTCCCCTTCCGTGAAACTGCAGACCAGATCGACGCCATCCTGGACGTCAAACGCGACATGGAAACCGACCGGCCGATGGACCGAATCATCATCGGCGACGTCGGCTACGGCAAGACCGAAGTTGCCATTCGTGCTGCTTTCAAGGCTGTAATGGACGGCAGACAGGCGGCGGTGTTGGTGCCCACAACCGTTCTCGCTCAGCAGCACTATCGAGTCTTCAGCGAACGCCTGAAGCGATTCCCTATTCTTGTAGAGATGCTCTCGCGGTTCAGGACACAGTCTCAACAGGAGAAAGTGCTGCAAAAGATGCGAGACGGGACCGTTGACATCGTGATTGGCACGCACCGGCTCCTTTCAGAAGACGTACACTTCAAGTCGCTCAGTCTGCTCATCATAGACGAGGAACAACGCTTTGGCGTCACCCACAAAGAGCGTCTCAAGCAGATGCGGTCTCAAATGGACGTGCTCACGCTCAGCGCGACACCGATTCCGCGTACTCTCCACATGAGTTTGAGCGGCGTTCGCGATATGAGCACCATAAACACGCCGCCCAGGGAGCGGCTGCCTGTACGAACAATTCTTTCTGAGTACGACAGCACGCTGGTTCGTCAAGCGGTTCGGAGAGAACTGGAGCGGGACGGGCAGGTATTTTTCGTCCATAACCGCGTGCGGGGACTCCAGACGCTGGCAACGCGCCTTCAGCGCGAGGTGCCGGAGGCGGTTGTTGCGGTGGCACATGGACAGATGGCCGAGCGCGAGTTGGAAAACACGATGATGCGCTTTGCCGATGGAGAAGTCGACGTGCTCGTGTGTACCACGATCGTCGAGAACGGTCTCGATATTCGCCGAGCCAATACCATCATTGTGAATCGCGCCGATCATTTCGGATTGGCGCAACTGTACCAGTTGCGCGGCCGCGTCGGCCGCGGGGCGGTAAGGGGCTACTGCTACCTCTTCCACGATCGCAACAGTACACTGACTTTCGACGCCCGACGCCGGCTGGAAGCCCTGCTTGAAAGCAGTGACGAGTTGGGCGCAGGATTTCGCATCGCCATGCGGGACCTGGAGATCCGTGGGGCAGGCGAGCTTCTGGGCGCAAGGCAACACGGCCAAATTGCAACTGTTGGCTTTGACCTCTATACCCGCTTGCTGGCCCAATCGGTCAATGACCTCCGCGACAAAAGGGACCGGTTAGCCAAGGCCCAAGGGGTGAACGGAGACACCCACCATCCTGCGGACAGCGCAAACGGAGCTCTGGCGCCGCATCCGCCGTCACAGCAGCCTGAAAGTGCGCCTTTCCAGATCGAGTTGGACGACCCGCTTGCCCCTCCGGTCACTCTCGACCTGCCCCTGCGCGCCGAAATTCCAGCGACCTATGTTGAAGACGAGGGTTTGCGCCTTCAGCTCTATCGCCGAATAGCTGGTCTGAACTCACAACATGATCTGGAAGAAATGAAGAAGGAGATCGAGGACCGCTTCGGCAAGGACCCGGAAACGAACTCAATACCACTGGAATTGCGCAACCTGTTTTACCAGATTCAAGTGAAGATGGAGGCCCTGAAAGCCGGCATCCTGAACATCGGCCGCAGACGCGATCAGATTGCCATTAGGCTTCCGCAAGGATTTCCATTGCGCGCAATCGGCGAATCAGGCGTGGCAAAAGGGGACTTGGACGACGGAACCAAGCGGAAGTTGCAGTACTTCCTTAGAATGGCTTTGGGCAGCACTACCGACGAAGGTGAGTTTGTACCAAACAACGCAATCCATGTTGGGCGCGAGGCCGTCTACATTCCTATCGACGAAGATGGCCGCTGGCGAACATTCCTGGTCGACTCTCTGAAAGCCCTGGAGGCGGGACAATAGAATGTCGAGTGTGAGTCGAAGCGCGAGCTGTCGGTGACAAGATTCTGCCGCCGGCTCGATTGCGTTCGGGGCGGTCGATCAGTGAGCAGCCAGTTTCCCAACGAGCCGCACATATTGTGCATAGTCAATCTCTATGCGCCGACCAATGTACTCTTTGGTTGATGGAGCTTTTTCCTGGACACAGACTAATCGGCTAGTTGTACGGAGAAGAAAAGCGTCTGACCCCGCCCCGCTCCCGTAACTGACGACCAGGACAAGTTGACCTTCGCTGGCAATATCCAGGATAGCTGTCAGACCGACGAGGGCGGAACCGGCGTATGTGTTGCCAATCTCTTCGACGAGCAGTCCGTTCTCCCACTGTTCTCTTGCAAATCCCAAGGTGCGCATTGCCCGTACTGGGAATTTGACATTGGGCTGGTGTACGACAACATGGTCGATATCCTCCGCAGTCAGCCCCGCTTCCTGCATCATCTGGTCCGCGGCCGGCATGACATGTCCGAAGTAACCGGGATCTCCACTGAAGCGCTCGGCATGGCTGGGAAACTGCATTCCGGGCCTTCTCCAGAAATCAGTCGTATCCGAAACATAACCCAGGCTTCCCTCGATTACAGCAACCGATTCCTCTGCTGCTCCCAGCAATAAGGCGGCGCCGCCCGCGCCCGCAGTGTATTCCAGCGCATCACCTGGGCGGCTCTGCGCAATGTCCATCCCGACAGCTAGGGCATAAGGAGCCATACCGCTGCCGACCAAACCGATCGCGGCCTGCACTGCTTCCGTACCCGCCTTGCAAGCGAACTGCCAATCTCCTGCCTGCGTGGCAGGTGTGGCGCCGATCGCCTCGGCAACGATTGTTCCGGTCGGCTTGACCGCATAGGGGTGACTCTCGCTACCCACCCAGACGGCGCCAATCTCCTGCGGATCGATCAATGACCGCGCCAGCGCATTGCGGGCAGCCTCTATGCTCATTGTGGCCGTGTCTTCATCAAGCCCTGGCACGGCCTTTTCGCCTACGGACTTAGTGGCTCTCCTATCCTGCAAACCAATTATTCCATCGGGCGACCTCTTGCTAAGGGCTTCAATTTCGCCTGTCCAGACCCTGCTGATCTCTGAACCAGGCAAGCGGTAGCGCGGAACGTAAGCACCGTATCCCACTATCCCTACCTGCTGAACTGGTTGATTCAACATGAGAAGTCCTCTCGTCTCACTACCCTGTTACGCCTCATTCGGCGTATCCTGTCTTTCACTTTTGCAACAGCTCCCTGGCCCGTTCCAGTCGTATCTTTCCTTCCGTCACAAGTTGACGGGCAACCAGCTCGACCTCCTCGCCTTCAGCGCCGGCCGCCACCGCTACTTGACGCGCATGCAGACGCATATGGCCCTTCTGAATGCCCGTGGTCGCCAGCGCTCGCAATGCCGCAAGATTCTGCGCCAAACCTACAGCGGCGACAATTTCGCTTAGCCTTCTCGCCCCTTGGTGCCAGGTCTCTGCGCTCACTTCTTCGTCAGACCTACGGCTGCCAGCCCCAGGCTCAGTTTCATTCTTAGCTGCCAGTCCGAGGATCTTCAGCGCTAGTCGGGCAGAAGGGTGGCTTTGCGTTGCCCCGCCCACTATCCCTACAGCCATCGGCAACTCCAGACGTCCGAATAAGGACTCGAACTTCCCGCATGCGCGCACGTGCCAGTCCGTCAACGCCCGGTATTGACCGTCACGCGCTGCCCAGGCGTGCGCACCTGCTTCCACAGCGCGCCAGTCGTTCCCGGTGGCCAAAAGCACCGCGTCAATACCGTTAAAGATCCCTTTGTTGTGGGTCGCTGCCCTGTAGCTGTCCGCAAAGGCGAATGCATTCGCCTCAGCAATGCCGCGTACGACATCTTTGCCATCATAGGCATCGTTGTCGAACGCCGCGGCAGGGATTTCAACCTCGGCCCACGCACGTCTCCTGTCGCTCAGGTTGGAGAGAATTCGCAATCCCGCTCGGCCTCCACTCAACTGTTCAAGCAGCGGCGCGACAGCTTCAGCTGCAGTGTTGGCGGCATTTGCCCCCATTGCGTCCCGGCAGTCGATCAACAGGTGGACGATTAGCATGGGCCCCGCGGGCGTGTCAGGTAGTTGGCGCACTTCAACGCCTTTTGGTCCGCCCCCAAGGCGGGTGAGAGAGGGACTGGTATCGGCACAGTCCAGAATCTCCTCTCTGGATGCTAGAATCATGCGCATCGCTTTGGCTGAATCAACAACATCAAGTAGCTGAATCTGGGCGATCATTACGGGGTCCGTGCTGCCCGTCGAGAATCCGCCCCCTTCACGTGCCAGGAGTGCGGCAGCGCTGACGGCGGCAACGACAGACGGCTCCTCCACAGCCATCGGTATCAGGTAGTCTCGCCCGTCAATCAGGAAGTTTGCACCAATCCCTAATGGCAACGCATAACGGCCGACGACGTTTTCGATCATCATGTCGGCCTGCTCGGATCCTATACTCTCGGCCAGCACCGCTGTTTCTTCGCTTGTCAGAGCCGCCCACTTGGACAAGAGTGCAACTCGGTCGTGCTGGCTAAGGTTGTAATACCCTTCGAGCCTGGATGAACGTCCGTCCGCCCTGGAAGCGATGGCGGGCCTCCTGAATGAGTAAAATCGAATCTGGCAAAGCGCACCACTCTAGCGCATGAATAGACTAACGCTTCTTCGCGGTCAACTAGCCTACACCTGCTGTCATGACCTTAACAGGCGTGGACTATCAATCTCTATCAGATGGATGCCGGGAAGCTTCTGACAGCTTTTTTTTTAATCAAATGCCAGCAATGTCCTAGCGAGAGGTCCTTCGAACAGCTGGGGTGCGATAGCCATACCTGTGACCAGAAGTATCGCCATCAGGGAGAAGACAATGCCTAACGGCCGTTCGCGTGGCAGTTGTGGATAGGTGAGAGGACCGAAAAAGATGCCGACCATCCGCACGAAACCGAATATAACGCTGCCGCTGGCGATCAGCACGATTGCGGCAAAGCGCCAATCGCCTTCTGCAAGCGCCTGAATCGCCGACCAATGTCCCGAAAACCCCGCTGTCAGCGGGAAACCGGCCAGTCCCAGGCTTCCTAAGAGAAACGCGGCAGTGCTCCAAGGCATCCGAGCGCCCACCCCATGAAGGCTTTCCGCGTCCAAACTTCCCGTCGCCTGCCGGATCTGCGACAGTCCTGCGGATGCGCTCATTGTGCTCAATATACGTAGCGCAAAAAGAGAGACTACCATCGGCAGGCTGCCCTCATCAGATCCGGCAAGAAGCAGTAGAATCAGACCCCAGTCATGAAGCATGGCATAACCTAACAGCCGGCCCGGGTGGCTGGCTGCCGCCGCGGCCACACCGCCCCATACCAAAGTAACTGTAGCAGTTGAGGTCAACCACACGTTCAGTGCAGTGCTGGACATGAGTAATGGAAAACTCGTCGTTGCGAGAAAGTATAGATAGAGAACCAGCGTCTGATACAGAAGAATTGTAAGCGCCATCGCAATCGGTGGGGAGGACTCCCCCAGCTGTGGCTGGGCACTGTGCAGCGGAACAGGAGCCAGTAGAATGAGGAGGCCTGCCCCCAGAAGCTGCGCACCCCCAGCTGCAAGGAGAATGTCTTGAGGATTGAGAGGCAACTGCTCCATATGCCACGCCGCAAGCAACACAAATGGAGTCGCCAGAATCGGAGGCAGCATAGCGCGCAAGGAAGTCAACGCCTCACCGCCAATGCCCACTTGGAGTGGGAAAACGCTGAGCGCCATCAGAATTGCCAGGGAAGTCGGCGCCAGAAACACCGGAGAAATCGGTGCGTCCACCATCAGGGCGAGTCCAATGTAACCTGCCCCTACAAGCAACATCGAAGGAGGGAAGACTCTCCCCTGACTTGCGGCGGCCGTAAGCAGCATGCCCGATCCCAACAAGAGGAGGACTATAACAACTATCGGTTCATTGGTCTGTGTAAACTGGAGGCGGAACCCGAATTCCCAAATCCCTGCCCGCAAGTCAAGGACCACAGGAATGAACGGAATGGACAGCAATGGGGAATCTATCGGTAATCGCCATAGAACTACGCCGGCTAAACTCAACATCGCGCCGTTCGCGAGTGAGACTGTCCGTTCCCAACGGCGTAGCACATAGCTGAATAGGGTTGCCAGCAGGAGAAGGCTGAACAGAAACGATGGCAGGGCAAGCTGAATCATGAAACGCGGTCGGTCAATTGACTGTTCTCTCTCCTGGACAAATCCAGGATTTTTTCGCGGTCAACAAATGGAATAGGGCGGAACTCGCGCAACTTCCGCAGGTCAGATGCACATTCACTCTGTCCTTTTTCAAAGAGCCACTCCCTAACTGTTTCCAGCACCTGTTTTTGGCCTTCTACTGAGAAGGCTATACATCCAGTAACCGACGCTATAGCCCAGAACTCTGGCTCCGGAGGTGATGCTGTGCCGACGATACAAGCCCGGCGCCAATTCCGGATCGGTTGAAGGAACCTCGATCAGGGTGAGCGCATCGTCCTCGGCCAGTAGGAGGAAGCTGCAGGCCAAAGCAACCAGGATCTGCAATATCCCCAGCAATACAATTACGGCCGGCAAGGGAAACAGTATTGACAAAAGTGCCTGTACGGGAATCAGCCAAAGAAGAAGGCCAACGCCACCAAAAAGTGCTGACTCCGTTACGCCGAGCGTTATCAGTGCCACGGCGGCAAACCAAATGAATAGAACTTTGGTAGCGTCTTCAAGAAGGGGTAATTCTATGCCTTCGCTCGCCGCCCAGACCAGCAGAGCAGCGATTCCGAGGACAAGGAGACGAAAAAGCCTTGAACTGAATTCGCCGGTGTTGCGGACCTGCACGTGGCTCGTCTGCAAAATCGAAAGTAGAAGAATCAGACAGGCCAGGACTTGTACGCCCAAATGAACCGCAGGCCAGGGCGCTGGCAGTCCGTAGACGGTTCCGACTAGTGCGCTCGTTCCCAGTTGAACGATCAAGATTCCAGGCAGTGCAACCCGCCAGTCCCACAATACGACAGGTATGCACGCGGCCAGACCCAGAACTACGTGAAATGGTACTGAAGCCCAAAAAGCAGCCATCCGCTTATCTCGTTCTATTCGAACTCACGGCTATTGCTATTTCCGGAAACCGTCAAGTGTCCAACGCCTTTTGACCCCCCAGACCAGACTTTCGGGGTCCTTGCCCTACAATGGGAACTCTGGGGGCCTTGAAACCTGGGTCCTGAAGTGCTCCTATCCCGGTGCAAGTCAATCCCGTCATCGAGGCGGCCCCGTCTATGTGCTGAACAACAGATAGCCAATGATACCAAAGACGACAACCCACCCCATATGGCCCGTCCCTTCAACAATCTCCAGTCCAACATCCCAAACGGCGCCCATCCTGCCAGTACCCCACCTGGTCAGACCCGAAATCCAGTCCAGGGTTGCCAGTCGAGCGACTCGGCTCGACCATGCTCGAAGGGTCGGCAATGTACCGGACCTGGTTCCATGTGTGCTCAAATATTCTCTGACCTGAGTGCGGGCGATTGCCAGGCCGATACCCAACGTGAGCGGGCCTGCCAAAGTCAACCAGACCTGCCAACTCGCAACCGCGCTGGGAGGGTTCCCTGCGCCGCGCGGAATGGCATCCGGAAGGTTGGCAAGATTGGTCATCATCTCTGGAAACAGGCCGGCGGTTGCCAGCGGAATGGCAAGAACTGCGACATATACAAGCAGTCTGCCGATTATCCACGCATTCGGCCTCAGTTCCCACACTGATCCGTCGGGCTCACCGTCCCAACTGCGCAACAGAGAGGAAACGTATATCATCTGTGTAACAATGTATGCTACAAAGAGGGGCCACATCAGGGCCCCTAGTTTCCCGCACAGTGCGCTGTCGTCGGTGCAGCCGCCTGCAACCAGCAATTGTGCAACCACAGATTGCGTTAGAAACCCTGGAGTAAATGGTACACCCACGAGGGCCAGTACCCCTACGCTAATGGGAATCTGCCAGTGCCACGCCCGCCAGATCCGCTCACCAATCAACCAGAGGCCCCCGCCTAGTGCGAAAGTCGTCGTGGGCCACAAAACTGCTGCCGGCCCACGGATTTCAGACAATATGCTCGTCAGGCCCGCAATACCTACCGCGGTGACCAGTACGAAGGTCGTGTGTTCTTGCCTGGTCGTGGTCGTGAATGTTGCGATAGCCGAGCCAAGAAGACCCAACAGTGCGAGCGCCGCGATTTCAGGGCGTGCAAGAAGCTCTTCTCCTGCCAGGCCGCTCGACCAGCCCAGCAGCCACAGTCCGCAGAGCGCCGGCGGCATCTGGTCGATGAGGCGGTCCGGCATGTACAGCCGTTCACCTCGTTGCGGCAACAGCCACAAGTGAAGAGGATAGACGCCGGCCCGGATTACGCCGGCAATCAGCATGAGTATAACCGTCTCTTGGGGCAGACGGCCCCCTGCCAGGAGTTCGGCAGGCCCTCCTTGGCCGGCCGGAAGCAGACCTATCAACAGCAACAGCGCTCCCATCATGCTCAGACCCTGAAACTGGCGGGTAGGCGATGGCCCGGGGCCTTCCGGCACTACTGCGCTGCGGGCAATCACAAACAGGTCCATGACAACCCACATCAATGTTACGGTTAAGAGGTTTCCACTGCTGACAAAGAAAAGGGCACTGGAAATCGCATTCAATGAAAGGGCAAGTGTCAACGCCCTTCCGTGCCAGTTCTCGACAGAACTCTGTTCCGCCCGCTGACCGGAAACACCGCTGAAGAGCAGCCCGCCTCCGCCGAGTAGAAGCACAAGACAGGAGACGTACCAGTTCCATCCGTTGCTCACCCACAATAGATCGGCGCCGGGTGAGAAGAATGGCTGCCATGGAATACTGAGTGCTGGGGCAGTAGGTTGAACGCGCAGCGCAACTGTCATCGCCGCAGCCAGTCCCCAAAAGAGGAGGGCAATCGCGCTCAGGATTCCGGTTGCACTCCCAAGAGCGTGCCATCTTGCGCCCGGACGCACAAAACGGCCCATTATCCACAGAACGATGCTGCCCAAAGTCAGGACAAGTGGAGGACCGACGGGGACTATCAGTGCTGTCCAAGAGAAGGTGAAGCCGTTCATATCAGACAATTCTAGCACAGCAAATCACACGCTCGAAACAGTTTGGCCCGGCCCCAATAAGCCGAATGCGGGCCGATGCTATACTGACTAACCTTGCCGCTGATTGAAATTCCGGGCCAAGAGCGTTGCCGTCCTGGCGAAAATGAATTAGAGTACCAGAAAAGGTCCTGTCTGGAGGTATCTAATGCAATCCACTCTTCTTCTGCCCAAAGCAACAAGTGACATGCAAAAGGCGAAGTCCGACATACTTGAACATGGCTACTGTTTCATTGCCAATGCTCTCGATGCGGAGGTCGTGGCCGCCGCATTGGAAAGGTTGAAGGAACAGGCAGCCGCGGAACTGGATCAGGGGGCGGCCTTCGAAGACGGCGGCCCGAAACAGCAATGGGGCGCCTTTACGGACGGGAAGGGACGCCCCAAACAGAAGGCCTATACGGCCTCGGCAGGCGGCGTGAATCAGCGAGTGTGGATGCTGGTCAACAAAGGTCGGATATTCCGCCAGATACTTTTCACAGAAAGCGTGCGCGCTGTTGTCGACCATGTGTTGGGCGAAGAATACCTGTTGTCCAGTTACTCGGCCAATATTGCCAAACCGGGCGGCGTCGCCATGAACCTGCATACCGATCAATGGTGGATGCCCCATCCTGTTGACCGTGAGCCTTCACCCCTGCCAGTTGGTTCGATTACTCGCGACCGCCCAAATCTGAAGGGAGAAGGGTCGCCTGAGATGATCGCGCCATGTGTATGTGTTAACGTGATGTGGATGCTGAATGACTTCAGTGCGGAAAATGGGGGTACTCTCTTCGTACCTGGCAGCCACCTTCGAGGCCGCCCTCCGCGGGCAAGTGAAGGCGAAGGGGAGATTCTGGCGGCAGAGGGAGCGGCAGGTACTGCTATGGTTTTCGATGGCAGGCTTTGGCACGGAACTGGCGCGAATGTCAGTTCCGGAAATCGTTACGGCCTGCTCACCACCTTCTGCGGACCGCAGTTCCGTCCCCAGGAAAACTTCACGATAGGCTCCCGCTCCGAGATGCTTGCAGATGCAACGCCGGAGTTGCTGGCGCTTCTGGGTTTCAAGATTTGGAGCGGCTACGGACGTGTAGAGAGTCCAGTCGCCGAATTCGTCAGTCAGGACGAGAGGTCACTAGGTGAAATGCCCGCTTGACCTCAGTCTGTAACGTTACGTCGAAAACTGCAACGGTTGACTGCCCAAGACCGGGCCTGACTTCAAATTGAGATCGCCTCTCGTACGCCTTCTTGTTTAGATAGGAATCCGGCACACAGTCGAAGCTCGTCCAATTGGCGATACTTCATGAATGAGGAGCCCCTATGATATACTCCCCCTGCATTGGATTCTGATTGCTGAGGAGACTTTGTGAGCGGAAATTGGACTCGAAACGCCTTTGTATATCTGCTGATTCTGGTGGCCGCCGCCGCCCTATTCCTGAATGTCTATGGCCCCAATGAAAGGCCCCAAAGCGTCAGCCTGAGTGATGTCGCCAGACAGATTGAACGCGGCGAAGTTGCCCGTATTGATGTCCGCGGAGAAAGGTTGCAGCTCTTTTCGCAAGGCAGCGATCAACCTCTGGCCAGCCGCAAGGAAGAGGGCGTTGCATTGACCCGGACATTGGAGGGCATGGGTGTCTCCGAAGAGAGGCTGGCCCAAGTTGAAATTAACGTCCAACCCCCTTCAAATTCAGGCAACTGGTTTGCCCTGATCATTAACCTCCTGCCCCTGATCCTGATCGCCGGCCTCTTTCTCTTCCTCTTCCGCCAAAGCCAGAGCGGCAACAATCAGGCCCTTTCCTTTGGAAAGAGTAAAGCTCGTATGTTTGTGGGGGACAGGCCCACAGTCACCTTCACCGATGTCGCCGGTGCCGATGAAGCAAAGCAGGAGCTGGAAGAGATTGTTGAGTTCCTGAAAGAGCCGCAAAAATTCGTTGCGCTTGGC
Organism: Caldilineaceae bacterium SB0664_bin_27; assembly: GCA_009838625.1. GTDB lineage: Bacteria > Chloroflexota > Anaerolineae > Caldilineales > Caldilineaceae > Bin5. The sequence continues at coordinate 63,814 of VXRG01000067.1, forward strand.
GCCCGCATCCCCAAGGGCGTACTGCTGGTAGGCCCGCCCGGTACAGGAAAAACGTTGATGGCCAAGGCTGTTTCGGGCGAAGCCGGAGTGCCCTTCTTCAGCATAAGCGGTTCCGAATTTGTCGAAATGTTCGTAGGTGTAGGCGCAAGCCGCGTGCGCGATCTGTTCGAGCAGGCCAAGCGCAACAGCCCTTGCATAGTCTTCATCGACGAGATCGACGCCGTCGGCCGCTATCGCGGAACTGGTCTGGGCGGCTCCCACGATGAGCGGGAGCAGACTCTGAATCAGATCCTCGTTGAGATGGACGGATTCGGGACCGATACCAACGTCATTCTGGTTGCAGCTACCAACCGCCCGGACATCCTCGATCCTGCCCTGCTGCGCCCCGGCCGCTTTGATCGGCGAGTCACCATGGACCGCCCCGACCTTGAGGGCCGACGGGCCATTCTCGACGTCCACGTCAAGGGAAAGCCCCTTGATCCGAACGTGAACTTGGACTTGATTGCTCGTCAGACGCCCGGATTTGTCGGTGCGGACCTGGAAAATCTGGTCAATGAAGCCGCGATTCTGGCTGCAAGGCGAAACCGGCGCACCATAGCCATGACAGAGATGCAGGAGTCGATAGAACGGATCGCGATGGGAGGGCCCGAGCGCCGCAGCCGACTCATCACTGACCGAGAACGGCGCGTCGTGGCGTACCATGAGTCCGGCCACGCCATCATTGCACATGTAGTCAAAGGTTCAGATCCGCTGAGGAAGGTCTCAATCATACCCCGAGGAATGGCTGGAGGTGTCACTCTGACGGTGCCCGAGCGTGATCGCTATCTGTTGCCGCGTTCCTACTTCGTTGACCGCATCGCAGTGGGGCTCGGAGGACGTGTGGCTGAGGAAATCGTCTTTGGAGACATTTCTAACGGAGCCAGCGACGATATTCAGCAGATCACGCGAATGGCGCGTGCCATGGTAATGAAGTATGGAATGAGTGACAGAATGGGACCTCTCCAGATAGGAAGCCAGGAGGAAAATCCGTTTCTGGGAAGGGAACTGACCGAGCAACGCGATTACAGCGAAGAGGTCGCGGAGGCGTTAGACAGCGAAGTGCAGAGAATAGTCAATGAACAGCACGACCGTGTGCGAAACATTCTCAGAATTCATCGTTTGCGCTTGGACGCGGTCGCAGAGGCACTGCTGGAACGCGAAACGTTGGAAGAGGAAGAGTTTGTCGAAGTATTCGAAGGAAATGTTGGTACAGACGAGTTGCCTAATCCGCTTGCACTTCAACCGGCTTGAAATACACTCGGCAATTGGCAGGCCCTGTACCTGCCCTCAAAGGTTGAAACTTCCTCAGTTGAATCGGCGCGTGTAATGGTCGCCTTACCACTCAAGATTCGAGCCCGTTCCTGAGAAGTCTGAAGAGTTTCGCCCCGTAGGCTTGCGCCTTCCACTTTCCCACCGAGGGAATCTTCGCCAGCTCGGCCAGCGTTGCAGGCCGACTAGTTGAAATCTGCTGCAAAGTCTCATTGCTGAAGACGATATCGGGATCGACGCCGCGCGCTGCGGCAGTTTCTGTTCGCCACTGGCGCAAGGATTCATAGCGCTTCTTCCCCGCACCGGTGAGAGCAGGATCCGTCCTTCGATTCGATGCAGGTCGCTGGGGCGCTGGCCGTTGCTCACCTTCACGGACAGCCGCCAAAAGCTTCCTCCCAAACCATCTAACCTGCCGTTCACTTAATCCTGGGACAGCCTTAAGAGACGACAGAGTACGCGGCCGTTTCTGGGAAAGATGGACTAACGCATTCTCTCCCAAGACCTTGAATGGAGGCCGGTCAACCTCATGTGCAAAGCTCTCTCGCCATTCCCATACCGCCTGCAAGACACCCAAATCTCTCTCTTCAACGGAACGGATCTGCTTCATCTGCCAGAAAGCACGCGGCTCCGGCGGACTGAATCTGATACTTTCCAGCATCCGAAACGCGGCCTTTGCTTCTTCCCAGCGTCCAGCCTCCTCCAAGCTCTTGATCTGGCGGGCGCGCAGGGCAGGCAAGTAATGGGTGTCGACCTGTGCGTAGGTCAATTGCTGCTGGGTCAATGGCCGCTGACCCCAATTCGTACGCTGCATCTTCTTGTCGCTAACGACTCCAAACTCTTCGTCCAGCACTTTAGCAAGTCCAATCCCTTGCCTCCCCAGGATCCGTGCTGCCAGTTGTGTGTCGTAGATCTTCTGCAGACGAAAGTCAAAGTCTCTTTGAAGCGTAAGAATGTCGTTTTCGGCCGCATGGAGAATTACCTCAGTGATACCGTCCGCAAGGACATCTCCAAGGGCTGAGAGATTCTTCAACCGCAAAGGATCGATTAGAAAGTCGACAACATTGGCCGGGTCAGGCAAAGATTGTGCCCCTGCCGCTACCGCCGGAGCAGTAATTTGAATGAGACAGACTCGAGGTGCATAGCGAAAGAGACTGTCGCTCTCAGTATCAAGCGCCAGCCAGGGCTGACCGGAAACATGCCCGAGAAACTGCCCAAATTCGGCGGTGGTCTGCACCAACTTCGGTGAAGCGATTGCTTGCGGCCGCCTCTTGGTTCTTCGTTGACGAGTCACTTCCAGATTTCTTTCCTCTTATGTTCGGACCTGCGATTCTCTTTCACAGCGGCTGAATCATACCTTAAGACAAACACCACGCCAACTCTTAACAGTTTCATATACATGGAAGAAACCTCTTCTTGCACGTTGCTTCGCGGTCAGCCTGCGGACCGAAATGTCTACGGCACGGAACGGGAAAGCGAAGTCTCTGTTTCGGGGCAGACATGCAGAATCAGCATTCGTCAAATGGGTTATGGGCCTCTTCTACTTCGACCAGTCAGTCTGCGAAAATCCAACGACTGTGATATGATTCGTGCCAATTCATGTTTCCAAATGACAAGGGAACGCTCGTCTCTCGAGCACGACACGTTATAGACAGGGCAGCCATCGAGGGCGAGTCCCGGGACCGAAGAGTCCGGCCCGTTGCGGCCCATTGTGACCGCCAGGGTAGCGCAACTCCGTGTCAGGAGGACGTATCGTCCCACTCGAAAAACAGAGCGCAGCCATAGCCATGTGGTACTGGTACGACGACGATAGTTCGCTGAAGACATCTCCCATCCATCCTCCACATAGCCGGCCAATCGCTACGGCGGTGGCGTGGCTGAACCCTCCACTCATCTCGAGTCTGCACAACCAATTTGCGCGTTGGACCACTGCTCGTGTGTCACCGGGGCCGGTGATCCCGCATCGCCTGTGGATTGACCAGGACGGAGGCATCGCGTTTCGATTTGTTGCTGACGCCCCTGATGCGATGCCTGCTGTCGGCGCAGGCGAAGCCCTGGCCCAATGGCTTGTGATGATCTCCAAATGGATGGAGATTCACGTTGTTCTCGCGCGCGCCCGCAATGTGTGGTCCTTGACCGAGTTGGTGGGCGCTCTGACGTTTACAACGCCGTCGCTTCTGCCGCGTCAACTTGTACAGTTTCCGCCCGATAACTGGGAACAGGTGGCCCGCGGACTGGCCGCTAGCATCGCCGAAGGCAGCCTGCCAGAGAGCCCTCCTGAAGTGAGCGGCACGGGCTGACAATTCGAATCCTTAGGTACGATTCCGGCGCCAGGCCTAGAAACTGCCGCCCTGACGGTCCACTTACTTTACGAGTCTGGTTCACCTTTTATTGGAAGAGTGTTGATGAAGTCTCAACGTGACGATGTGCAGAAAGAAAAGAGGTTTTCGGGGCACAAAGATCAAGGCAACTTTGAACGGCCCGCCGATCAGCGCGGGAACGGCACAGAGCAACCCGACGGCTATACCGTTCGGCACATTCACTCTGCAGGCGGTGTTGCATTTCGCTTGCGTGACGTCAGTGCCAGCAGAGTGGTGCAAGTCGCGCTAATCGCCACTGACAAGGAGTGCCGGCGCTGGCAGCTGCCCAAAGGACGACTCTACCCTTCAGAGGAACCTCTGACCGCAGCTCTTCGAGAGGTAGAGGAAGAAACGGGCCTTGAGACCGAATTCGAGTCTTTCCTGAAGACAGTACGTTACGAGTATCTCGATACCTACGCCCGCGCAGTGCCCGAGCGGGTCTACAAGAAGGTGGACTTCTATCTGCTGAGAGTCGTCGGAGGTATTCTTTCTGACGCAAGTGTGGAAGTCCGAAAGGTCGAATGGGCCTCACCGGATGACGCACTTGGTCGACTTACATACGACGGGGAGCGGGACTGCGTCAAGCTTGCTTTGGAATACTTGAATGGCTATTGAAATTGGTATAGCGACACCAGCACAAATACGTGAGGTCTTGAATCTGCTGGTTTCGGGCGTAACCAGCGATGTCAGTAGTATGGAGGAAATCGCCGGAAGTTGGTGGCGGCGTTTCCTGTTTCTGCGTTGGTTCGGGCCTCGATTCCTTGGCAAGCAGATGGATACGATTGTGGCAACGGAGGGCGACAGCATCATCGGATTCGTAATTATTCAATACGACGGCGATGCAGCAGGTACATTTGACTGGGCTTTTCTTGAACCATTGGATGAAGGCGACAATCGCGAGGACTTCGCAGACCTCATCGATACTGCATTGGACCACGTGGAGGACCAGGGGATCCATCCCTATTTCTATTTTGGCTTCGCGACTGCCTCTCCACCAGAAGTCACGCAAGTTCTCGAAGAACTCGGACTCGGCTGGGCCGATTACCAGAACTTCCAGATGGTGGGCGACCTGCCTCTCAGAGAATCGCCTTCACTGCCGGAAGGGCTTCGCATTACAACGCAGATTTCGGCACGATTTAGTGCGAAAATGGCAGAGTTTCTGCCGTCAGTCTATCCCGAGACAGCGCCGGAAGAGACGGAACTGCTCTCTTCCATTCACTCAAGCACTCTGCGCTCTTCTAAAGTGTTCCTGATTCTTCAGGAAGGAAATGAAATCGGTTTTGTCCAGCAGTTTCGCTGGCGTGATGAACTTCGCCTGCTTCTAGCCACTCCTCCCAGTCTGTGGGGCACCGAAGAGGAACGTCAGATTGTCGCCAATCTGGCAGGAACGCTGCAAGGTAAGACTCGCCGCCTTCGGCTTCGCACTTTCGGCGAGCGCCACATGGACAAGTCGCGTCCGTCCTTTGAAATCCTGGGACTTGAATGGCAGCAGGCTCCCTGGCGACGCTGGGTCGTAGCATTGGAAAGTGAAGAGACGCCAGCCGAGCAGGAGGAAACGAAAAGCCAACGACGCGGTTACGATACGGTCTGGCCGCCGGAGGCCCAATCATCAGATCCTGACCCAAAGGGTGACGACGATGGAACAACCTCCAACAGTGAAAGACAGGCAACCGACTGAAGCAATGAAGAATAGAGCCGACATTGCCGACCTTACCTTCGAGAGATCTGAAGACCAAGGAAACTTAAGGAGTGGTTGGCTTCAGATTCCTGGCTCTCCTTCAAGGGGGCGAAAAAGGTACTGCCCGTCGGACGAGGAATGTACTATTTCAGATTCCCACGCACTTGTGAGAAATCCTTACGCCAGATTTGAGCACTCGACAGGCTACCTTCGCAGCGAGACCGGCCTACCTGTATTCTATAGCCATTGGCGTCCCGGCCGGGAGGCGCGCGGCGTTGTCCTTGTCCTCCACGGGTTGGGCGAACACAGTGGTCGGTATCGCCATTTGGTTGGAGCTTTTCTTAAGGCCGGCTACACAGTTTACGCGCACGATCATCAAGGCTTTGGTCGGTCCGGTGGGCCGCGCTGCTATGTCCAGGGCTTCCACGATTACCTGAGCGACATTTCGCAAGTCGTGTCTTTGGCACGGCAGCGCAGCCCGGGTCTCCCTTGTTGCCTCTACGGCCACTCCATGGGCGGACTAATCGGGCTTCAATACCTGATGGACGTTCCAGGTGCGTTCGATTTCTGCGTCATTGCCTCTCCCTCACTGCGGTCGCAGGATCTCTCGCCATTTAACCGGCTTCTCAAACGGATCCTGGAATCGGTTCACCGCGTCCGACCTCAGTTGACATTCCGCCAACGCGGCAGCCTGGACACTCTTTCTCGCGACTGGGAAGAGGTGCAACTGGCTACGAGGGACTCGCTGGGAGTCCCGCTGCGCAGTGCACGCTGGGTCGTAGAATTCTTTGAAGCGATGCAGGAGGTGAGTGACCGAGCAGACGAGATTCGGCTTCCCATCCTGATGATGCAGGGACTGGCCGACGCCGTGGTCGTCCCGTCAGCCACACAGGAGTTCTTTGCCCACGTTGGTTCTACGGACAAAAGCCTTTGCCTATTTGAAGGCTATTACCACGAACTGCACAACGATCTGGGACGGGAGAAGCCCATTGGCGCTGCCCTGAACTGGCTCAATGCTCGCTGCCCTGCCATCGAATGAGCTCAGGTAGGAAAATGCATGTCCTCAACAGATTATCCCCTTCTTCGCCACGGGACCATGTGCAATCGGGTTTTCGCCAATCCAGCGTTCGTCTACCGGATCGGAGGCCAATTGATAGCGGGTGTCTGTTGAGAGCCTCAGTCGGTTGGTAAGGTTGTCCATGCTGGCGTGCATCGTATACATGCTGAAAACCAGCAGATCCCCGAGCTCGTAGTCAGTAGTGAGCCAGCGGCTGTCCAACTCCTCTCGTAGCGCAATTGCATCGTTGGCATAGGTACCCGTGCCAGACCCCTGCCAGCGCTTCTCTCCCGTCTCAGTCTCGTGTGAGTCCGGTTCGTTTGTACAATAGACGTCGACGTCAGACTGCCCGTAGGTCTCTTTGATCTCTTCCTGGCGGTGGGAGTTTTCCAGAACCATCAAGCCACCCATCTGCCGGGGAATGTCGCCGAGCGGAGTCCAGCTAGTGTAAAGATTCTTCGTTCCTCGACCCATGAAAACAATGTCATAGTGAGGGTTGGTGGCGGTTTCCGTGCCGGACGACTTTACGCGGCACCAGGTGAAGTCTAGAGGACGAATCGGCCCGCCCAGGAACTGCTCATAGAACGCAATCATCGGCCCGCCGTAAAGCGTCTGACGCAGCGACTCATTGTTCTTGGAGAGCCCGACCATTTCCTGCGCCGAAACAGAGACCTCTCTCTTGGCAACGCCATCATTCAGAGGATAGTCCGTGTCAATGAAATCCTGATCAGCCAAGGCCTCCAGCATTGTCAGCCGTGCGGCCAACAACGTGTCTCGATTGAGCAGCCCAGGCAGGTAGAGATATCCGTCCTCCTCAAATCGACAGTTCAATTCTTTGAAATCTTTCTCTGCGTCCGCCGAAGAGCGCAATTCGCCCAGGCTATCGGAACCCGACCCAAGTGGTCTTCCGTGGACTGTGAGCACACTATCCTGAGTCATCTTTTCACCTCCCGCCCATATTCAAGAATCTTCCTCTTTATATTCGGCCTGGCAAGGCATCTTGCACTTTCCAACCTGTAACTCAAAGACCGATGACCACTTGTTCAGAAAAACAGGCCTCTTGAGAGTGCATTCTGGCTGACTGCAACTCTCGTTCGAGTTACCGACTCTTCTTGTGAATTCAGCTGAAAGAATGTACTCCTCAAACTTTTCGGTTACTACTCAAGCGTCATGCAAGTTACTTGGCGGACTCCACGTGCAACAGTAGCGCAAGAGCAAGTCCGGATGAGCAGGAAATGCTCAGGCTCTAGCGTACTTCCTCAACACGCGCCAGTCCTTCGGTGTCGTCCCGTCCGGGTAAGAATGGGCAACCTCGCCCACGTACAAATCACCCCGTGAATCAAATGCGATATTGTGCGGGCTGAAATAGCGATTGGAACCGTATGGATCCTCCATCCCCCATTCGCTCAGAATCCCGCCGCTCAAATCTCGCACAGTGATACGGGCTGGTGGGTTGTCGAATTCAGGTTTCTTCGTCTCACCCATGAATATGCCGCCCACTTCGGCCAGATACATGTTGTTGTCGGAGTCAATGCACATGTCGCAGGGCCACCAAATATCATCCCACTGCCCGACGTGTTCACCCTGCGAGTTGAAGAGTTGCATTCGCCGGTTCTGACGGTCGGCCACATAAACGGTTCCGTCGCGGTCCACGCAAACGTTGTGCGGCGTTACGAACTGGCCTGTGCCGGATCCCGGCTCACCCCACGAAAACAGCAGTTCGCCCTCAGCCGTGAACTTGTGTACACGGGCGTTGCCGTAACCATCCGAAATGTAAAGATCGCCATCCGGAGAAAGTGCTATTCCAGTTGGGTAGTTGAATGGCGGGCCGGCGCGTAGCACCTCCTTCTGGACATCCCAGATGTATCCCGTATCCGCTGGACTGTCTGCCGTCTCAATCGACATGAGGAGTTCGCCTTCGGGGGTGAACCTGTTTACTGCATGACCCCAGTCGTCCACACAGTAGATAGAGTCGTCCGGACCGACGATAATGTCGTGCGCCCGTTTGATCAGCCCTTCGCCCCATGAACTCAGGTACCGCCCGTCGCGATCAAATACAATGATAGGGTGTTCACTTCGACAGAAAACATAGACCCTGTCTTGGGAGTCCACCGCCACGCCCGGCGCCTCAACGATATTCCAACCGTCAGGCACCTCACCCCACCCATCTACTTCTTCATAAACAAACTGACCACTGCCCAGCTTCATCGTCTGTTCCCTTCCTACTGATGGATGTATAACCTTGCGGCCCCTCTATGAACAATACCCTTTTAAGCGGCGTTCACTGTGTCGCTAAGGATTTCAGTTCCAGAGCCCGCAGTCTCAACTGCGCGGTCTGGGCGGGATTTCATCCCTCTCCGGTTCAAACCACATCCCAGCAATGGGCGGTGGGACTGGATCGCGGGCGATTCGCATGTCAACGACGCAGGGTTTGCCACACTCCAAAGCGTGGCCGATTGCATCTTCAATCTCAGCATGACGGCTGACCGTCAACCCTTCTGCCCTGAGCGATCTTGCCAATGCTGCGTAATCCGCATTCTCATTGAACTCTGTGCCGATGACCCTCCCGCCATAGCTGGCCAACTGGCCCCCGCGAATGGCGCCAAGAGTCTGGTTGTTGAACACAACCCATATCACTGGCAGCCCCCACTCGACTGCTGTGATCACCTCCTGGCAGACCATGAGGAATCCCCCATCGCCCGCTACGCTGACGGCCGGCAGGTCAGGCCTGGCCAGCTTTCCTCCTATGATGGAGGTAGGGCCAAACCCCATCGGCGTCCATCCACCGGGATAGAGCAATCGGCGCGGTGAATGGATGGGAAAAAAGGCCCCGAAATAGTGGTTGTGGTCGCCGGTATCCAGCGAAAGGAGAATGTCCTTTGGCAGGACGCGCCGCAGTTCCTCGACAACGCGCAACGGCTCCATTCCCTGTTGGTCACTCTCTTCGCTGGGAATCTCCATGCGAAAGCCTGATTTGACTCTCTCAGTCAGCTCCAGATTCCCGGTTCTGAAAGGTGAGGCCTCTCTTGCCGGCAGCTCGCAAATTATCTCCTGTAGAGTTGCCTTGGCGTCGCCCAGAAGACCGACTTCCACCGGATAGGTCCGACCAATCTGGTTGGCATCTATATCGATCTGGACAAAGCGATTCTGCTCGACAAAAGGCATTCCTTCTGTCCACCAACAGGTCGAAAGATCGGAAAAACTGAAGCCCACCGCCAGCACGACATCGGCATGTTCCCGGATCATCTCATGAGCGTTCGGGTGGCCGAGCCAGCCCACGTTTCCCAAACTCAGCGGATGGTCTTCGGCCACTATCCCCTTGGCGGCGTATGATGTGGTTACTGGGGCCCCCAGCCTTTCTGCCAGCTCAAGAATCTCAGGACCTGCGTCGGCGAGGATCGCGCCGTATCCCGCAACAACTACGGGATTTGCAGCCTTGTGAAGGGCAACAGCCGCTCTCGAAACCGCTTGTCCATCGGCCCGTACTCGACGCGCGTGGCTGTAGCAGTGGGGATTGGGAATATCGTCAAATTCGTGGAATGCGGCCTGAAGATCCCAGGGAATCTCAACTGCAACCGGCCCTGGATTGCCAGCCCTGGCGAGCGCGCACGCTTTGCGAATGGTCTCAGGAACCAGGTCAGCGTGCTGAACCTGCCAAACCTTCTTCACGACAGGTTGCAGGACCTGCACGAAGCTCTGGTCCGGCAGGCCGTAAAAGGGGCTGGTCTCCTGCAACTGGCCACGGCCGACCCAACGCGAAATCACACCGCCAAATATGGCAACGACGGGACTTGACGCGGCTGCAGCCGAAGCCAGACCCATTACCATGTTCGCCGGCCCGGGTCCGACGGAGGCACAGCAGACGCCAATTTCACCGGAAATGCGGGCATAGCCGTCAGCTATGTGTGCAGCCGCCTGCTCATGGCGAGTTAACTTGAAGTCGATCTGAGCCGAATCGTAGATCGCGTCCAGTATGTTGGTGTTTCCGTGTCCGGGGTGGCCAAAGACATGCCTGACCCCTTCCAGTTCCAGTGCTTTAACCAGCGCCTCGGCGCAGCGCATTCGAGCCATTAAGTGTGTACCCTGCCAGCTTCTGTAATCCTCTGTCCCGATTTACCGGTCGGACGTCAGCTTATCCTCACCACCCCTTTCGCCAGGAATTGAACCAAATCAATGTGCTTCGGGAACGCCGTAGGGGCTATCCAGGTATTTGCCAACGTGTTCGTTCAAAGGCCAGCCCTGACCTCCTAACAGCGCGAAAGCATCCGATTTACCGTGCAGCCAGAAAAACATTTCGGCAGCGTCGTTGCAGTCGCGAAACTGCTCCCGGTATGTTGGGTCCTCCAACTTGTAGTTCGCAGTTGCAAGGTCGAAGTCAGGCTCCCGGATCCAATCCCGGTGGGGAGCCTCTGTGCGCCAGTAGTTGTACTTGAGCAAGTTGCGAAGTCCCGTGCCACTGGCTGCAGAACGACGATGCCAGATCGAATAGACGGTGAGGAAGATGGTCCCTGCTGGGGCAGCCGCTCGGTAGGCGCCGCGGATTCCACCATAGTGGCCCATCCTTTTGGACAAGGAAAAAAGGAAATGTGAGCCTGGAAGAAGCTCAGTAGGCCCAAGATCGAGCGAGCAGTCTTCCGGATAGTAGAAGACCTGCAGATAATTCAGAGCCGGACCATGTTTGGAATTGCCATCCCTGTGCCAATTCTGGGCTGGCGAGGGACAGTTTACCCTGTGGTTGCTCATTATGATCGGCAAACCGAAATTCTGACCCAGCAGGCATCGGACGGCACCGGCAGCCTGATCATTCAGAATCACGTTGTCGACAAACCAGTCCTCATCCAGTATCTCCGACGGCTCATGAGACGAATATCGATTCAGAAACTCGACTGTGCGCAGGTTTATGTCGTCTGGTACGACTCCTTCCAGCACCAGAAAGCCTTGCTTGCAGAAATCGAGTACTTGGGTGTCCCTCAGTCCCGGACGGCAAGAGTGCGTTCTCATAATGGATTATCTCCTTGCAACTGTTCCGATTGCAGACATCCCTTTGGTCAACAATTACAGTGAACTGAGCCACTGTTGTGAAAGTGATTCGAAGACAGGCTTCGAATGAGTATCGGCCAGTTCGGCCCCACTTCAGCGTCTTTCATAAATCTCTTCCCGCTCTCTCGCAACCCGATTTCGTGTTAGCTTCTGCAGTTCCGGGGGCATGCGCTCAAACGTCTCGGGCCATATAGGCTGATGACCGCCTTCACGCGCCAGGTTCCACCACGGCGGGTAATATGCAATGTTCAGTGCCATTCTATGCTGAGTTGCCGTCGTGTTGGCGCCGTTGGCATGCCACACGCCTCCATGCCACAGGAAGACAGAGCCGCGACGGCCCGTGATCGGCAGCAGGCGCCTGTCGTCTGCCTTCATGCCCCGCGGCGGCCGGCGGCGCAGTCGGTGGCTGGTAGGCATGATGCGCGTGGCCCCGATCTCTTCTGTGAAGTCGGTCATCATCCAGATGGAATTGATCATCCAAGGTGTGTCCGGCAGAAGCTCCGGTAGGTCCTGCGCCGAGTCAGTGTGCACGCCGCCGGCCGGAGCCCCCGGCTTGACCCACTTCGAACACGCCTCGGCCAGTCGAATGTCTTCACCGAGGAAGTGCTTGACCACAGCGAGTACATCGGGATGGGCTGCGCAGGCCCAACTGGAACGGTCCAGATTCAAAAGGCCGAACAGCGTCTGGTAAAGATCTTCGTTCGGGTCTTGAAAGTAGGCGCGATTATCGGGATCTTCGTGTAATGCAAAAAATCTCTTCGCCATACTGTCGGCCAGTTCTGCCGGAATCGCCTCTTCCAATAGGCAGTACCCGAAAAGATCCAGATGGTCAATTGCCTCTTGTACGCTCACGGTTTCCTTCCTCTTCTACTGACTACTGACTCACCTCTCCAGTATAAACTCGCAACCCAGTCCATACGATCTCGTCTCATCCAGCAACAGCGCCAGGTTGGGAAACTGTACTACCCGCCACCCGTCACGAATGGCCTCCAAAACCGTCTGGTAAGGCCAGCCCTCCGGCTCGGGGATCTCGTCGGCAATCTCACCGTTCTCCATCAACAACATGCCCTGCACCTGGCTGGATAGGGAAGTGCTGACTGCTTGCAGGTAGAGAATGTCCTGGCACTTTGCATCGTTTCTTCGGGCTGCTTCCAAGGCCGCACGCAGCATGTCTTCGCTAAGGGCACCTTCCTGGTAGGCTTCTAAACAATGTTCAAGCTGCTGCTCGAGTCTGTTCCCGGTCATCGGCCACCTGTCCTTTCGATTGAGAGCTGCCAGTGGACTACGCTAAAACCTTCTCATGCGCCAGATACCCGAGGTGGACTTTTTTCATCCATAAATTTGAAGAGCAGTCTCTCCCAATACCTGCGCCTGTTCGCCGGGAGAGAGGAAAGCTGTGTGGCTCTTTGCCAGTAGGACGTACTGATTATAGGTTGCATGCAGCAAGGTCCCCGGCTGATCGGTACCCCACATTACTTTGTGTGCACCGATTCGCTCAATCGCCAACCGGAGGTAACGTTCTGCGCTTGGGAATGGGTAGCCCTCGTCCTGGACAAATGCGATAAGTGAAGCGCAGTCGAACCAGACATTGGACAGCAAGCCCAGGTCGACTTGTTCCTCCCAAAGCCTCCACAAATTGGGCTCCAATTCCGCTTCAGGCCTTGGCTGACCCAGATGGGCGATTACAACTGTCAGCCCAGGTTGGCGGACTGCGATGGAGCGAACTGCCTCAGTTTGATAGGAGCGGCTGCCGATCCCGCCTAAGTCGAGAACCAATACGAGGCTGCGACGCTCAAGCTCTTGCCATAGCCAGTCAAGCTCGGGGGCGCCTAGCTGGGCCTCGGGATGGATGCCGCACAGACCCGAGGGGACAGAGCATTCCATCTTGACCGCGCAAAAGCCTGGCGAGGCAAGCGTCGACTCAAATGTCTGGCGGCTGTCGGCCAACCAGGGATCGAAGTAGGCGGCACCTGACAATCTGTCCGAATATCGCCGCAGAGCTTCCAGCGCGTACTGGTTGCATTCGCCGTACAGAGGGCCCTGCAACAGGACCGCCTTTTCCACCCCTCCCCAGTCCAAGTTGGCCAGTAGTTGCTCCGGCGAAAAAGCCAGCCCGTCACCCATGGGCGGAGTAATCTGAATCTCTCCACCACCAATCAAGGCACGCCCATAGCCGGTACCCCTTGTCGGCCCTGCGCCATTCTGGCCATGGATCCGAGGAAACACGTGGCTATGGGCGTCAACGATCATTGTGTATTCCCATAATTGCGACACGCCCGCAGAACTTCAGGTCACGCGGGTAGACTCGCCCAAGCTGCCGCTCTATATCGTCTCCACGGCTTGCCGTCCCGAAGGTGTCAAGAGCACAATTCGCCCCAAGTTGTCGCCGGAACGCAGGACTGCCAGCGCTTCATTTGCGTTTTCCATGGGGAAAGTCTGGGTTACGATCGAGCGGATCTTCCCCGAGGCCATCAGTTGGGATACTTCGATCAGATCCTGCTTGCGCCCCGCACGCGTGCCGATGATTTCCAGTTCGTTCTGGGCCAGGTACTTTCCTTCAACCGGGTAGTGGTCCGGTGTGTAACCGACGATGACCAGCCGCCCACCATTCCGCAGCGATTCAACTCCAGCCTCCATGGTCACCGTCTGCCCAACGATGTCTATCACACAGTCAACGCCGAGTCCGTCTGTGAGATCTCGAACCGCAGCGGGCAATTTGTCGTCGCCCGGGTCAAGCAGTTCATCCGCGCCCAGCTGGCGGGCCCACTCCCTTTTCGACTCTGAAAGTTCTACCGCGAAGACCTTCGCGCCTGCCGCCTTTGCCAGTTGGACGGCAATTGATCCGACTCCGCCAACTCCCACAACCAACACCGTCTCTCCCAGACGGAGCCTGGCGCGGTCGATGGCGTGGTAGGCTGTCATGCCCGCATCGCAACAGACCGCGCTGTCGGGCCATGAGATACTTTCCGGTGCATGAACGAGCTGACGGCCCGGGACGGTTACATATTCGGCATAACCGCCGTGCCGGTCCTTGGCGCCCAGGACGCCCCCCATATTCACACAGATCTGTTCCCGAAACGACCGGCAGGGGAGGCAGTTTCCACACGTAGTGAAGTTGTAGACAATGACCCGGTCGCCTTCTTCGTAACCGGTCACTCGGTATCCCACTTCCGTGACAACTCCCGCAACTTCATGCCCCATAATGAACGGCAAGTCTGGCGTGTATCCAAATCCGTCCAAAAGCTTCAGGTCTGTGCCATCGATTCCGCATGCCATGACCTGAACGAGCACCTCATCCGGTTCGGGGCTGGGCGTAGTGATTTCCTGCCACTCCAAGGGCTGTTTGAATGCGCGCAGTATGGCCGCTTTCACAGGGAAGCCTCCTGAATAGTCCGTTGTAACAAGAAGCGGCTCATTGCCACGGGCCTTTGTCTGCCCTCAGTCTTTACGCAAAATCTCTTCAACGAACGCCTTCCCATCTGCCAGAACTCTCAAAGGATCGTCGGGGTAGCCCCACGCCATCGCTTCATACTCAACTGAAATATAGCCGGAAAAGCCGCCTTGGACCATAGCGGAAATTAAGCTGTCAAAGTCGATCTCACCCTCTCCCAACGGCGGGAAGCCGAAATCCTCGCTGTTGCCGCGCGCGTCCTTGGCGTGCATATGCTTTACTCGGTCGCCCAAAGCCTGGTAGGCGTCAAGCACAGAGTCGCCGCGCACATGATAATGGGCCGGATCAAAGAGTACCCCCAGTCCCTCCAACCCAGGCGTCGCCAACAGCCGCTGCAATCTGGCCAAATTGTGGACCAGCGAACCATAGGGGCTTGCCGCCTCTATCAAAATCATGACTCCCAGGCGCTCAGCATCTGCTGCCAGGTCGCGCATGGCTTCCAGGCACCATTCCCAATACGTACTTTCCCACCCGTAAAACAGCTTGACGCCGCAACCGCTGATTACGTAGGGAACCTCCATGTCCGACGCCAGCTGCAACCCGCCGCGGATAAACTCCTTGTTTTCCCGCCGCACCTCCGGTTCACCATGAATCACGTTCGTGTGTGCGTTCAAGGCACCGATAGCGATCCCAGCCCGTTGCGCGTAGTCGCGAACAGCCCTGCGCCGCGCTGCGTCCGCACCCGAATCCATGTGCGGCTTGGGCGGAGGAATGAATGGCGGCGCCAGCTCCAGGCTGATGTCGATAGCCTGGTAACCCTGGTCAGCCAGTATGTCGATCGATTCTTCGACGCTGTAAGTGTGCAACAGACCTGAATTGCAGCTCAGACCTTTCATGGCTCCTCCAACTGCACTATTTCCTGATCCAGGCTATTGCGCCGCCGGCAAACCCACAATCGCCCTCGCTTCATGCGCTGAGGCAATATCTCTGCCAACTTCGCGAGCGATCCGGACAGCCTTTTCCACAAGCTCAGCGTTCGTCTTGGCGTATACGCCGTCTTCCACGAACGGGCAGTCCTCCATACCGACTCGCACATGGCCTCCGATTGCAATCGTATGGGCCACCATCGACCAATAGTTGGGTGGTTCCATGCAACTCATGCTGAAATTCGCTCGCGGTGGCAGATGGTCCACCATGTACTGAAGACCCTTTGCCGTCGGCGGTGTCCAGCCCTGCCCGTCCCAGCCAAAAAACAGCGTCAACCACAGCGGCTCAGGCAACAGGTCCTCCTCAATTTCGCGTTCCCCCTCCTCAGTCCAGAAGTCACCTCCGCGAATCTTGCCAATTGCCCAATATGCCCCTGTGTTGAAGCACTCAATCTCCTGCTTCACCCCATACTTTTTCGCCAGGCTCGAATACATTCGAAGCTCCGGAATCGGGTGAACGGAATAGATTGGTACGGGAGCATAGTCTGCATCCGGCTGGAAGTACTCGTCATGTGAGTTGAAGTTGATCGAGCTCATGTCCGGCTTGAGTAGCTCCCACAGCTCCAGCTTTTGTTCCAGGCGCATACTCGCCAGTCCAAACTGAACAATCGGCTCGCCTGCCGCCCTTACGCGTTCCGTAATGTCGCGCCAACCCTCGACATTGGGAATCGAAAGCTGTTTGCCGTCCGGCTGAATTACGGGATCGGACCTGTACTGGCCATGCGTATGCACAATTGTTGCGCCCGCGTTCATCGAGCGAATATACTCCTCCGCGACCCCTTTCGTGTCATCACAGTGCGTCAGATAAGGATTCCGTGGATACGACAACGATGAGTCCGTGGTCACGGTTATAACAAGCTTCTGCATGAGTTTCCTCTCGTTGGATGTTGGGTCGAGCCCAGTGTTTCTGTCAGGCCTGGGGAGTGCGGGAATAGTCGATTCCCTGTAACTCCAGTTGATCTGCGAAATGACAAGCAACGTGGTGGCCCGGCGTCAGCTCGATAAGGGTTGGAACCTCCGTCTGGCAAATCTCCTCCATATAGCGGCAACGCGGGTGAAATACGCAGCCTGGCGGAGCATTGGCGGGGTCTGCCGGTTCGCCCTCAAGGTTCAGCCGCTGCATATGGTGATGCGGATTCGGACGCGGCACGGCCGAAAGCAAAGTCTCGCTGTATGGGTGCTTGGGACTGCGCAGCAACTCTTCCGACTCTGCCACCTCGACCAGTTTGCCAACGTACATGACCGCGATCCGGTTGCTGACCTGCCTTACAACGCTCATGTCGTGGGCGACGAACAGATACGTAAGGTCCAGGTCCGACTGCAAATCCTGCAAAAGGTTGACGACCTGGGACTGGACCGACACATCCAGGGCAGAAACCGGCTCGTCACAGACCACAATTTTGGGGCGCTGCACAAGCGCTCGCGCAATGCCGATGCGCTGCCGCTGACCGCCACTGAAGCTGTGCGGATAGCGGGGCAAATGTTCGACTCTCAGCCCAACGGCTCTCACCATCTCCGCGACTCGGTCCTCCAACTCCTGTCCGCGTGCAATCCCATGCGCCAGCAGCGGCTCGCCTACCAACTCCAATACTGTCATTCGCGGATTCAGGGACGAGAAGGGGTCCTGAAAGATCATCTGCATGTTTCTGCGGAAGGATTTCAACTCCTGTCTTGTCAGCCGGTTTATGTCGACTATCTCGCCTTCTTCATGAAAGACGATTTCCCCGCTCGTGGGCTGGTAGACGCGCACAATGCAGCGGCCGGTGGTCGTCTTTCCGCATCCGCTTTCCCCGACCAGGCCCAAAGTCTCGCCCTTCTTGATCGACAGACTTACACCGTCCACCGCCTTGACGTACCCTGTGGTTCGCCGCAGAAGGCCTTTCTGAATGGGAAAGTACATTCGCAGATCACTGACCTCGAGTAGCAGCTCGCTGTCATTCGCCATTTTCTACCTCGGCCAACCCTTCCACGACCTCTGAGTACAAGAAGCAACGGACGCGATGCCCGGGCGCGGTCTCGTCCAGATCTGGCATGGCCCTATCGCACGTTCCCGGCATAAAGCTCGGACAGCGGTCGCTGAAAGCACAGCCGCTGGGTATCTCATAAGGGTCCGGGACAACGCCCTCGATGGCTCTTAGGCGCGGCAGCCTTTCCTCGTCAATATGGGGAATCGAATTCAGTAACCCCTGTGTATAGGGATGCTGCGGGTTGTCAAAGAGCTCGTCCACACTGGCCTGTTCGACGATGCGGCCCAGGTACATGACCGCCACTTCATCTGCGACTTCTGCTATCACGCCCAAATTGTGCGTAATGAAGATGACGGCCATTCCGACCTCTTCCTGAAGGGCCATCAAGAGTTCCAGAATCTGAGCCTGAATCGTAACGTCAAGCGCAGTCGTCGGCTCGTCGGCAATCAATAACCGCGGCGTACAGGATAGCGCCATCGCGATCATCGCGCGCTGTCGCATTCCACCGCTCAATTGGTGTGGATAGGCGTCTACAATCTGTTCCGCCCTCGGAATACCCACCCTTCGCAGATTGTCTATCGCCAGAGCTCGCGCATCGCTGCTTTCCACCCCCTCTTGGTGAAGCAATATCGTCTCGATAATCTGGTTTCCAATCGTGTGCATTGGGCCGAAGGAAGTCATCGGCTCCTGAAAGACCATGCTGATCTCAGCGCCGCGTATGGCACGGATTTGAGCACCGCGCGGGTCCAACTGGGCCAGGTCGACTGCCTCTGTGCCCATCCCGTTTTCGCGCTGGTGCAACAAGATCTGACCGTCTACGATGTTGCCCGGAGGCGAAGGCACCAGGCGCAGGATAGAATGTACTGTCACAGACTTGCCGCATCCACTTTCTCCTATAATGCCCAGGGTTTGGCCGCGCCGGACGTCGAACGACACGCCGTCAACCGCCCGCACGATGCCTTCGTGCAAGTGGAAATGGGTCATGAGGTTCTTGATTTCAAGCAGCGAGTCGTGCGCCACGCTCTCTCGCATATCCTCTAATGACGATTCTGATCTGGGTTCGCGTTCAAGTCATCGAATATGGATCTGCCGCATCCCTCAGTCCATCGCCAAGAAAATTGAACATGAGCACTGTCACAATGACAAACAGCGCCGGGATCAGCATCCAAGGGTGGAGGGCAACGTTTGCTATCATTTGAGCGTCCTGCAGAAGCGTGCCCCAACTGACCGCAGGCGGCTGGATTCCAAGACCGATGAAACTGAGGCTCGTCTCTCCGATTATCATGCCGGGGACGGCAAGCGTAATCGCTACGACGATATAGCTTGCAAAGAGCGGAAGCAGATGCTTGGTGATGATGCGCCACTCGCTAACACCTGAAACGCGGGCCGCGATCGTAAAATCCTCTTCACGAAGTGAGAGCAACCGACCGCGTACCGTCCGCGCCAGGCCCGCCCAACCCACTATCGAGAGCACGATCGTAATCGCAAAATAGGTCTGAATTGAGTCCCAGTCCCTGGGGACCGCGGCCGCCAGCGCCATCCACAGCGGCAACTGAGGAATCGAGACAAGCAGGTCGATCAAGCGCTGAATGACCTCATCTGTCAGCCCGCCGAAATAGCCCGATATGCCACCAATGACCAGCCCAAAAACGAAACTGAGGAAGACCCCCACCAGCCCAATCGTCAGCGAGATGCGCGTCCCGTAGACTACTCGGGAAAACAGGTCTCGTCCCAGGCGGTCAGTCCCGAATAGAAAGAGCTGCCCTCCCTCCTCTACACCGAAGAGATGGCGGTCCGTTTTAAATAGCCCCCACATCTTGTAGGAGTCACCGCTCACAAAAAAGCGCAATGAATACTTTTCTTCCTTCACCTCTTCGAACACTCGGTTGTACTGTTCGTCGCGTCCCCCCTTCAAACCGTACACGAACGGTCCTCTGAATCCATCTTCGTCAAAGAGATGTATCTTGGCGGGCGGCGCGTAAACGAACCCCTTGAAGTCGTGCTTCGTTTCATATGGAGCGATAAACTCACCCAGCGCCGCAACGACATACAGGAGCGCCAGGAGAACCATAGCCGCCTGCGCAAGCTTATGCCTCTTGAATCTCCGCCAGATCAGCTGCGACTGCGAGGCCGTATAGAGAGCCTGTTTCTCGCGACTGGAATCCACTCCGGAAGCCGAATCTGGAGGCTCCTGCACTTCTTCCCTCTGCACGTTTTCGCTCATCAAGCTACACCTTCATAGCGGATACGGGGATCCAACCACACAAGCAGGATATCGGAGATCAAAGTGCCGACCACGGTCAAAACACTGAGGATGAACACGATGCTGCCCGCAAGAAACATGTCCTGGTTCAAGAGGGCCTGCAACAGGACCGGGCCCGTCGTGGGAATATTCAGCACCATGGAAACCAGCACTTCACCCGAGATAATCCCTGGTAGCATCCAACCGATTGTGCTGAATACAGGGTTCATGGAAGTCCGCACCGGGTATTTCACCAGTAGCCGCGTCTCCGTCAACCCTTTGGAACGCGCCGTAATGACATACTGTTTGTTCAGTTCGTCCAGCATCATTCCCCGCATCGTGCGCATCATCCCGGCCGTATTCGCCATGCCGATAATCACTATCGGGATCCATATGTGCTGGAGCATGTTCACCAACTTGCCCCAGCTCCAGGGCGCGGTCTCATATTGCTGCGAAAACAGACCGATAGCCGAAATGTCGAACCAGACGAATGCCAGCCACAGAAAGATCAGCGCCAGCAAAAAGCCTGGCGTTGCAACGCCAATAAACGAGACGAAAGTCCAGAAGTAGTCGACCAGGGAATACTGATGTGTTGCGGAGTAGACTCCAATCGGCACCGCTGTGACCCAGACGAAAATCGCGGTCAGAACCGATACTGCCGCCGTCAACGGAACGCGTGCCGCCAGGATTTCGCCCACCGACTTTACGTAAGTAAACGATGTCCCGAAATTACCCTTGAACAGAATATTTGTTATCCAGAGCCAGTACTGCTCAGGCAGCGACTTGTCGAGCCCGTAGAGTTGCCGCAGCGCCTCGACTTCCTCCTCGGACACCTGAGTTCCCGCGGACCGCAGTCGCAGGACCTCCATATTCAGAATGTCCCCGGGCGGCAGTTGGATCAATACGAAGGAAATTACGGAGATGATTAAGATCAGCGGGACCAACAGCAGCAGTCGTCTGCCAATGTACTGTGTAAGCATTGACGCCGTTCCCAGTACGTGCTCTGAGGGGAGAACTCAAGAGATCTTTTTGTGCTCAGTACGAATCGAGCGCAAAACGCGCGAACCAAGGTAGGGGATTGAGGGGCGGGCGGCGCCCGCCCCCCGTTCTTCAATATGCCCTTCTTAACGTCGGCTCTCATCCTGCCAGAAGTAGAACTCTGCCTCGTTGGCAGACTGGATCTGGAAACCCTTCTTGGCCACGTTGCCCAGACCCGCGCTTACGACGAGAGGATTCTTCAACGGGTCAGACGCGGAAATCCAGAAGTGGTTATCACGGAAGATCGCGATCATCTCACCCCATATCCGCTCGTGCTCTGATGCATTCGAGGTAGCGAAGAGCTCGGTCTGTAACCTCCGCAAGTCCTTGTAGGTCTGCGGCGGTTCGACACCAACGATCAGAGGATCGGTCTCATCCGGGTTGTCCGAAGCTTCCTTGCCGCCACCTACGTTCCAGTCATACCACGCCATCCACAGAGGGGCGTAGTGGCGTTGCCATGCCCGTCCGATATAGTCTCCGGACTCGTGCCACGGCCAGCGCGGATAGTGCGCCCACCAGACCATCGCCTGCGTTTCATTGGCTGCCGCCTGGGTCAGGAACAGGTTCTGCTCCAGCTGCTTGACCGTTGTGCAGATGCCAATGTCGTTCCAGTTCTGTGCCGCTATCTCAGCTGTCGGCAGCGATTCACCCGTGAATGGGGTGAAATTGAACTGGATTCGGATCGGCAGACCACTCGGGGTCAACCGGCATCCGTCCGCGTCGCGCTGGTCCAGTCCCAGACCATCCAGGAGCGCCACGGCCTGATCGACGTCTGTAGTCGGGTCCATGGTCTGCGGTAGTTCTGCCAGACCCGCGTAAACTGCGTCGATGATCGACTCGCGGTCAACCGCGAAGGAGAGTGCTTTGCGGAAGTCTACTTCGTTGATGACCTCCTGCCAGGCCTCTTCCGCGTATGTCATATTCAGGTAGATCTCGCCCAGCGAGGCGTGCATGTCCAGAATGGCGACCTCGTAGCCCTTCTCCTCGGCGTTCTGCAGGTAGAGCGGCATGTCGGCAGCGGTTACGCCGCGGCGCGCCATGTCCACTTCACCGGCGATGATCTTCAACGTCGCCGCATTGACGTCTGGAACAATCGATATTTGAAGCCGGTCGATGTAAGGCAACTGCTGGCCCCACTCGTCCACCTTGAAGTAATAGGGGTTGCGCTCCATCACGGCCTGCGTCTCGCCCATTTCAGTCAAAACGTAAGGTCCAAGCGACGGAAGGCCGGTCTCATGCTGGCGGTTGGTGCTGGTGTAGACCCCAAACAGCCGGTTCCACTCACCTGCCTCAAAGCCATGCTTCTCTAGCAGTGCAGCCAGCTCATCCGGGTCGGCATAATCCCCGTGGATCTTCTTCAGGTAGTCGCTGTCGGTGAATCGGTGCGGGCCGCCGCCGTAAGTGAAGAGGCCCGGCCAGCCGCCGTAGGGCTGGTCAAACGAGATCTTGAAGGTGTAGCGGTCGATCACCTCCATCGTGCCCACGTTGCCAGAGGGAGAGTTGCCTGAACGCCAGGTCGACCCGATAACAGGCGTGAGCGTCTCGTTGTGCAGCATGTCGTTCCACCAGAAATCGATGTCATCCGTGTCAAAATCGGAGCCATCTGAGAACTTCATGCCCTTGCGCATATGGAAGGTGAAGACCTGGTCGTCTTCGCTGATCTCCAGATCGAAGATGTTACCGGTCATCGTCGCAAAGTCGTGCGAAATGTCCTCGGTTTCCACCCAGGGCTCATTCGAAATCCAGCCGGCATCATGGCCGATCGAGCCGGCATCGAAGTCAATCAATCGCAGCGTGCCGCCGTACTCACCCCGTTCCATCACGGCCTGCCAGTCCGGGATGCGGTTGTTGCCGACAGCAGGATTGACTGGAAGTCGCTCATCGACAGGAGGAAGTTCGCCCGCTTCGACCAGGGCCGTCAGCATCGGCGCTTCACAGAATGCGTTACCCGCGGCCTGGGATTCGAGGCAGCTTTCATAGGAAGACGAAGCCATCGCCTCATCCGACATGTCCTCGGCCGCTGGCGCCTCCTCCATAGGTTCTTCGGCGGCCGGCTGCGGCGCACCACATGCCGCGAGTAATGCAACCGCGGTGATGGTGATAAGAAGATAAAACAGCGTTTTCCTCATCGGATCACTCCTTTGGACTGAACGTGTGGAAGGTATTCTGATATCGTCCTACGCTTCAAAGTAAGTAGGGGTTCGGCCTCCTTTGAATTCACTTGGTTGGGTGCGGGATTGGCCAACTGTGCAACTCTCACTTCCTTGTCTCCTAAGAAATAAATGAGTTGCGAATCTGACGCGTGAATAATACGCGCAACATGTGTTTAATGCAAACATGGAAAATTTCTCAAATCGCACCGTCTGTTTGCAGGAAACTTCCTATTTTCGCGTCATCCTCCTTCGTCGCAAAATCCGCCCTGAACCGGAAAACGTGGTATAGTGTCAACTGTTGACACACTTCTTCAGTGTAGAAGGGTTTCTCAAGTGCCTATTCTGGTCGTCATCATCCTCTTCGCTTGCGCTATCGGCATCGTCCTGGCTTTGATCACGCTCTCATTGCAGAGGATCAGCGGACGTGTCGTTGAACAGTACAAACAAAAGCTGGACGATGCCAACACTATCATCAATCAGAGTGCCCCTCCGGACACCTGGGTCCAGCCCTTCCGCGCCCGGATGAAAGGACGCCCAGATGGAGTTTCCTACACGCCCGGAGAGGCCATGTTTTACTTTGTCAAAGGCAGGGACCGGTCGGCTGATGAAATAGGAGAACAGGCCCGCAAACACTGCTTGAAGCGACTCAAGATGCTGACTTCGTTTATGGAAAAGGGAAACTTTTACGACGATGACCGAACCAAGGAGATGGTCGTCAAGTCTCTCAAGTCAGAATATGACGAGTGGGCCTCCTGCCATTGGTCCGACCTGGTCATGAACGACGACACGGCACTGAGTGGCTAGAGGAGCCGGACAGAACAAGGCTCCCAATCCCTTCCCACCCAATCCCTGGAATCAAGTAGCTTCGACCTCCACGTGGTATCTACCTTGGGGACCCACCTCAACTTCTATTTCGCTCCACTCCTTCTCTTCCAAAACAAGGTTAAGACTCAATTTCCCGTCAACGCGAACCGCGTACCTGTCTCCTCGCAGTCCGCTAGTCTTCAACTTCGTTCTGTGCCGGTCACCGCTGCGATTTTCCAATATGAACGCAAACCTTGAGAACTGCGGAGTCTTGTCTCCGTTCTTTAGGTTCTTGTAGTCCAGAGTGACCGGCTGTCCCGCAGCAAAGCCGTCGCGCTCGAGCAACACGTGCAGGCGCGTTCTAAGCCCGACGATATGAAGTCTCTGCCGCAGTCCGTCCTGCGGCCAGACTTTGAACTGTCCATTGTCCATCTCCAGCCTACCGCCATAGGCGAACCAGCCGAACAACGGGTCATCTGCCACTATCGTAGCCGCCGTGCGCAGCGCCGCCCCGTAGCCGAGTTCAATCTCCCCGTCGTAGGGCCAGCTTCCCCGGCCATTGTCCTGCCTGATCCACATACCGCTGTACTTTTCGGGCGTTATCGCCCACCCCGATGCGCCGTCGTTTTCTTCGCCAGGATACCAGTACCCGTAGTTGGATTCCGCCGTTCCGGTATTCATCAGACACCACGAACTGAGGAAAGAGGCATATCCCAAGCGGAGGAATGGAAAAGGGTCCTCGGCGAAATGGAGGGCGTAGTCGACAATTGCCCAGCCGCCCAGCTGTGACATGTAGCTCAGGCCGTAACGCGACGAATCACCCCCGCGATTGTCGCCTCCCAAGAGTGTGTAAGAAGGCTCCACCCAACCCCGCAGCGCTATGTTGGCGTCGATCTGCTTGACCATAAACGCCTCGAAATCTGCACGTTTGACTTCGGGATGTTCGAACCAGATCTCTTTGTACTTGTCATACCAGAGCCGTGAGTCCGGCTCCACATTTCGTGTCAACCCGTATCTGGCTACGGCATGCGATGTCTCGAAAGCGATCGTGTCAAATGGGTATTCGGAATCAAAGGGATAGGGGTCGTCATAGACAAAATACTTGACCTTTTTCTCCCATTCTCCGCGCAGCCAGTCGGCCCGCTCCTGCCATCCTTCCTCCTCCAGCGCGTCGATTAGGTCGATGATCAGCATCTCATTGTACAGGCCGAGCCGATAAGCCCAGTACCCTTGGGCTCCGTGGGGAAGATCATCCAGCCCGGCAAGCAGAAAGTGGGCTTCCGCCGTCCCGAACGCCCTCTCCAGGTAGCCCGAACTGTCCAGATAGTTCGTCGACCCCGGGTATAGCTTGGCGATCTGGTACATATGAAAATAGAGCATGATCACATGGGGGTAGTCATAGCTGCGCCAAATGTGCTCCAGACCTTCTCCCCTAGTACCAAACTCGTGTTCGCTGTGCCGGTTCTCATACCAGTTGGGCACGCCGTAGATGAAGTATGGGTAGGGCTGTTCCTCATTCGTGCGCTGCAATCCTCCCCAAACAAACTTGCCAATATAGAACTCGACTGCGTCAATCTCCTTTTGTTCAGGAAAGTGTACGTTTTTTGCGGCGATAAACGGCGCCTTCGGCAGTGCCGTGTCATCGCAGGACAATGTGTATCCATACCACCCGTCAAAACCTCCCGTGTTTTCCGGCCCTCGCAAGACGGCCTCCCGCATGTCCCACACCGAAAACAAGCCCTCGTACCATCTTTCCGTGCCCCTGTGCTGCTGTTTGTCCACGAGGAAGCTGGTACGCTTCTTTATTAGCGTCTCCAAAGGCTCGGTGACAAAGAACTCCAGATTCATATAGTAGCCGTCACCGAACCTCACAGTCAGGAGATTTTCCCCCAGTCGCGAAAACTGTACGCGATAGGTCCTGGTATCAACTTGCGGTTCATCCACCAGCTCTAGGCTGGTCTCGTCTGGATATTCCGTCCCCAGTTCATACTCTCTGTGCTGAGTCCGCACTGAAAACGTAGAGCCCAGGTCAATCGGCACCGTCATTCCCGGCACAACCTGAACGTCAAACAGCCCTTCCTGGTGGAGCAAGTCCCGCACACCGTCGTAGTCGACAGCCCACTGCAGGCAAAATCCGTATGCAACAGAATCTCCCTCTCTTCCTCGCGGCGCAAGCTTGACGCTCGTATGCGGTTGGCGCCATGTGCCGCGCGTCTCGCCTCCTCCGCTCAAAGCTGAATGGATATACGCGCGGTAAGGCACACTGGTGGTTGAAGGGTGAGGGTCGATCTCCTCGTAGTATTCCAACTTTGTCCCTTCCAGAGGTGTCATAACCAGGTAAGGACCGACGCCATTGGGCCGCTGCCAGAAAATAAACGAGCCATGACCTGAAATGAAGCTGTGGCGGGCGACAACCTGCGTGTAGTTGGCCAGATTGTCGCGCAAGAAGCGCTTGTTGAACGGCAGCGGCAGACCGATGTCGCCAATCTCGACAGTCTCTTCCGTCTCGTTATGAAACTGCAGCGTCCACAAAAGACGGTCCCCTTCCAGGCTGAAGCGTTCCATCAGTCCCAGACCCCGCAGCCCGTGCAGCAACTCTCCGTCACCGCTGTATATAAAGGCCCGTCCTCTCGGCCCGTCGTCCTCGACTGTTCGAATGTCGCCAGAAGCGAAGGTCGTCGCAGACCTCCATTCTCCACCCACAGTGCGAAGGCCTACCAGCACCTCACCCAGCGTTTCGCCGGGTGTAATGTACTCGGTATCAAAGACATCGTTCTCTAGTTTCAGACTGCTGATACCGCCCCGGTTCCACTCCAACAGGAACTGCCGCCGGGTTTGCACTGAAGTTGCTGTCATGATCTTGCCTTCTCAAGCTGCTTCATCACCTTGCCCAACAGAGGATAGGCCCACCGTCCTCACCACATCACCCATCCTCCGGAGTTGATGTCCTGACCGGTCATGCTTGCCGCATCGTCCGAAGCGAGAAAGACCGCAATCGCTGCAGCATCCTCAGAACCCGCGCCCTTCTCAACGAAGCCTTCGTCCCCGCACCAGCGTCCGGCCAGGACTGCGTTCGGCCGGGGTTCCCGGTACCGCTTCCGGACCGCCTCTTCGTCAAACGGATCCCCTCTGTATTCGGCGCGAGCCCGTTCCAGCTCGATGCCCCGCTCCTCGTGCGAATCCGGGCAGATAGCGTTGACCGTAATGTTGTACCGGCCCACGTCGGCAGCCAGCGTGCGCGTGAAACCAAGGATTCCCATTTTCGAAGTGGCGTATGGTGTTCGATGCGAAAGTGGCTGCTTCCCTGTACCTGAACTGAAGTTAATGACCCGCCCGTACCTTTTGCGAATCATCTCAGGCAGAGCGTACTTGCAGCCAAGAAACGCCGAATCGAGATTGACCGCCAGAGTCTCCTGCCACTCCTCCAGGCTCATCTGCCATACATCCTTCGTTGGGCCGGCGATTCCCACCACGTTCACCAGAATGTCGATCGTCCCGAAATGGTCAATGGTCTGCTTTACCAGTTCACGGACCTGCTCCTCCTTCGAGACATCTGATTGCGAGCAAAGCGCTTCCCCGCCGGCCGCCCTGATCCGTTCGCCAACTGACCCATCCAACTCGTCTGCGGGAAGAACGTCACAGACCGAAACCGCGGCGCCTTCCTCAGCAAAACGTATCGCAACCGCCTCTCCGTGCCCCCGCCCCGCGCCTGTGACCAGGGCCACCTTGCCGTCCAATCTACCCATGACTGGCTTTCCCTTTTTCCCCTCGCCTACAATAACTGTCTCTTGACAACCGCTTCGTCCAGTTCAACACCCAGACCCGGACCAGTAGGCGGCGTGATATAGCCATTCTCAAATACAATCGGCTCCTTGAACAGCTCCTGGTGCAGAGGGCCCCCGTTGTACTCCTGGATCAACAGGTTCGGCGAACAGGTATCAAGCTGCACGGCCGCGGCCGCTGCCACAGGCCCACAGTACATGTGAGGGGCGATCATTGCGTAATGCGCCTCCGCTATCCCCGCGATCTTCTTCGATTCCAGGATCCCCCCGCATTGACCTACATCCAGTTGAATGACCTGCGCCGCCTGCTTCTCCAGCAGCTGGGCAAACTCGAACTTCGAAACCAGCCGCTCGCCGGTGGCGATGGGGATGCTTGTATGGGCCGCCACGCGCGCCATCTCGTCGATGTTTTCTGGCGGCACCGGCTCCTCGAACCAGAACGGGTCGAACTCCTCCAGAATCTTGGCGACGCGGATCGCGCCAGCCGTGCTGAACTGTCCGTGCGTCCCGATGCCAATCTCCAGTTCGTCGCCCACTGCGTCGCGAATGCACTGGAAAATCTTGGCAACGTGTCGGATTGTCTTCAACGAGTAATCGCTTGGATTCGGGAAAATTGGCTGAAAGGAATCAAACTTGCACGCCGTATTTCCCTCTTCCACCAGCTTTGCGGCGATCTCCCCGGCCTTCTCCGGGTTCTCCCAGATTCCTTCGGACGGCATATACGCGTAGGCGCGCAGCTTTTCGTGGCACCTCCCTCCCAACAGATTATAGATTGGCTGACCCACCGCCTTACCAACGATGTCCCAGCAGGCCATCTCGATCGCGCTCAGAGCCGGGGTCATATCCAGTCCGGGATGGCGGTAATCATGACGCGACGCAAAAATAGTCTGCCACAGCTTCTCGATGTCAAAAGGGTTGGCGCCAACCACAAACTGCTCGCCGAGATCCTCGATCAGCCTGACCTGCGCATCCAGATTCTTCGCATTTCCCGAAGGCCGCTCGCCCAGGCCGACAATGCCCTCATCGGTCTTCAGCTGAACAAATAGCCACATGCTCCCGCCCCGAAACGGCGGCACGTTCTTTACTACAATGGTTTCTACTTCGACGACTTTCATCTCTTTACTCCATTTGATGACTTTCCGCAGCTGGTGAGTCGCTCCAATTTCCTCTGATGAACAAATAGAAATAAGGGGGACGCTCTTCCGCCTCAAAGAGCTGTCCCCCTAAGTACCTTAACGCCGATGTGACCGAATGACAAAGGCGTTTTCGTTTGGTTCCTACGATTCTACCTAATCGGCTACTACCCCCTCAGCCCTGAGAATCGGATCATCCAGCACCGGCGTACCGCTGATACCATTGGCTTCCCAATCTGTCGGCCAACGGAAATATTCGTCCATCTTCCGGTTGTAGCCTTGGCCCAAAATCGCTTCCAGCGTCTCTTCCGCTTGAGCATATGAGCGCGTATCGTTGTCGTCCAGTAACTCCCATAACAGAAGCGAGCGATCCCCAGTCTTGATAGCCAGAAGCGTTCGCTCTAGCGAGAGAACCAAAGGCAGAATCTGTGTAAGCATGATCTTCTGCGGCAGCGGGTCAACCTGGATACGGTGGATCCCATCCTTGTTCACCACTGCTGGTATCTCCACCGCAATGTCATCCGGAACTCCAGGCAGCGCGCCCTGGTTGGGCACGTTAACCTGGAACTGGCCTTCATTGTCATTAACCAGGGCGTCAATGATTGGCACCTGCTGCTCAATCGTCTTACTTTTGCCCAGGTTCTCCACCAGGCTTGCCTTCGGATCCTGGGCGAGGCGGGCGATCTGTTCAACTCTGCGATTCTGGTTGTCGACGTACATCGGCCACGAAAGGTGCGAGCGCTGACCGCCCCAAGGCTCGCCGAACCAGAAGCGCTTGGCATCGAAATCCTTGTGGTACCACCATCCGATGTACTTCATCCACACAGTGTCGCCCAGCGGCATCAGTCCGTAAAGTCTGTACATGTGCACTGCTGCACGCGACAAGTCGATCTCCCACGCCCTCTTCAACTCGCCGTTCCAACCTGTCCTGCCTGCCGGCAGAGGGCGGCTGGCTGCCGTTTCCGCCCAATACGCATCACCTTTGCTTTGAATCCATTCATCGATGAGCGGGTACGCGTCCATTCCCTCGTATTCAAACTTTGTCAGCCAGATGTTGTGGTTCAACCCCGGCGCCTGCCACTGCACCTTCGTATGGTCGATCTCCAGCATGTCGCAGATGTCACGGTAGCCGTAATAGCCGTGGCACAAACCGCAGACCTTTACGTCCGTCTCGCGGCCAATAACCGTGCAGCCGTCATAGACCGGGTTACCGGACTGTATCAGCCAGGCATCGGGACAAACCTTCTCAATCTCCTTCGCCACCTCCAGGATAAATGAGGTGTTGTAATACGAGTACTCCAGCGACCCCGGCCCGTCCCAATCATAGCCAAAGTCCTGGATTAAGTCCCGTGTTTCCAGCCCGGACTCGTAGGTCACGACTGAGGCAGTGTTGATGACGAAGTCGGCATCCTGCATCGCCTCGCGGCGGTCCAGGGTCTGGTCGAACGTTATATTTGCCCCCAACTCGTCGGCATAACGCTCGGCCAGCTTGTGGATCATCTGCAGCCGCTCTGCGTCCACGTCCATGAAGCTCACGTGGCTTCCCTTCAGGCTCTCCGTTAGACAGAGGTCCTTTACAAGACCCAACGAAAACGTCGCGCTCCCGGCGCCTATCACGCCGATCTTTACAGCGGTTCCCATTGCCAATTCTCCTGTTCTGTTTGAACTGCAGGTAGTTCGACGAGTGGACTCATATTTGACCGTCGTGGAATGGCACTGGCCATTCCCGCCTCTTGCCTGCCCACACTCACCTCACGCCCCTGTTCCGCCATCTCTCCATCTCTCGCACACAACGGTAGCGAAAAATGAAAAGAGTTCCTTTCCGCATTACACCGCAGACAGGAACTCTTGGACCTTCGCAGTAATTCAGTTGGAAAACGCTGCAAAGGGAGGAAAGGACAACGCACTGGGAGAGCAGGGAAGACCAAGAGCGGAAAACCCATCTTGCCTTACTCAACTCAACCATCACCCTCCATATCCTTCTGCTCCTCCATCTCGTCCTCCTTCTCTGCATCCATCTCCATCTCTTCTTCCATCATCATTTCGTCTTCAACCGGCAACTCCTCAAAAGGACCTGTTGTCGTAACGTAGAAGGCGAAGACCCAGCCGTAGCCGCTTGGCAGATCGGCGATGGCGACCTTGACCCAGTCTCCTTCCTCCGTTCTCCCAATTCCGTTGAAAGTCACACCGCCGACCGCTTTTGCCACGATGTCGTATTCCGTGCCGGGCCCCGCACGCACGTTCAAACGCTGCCCAAAACTGTTTACCGTGACGACGACCTTCTCAATCGGGATGGCCGGTGCAATATCAGAAGGTTTATCCTCGGGGGCCATCTCTTCATCTTCGATCGGAACTATTTCATCCAGCGGAATCGTAAATTCCTTGACCGTCAATAAGTGACCGCTGACAACAAGAAGCTCCTTCGCAGAGGCCCAGCCGTGGAATCCATTGTCGTCGTACACGTAGAACCACTCGCCGTTTTCCGTCCGGAAGGCAGCCGTCAAGCGAGACCCGGCCTTGAAGTGTGCGACAAATGCCCCGTCTTCACCATCCCACAGCACCGCCCCTCCTATTCTGGCCAGCGACAAGGCAACCGGTCCTTCAGGCGGCTGGAAAGGCGTTGGCGTTGGCTCTGGTGTGTCCGCCATCGTTGTTGCCTCTGGCATAGCCTCTGGAGTAGGCTGCGGTGTCGACTCCTCCATCGCCTCCGGCGTTACTGTAGCCTCTGGCATTGCCGTCGTCTCGCCCATAGGCGTGGGCGAACTCGTAGCCGTCTCTTGAACCGCCATCACCTCCGGTGTTGGAGACGGTGATGGAGAGGGAGTTGGAGTAAGTGTTATTGTCGGAGTCGAGGTGGGCTCCGGCGTTGGCGTCTCAACGGGAAGCCGTCCTAATCCGGCAGCCAGCAGAGTCCGCACTTCCACCCATCCTTCAGATTGGTCCCGGGTCTGAATAAACACCCAAAGAAGGTCAGTGGACCGCAAGCGTGCGGTAACAAGGGAGCCTCCAACGAGATCCTGCAGCGGCTCCCCGTTCGGTCGGTCGTACAGAGTAGCGCCCTGATTGCGCACAACCGCCAGGACAGTTGGTGAAATCGGTGTCGACTGGGCTAACTCGCTTCCAAGTTGCCCGCTTTGAAGCGACCCAGGCTGCGTTAAGGCGAGGAAAATTAGCGCACCGAACCCCAAAACGAGTCGAATCATCATTGTCATATCTCCAAAACTCGAATGTGGCTCGTCAATGCGCTCTCCAATGTTAGCAAAGATGGAAAAAACTGAAACAAATGGGAACCCTGGTTATGGGAGCGTCAGATGTGCTGCCACGCTACCACTTCGCGGTTCCCATTCAGTTTTTGGTTCTGTTGAACTCTAAACCACCCGGTCCACAAGGCAATGGTACCCGCAGCCTGGTGATCATTCTCAGTCGAGACTCATCAACTTGCGACTGGACTATTCAAAAGTCGCCGAGACAAAGATTCCGGGATTGAACTGGGCAGTGCCGTCTTCAGGCAAACGAATCGTAACAGGAAAAGTCGAATTTCCTTTGCCGGGCAAACTGATGGGGGCGATCTTGGAAATCGTCGATTGAACCGAGATTTCGTCGCTCCCGAACCGGGTAATGCGAACTGGATCGCCTACAGACATCGTCAGGACCTGGTCCTGCGGAATTCCCACGACCAGCTCCAGCGCAGAAGGATCGCCGATTACGGCGGCTGGGGAAGAGGCGCCGATCACTTGGCCCTCCTCAGCGGCGAGCGCAAGAACTACGCCGGTCAGCGGCGCACGAACGACGGCCTTCTCCATTCGCTGTTGCGACTCTTCCAGGTTGACGAGCGCCTGACTCACTCGTAGTTCTGCAGACTTCTGGCTGGTCGTCAACTCCATTATTCTCAATACTGTCGCCTCAGCTGCCGCGACCCTCGCTCTGCCTACTGCCAAATCGACTTCCGAAATTCCCTCTTCAAGTTCGTTCAACGCATGTTGGGCCCGGTGGGCCGCGGCTAGCGCAGACTGTACTTCCGAAGCCCGTGCCGGTTGAGTCGCTTCTACGTAAGATGCTTGCGCCACGTTCAGGTCAATTGTAACCCGCTGCAGATTCGCGGCCTGCGGCGTCTTACCGACGTCGCCGCGCCATGCGACCTCATTATATGCCCGCTGCGCCTGCGTTACAGCCAGCTCCGCTCTTTCAACTTGGGCTCGCAGCTGCTGCAAACGCGCCTCTGTCGGGCCGGCAAGAAGCTCGTTGTAACGCGACCACGCGGCGGAGGCGCTGGCGCGCGTTGCCGCCAATTCGTCTTCAGTTACGCCCCCGGTTTCCAATTTGGCGAAGTTGGACTTTGCCAGCTCCAGATTGGCCTGTGCAACGGCAAGATCACCCTCGGAAGACTGCTCATTGATCTCAAGGAGCGCTATCCGTGCCAGCTCCAGCGCGATCTCCGCACGTTGAACGGCCCAGTCGAGTTGCGTCGAGTCCAGGCGGAACAGCTCCTGCCCCTCCTCAACCAGGTCGCCCACCTCGACCAGAACTTCTAGGACCTCCCCGCCCACGCCCGGCGTAACCGCGCGCGACTTCGTAACTTCGAGAGAGCCAAAATACGTTGGAATGCTGATCTGGGGCTCAACCGCACTCGGCTGTGCCCCCGTGGCGGACACAAGCCAGTCATTCGCGGCCAAATCTGTCGTGATATGCCCGTTTTGAACAAGTGCAACACCTGTCGCGACAAACACGATCAGAATCAAAATGGGCACAACCCGACTCACTGTTCGAAACATAATGGCCTCCTCTGAAGAATCCAGATCCTCCGGAGCCTGACATCGTAAATTGGGTGGGGGGAGAGCAGTACCGGAACTTGCTTTCAGTTCCGCTGGCCGCTTCCTTGTAGGACCAGCGCTTCAAGCCTAATCCTCGCTCGCCAGCGCAACCTGATCAGTATACCAATCCACACTTTGCAGTGCAAAGTCCCTTCTCACGCCGGATTAAACAACTCGCGTCGCCTCTACGTCCGCCCTAGGAGCGGTCGGCGGCAGAACTTACCCCTTCTCATAGGGGCGCGATGGAAATCGCAGAACAGGCTGGACACGGTGCCGGCCCCCGCACACTTTAGATTACGCGTTCATCGCCCCCGTCTATTGGAATCTGCGCGCCGGTAGTCTTGGCAAATACAGGACCGGCCGCGGCGCAGGCCATTGCGGCCACATCGGAAGAGGTTATCTCAACGCCGAGCAGGTTCCTGGCCTTATACGCATCCACACTGATCCCGTAGCTGTCGGCGCGTTCCTTCAACAGTTCCTCGCTCCATAGAGAGGTGTCAAAGACGGCATTCGGGTGCAGGACATTCACGCGAATGCCTTTTGCAGCCATTTCCAGGGCTGCGACACGGGCCAACTGTGTTAGACCTGCCTTCGCAACCGAATAGGCGCCGGCGCCCGGCCCAGGCGCGGGCGCGTTGTTGGTTGCGATAATTAAGAACGCAGGATTTAAGGCAAGCTCCAGAAAAGGGGCGCACGCCATCAATAT